>NZ_JBAWAZ010000001.1:0-2505 GCF_049589555.1 Trichococcus sp.
GGCGCCACCTATTGGGATACGGAGGCATACATGGTGCCGATGTACCTTTCCGTGGCCGATCCGAAAGTCACCCGCCAGTTGTTGCGCTACCGTCATCAGCAGTTGCCGGGTGCTTTCCACAACGCACGCCAGCAGGGTCTGAAAGGGGCTTTGTATCCGATGGTGACTTTCACCGGGGTCGAATGCCACAACGAGTGGGAGATCACTTTCGAGGAAATCCACCGCAACGGGGCGATTGCGCATGCCATCTACAACTATACGAACTACACAGGGGATGAAAGCTATCTCGTCGAAACAGGGATCGATGTCCTCGTCGGTATTTCCCGGTTCTGGGCGGATCGGGTCCATTTTTCCAAACGCAAACAAAAATATATGATCCATGGCGTGACTGGCCCGAACGAGTACGAAAACAACGTCAACAACAATTACCACACCAACAATATGGCGACGTGGACACTGAAGTACACGTTGGACGCGCTCAAAAAAGTGTCCCCCGAGAAATGGGCAGAGCATAGCCTGACGGAAGCGGAAACGGACCACTGGAAAGATATTGTTGCCCGGATGTATTATCCGTATGATGAGGAACTGGGAGTTTTTGTCCAGCATGACACGTTCCTTGATAAAGACCTTCGTCCTGCCGATACGTTGGATCCGAGCGAAAGGCCATTGAATCAGCATTGGTCATGGGATAAGATACTCCGCTCTCCGTTCATCAAACAGTCCGATGTGCTGCAGAGCATCTATTTTTTGAATGACCGGTACAGCATGGAAGAAAAGAGACGCAATTTTGATTTCTACGAACCGATGACTGTGCACGAATCATCTTTGTCGCCTTCCGTTCATGCCGTCCTGGCTGCGGAACTCGGGAAGGAAGAAAAAGCAGTTGAATTGTATGCGCGCACCGCAAGGTTGGATCTGGACAACTACAATAATGACACGGATGACGGGCTCCACATCACTTCGATGAGCGGTGCCTGGTTGGCAATCGTCCAAGGCTTTGCCGGAATGCGCGTGAAAGACGGACTCCTGCATTTCAAACCATTCGTTCCGAAAAACTGGCAAGGTTATGACTTCAAAATCAATTTCCGCGGCAGCCTGCTTGATGTGCAAGTGATCGGCGGAGAAGTGACCCTCACTGTTGAAGAAGGACCAGAGCTAGCTGTGTATTTAAATGATGAATTGGTGCAAGTGAATGAGGCTGTCGTTGTCAAGACGAAGCTCTGATCGAATTGGGGGCTGCTGGAAGGCGGCCCTTATTAAATTCTTCTGATGAAGGAGCGGGGAATGCAGCCTTATAATCAGCCGGGAAATTGGATGATAGCACGAAAAAAACTCAAATAATTTTTAAAAAATAGGCAACATTTACTTGCAAAGCAAGCGCTTTCATGTTATTATTACAGTGTAAAGAAGGAAGTGTATACGATCCGAAAGGGTTGCATAAAATGAATTCTTTACATAGAACCAATTGAAGTTCTAGCATCTTATGGTTTTAATTTCATTCATGATCGAGTAGAGACTTTAAGTATAGACCCGAAAAATCTAGAAAAGATTCAACATGACAAAATGAATGAAAAAAGTAACGTAGCAGCAGAAAAGATTTAGATTAGCTTGAAAAACTAAGAAAAATTGATTTAACCTGTGAAGTTAAAACCGTAATAGGATGGATAAAGGTTCAGGAGTGAGAAACATTTTAGGCGAGTAAACTTAAGATGTTATCTCGAAGAAGATTCGTATTTAAATGTGAGTGGCGAGATGCCCCGTTTAAATGTTTGATGAATCTTCAGGTGTACAACTTCATATTGTGGCCATGTTCCTCATTCAGTGGAAAAGAAGTCCGGAAGTTTGTCAGACTCACATGAACGAAGATCATGTCAACGAACATTACCTTTAAATACCAACGGTTTCAGTGTTGGTAGATAAATTACAGGAACTAGTGCTACAACCATGAAGTGAGGCAACCTCGCAATTTGAGGTTGCCTCTTTGATTTTCTCTCGCTGCTTCAGCAGTATTTTCGGGAAATCCAGCATAGGTATCCCTATATTTGGAAAAATAATCGGGTTTCCCATAAAATGATAAATCCATAATAATGCCGATGCACTGCTGTTGACAAGGCTTACATTTTTGTGGTAAAGTTTAGTTCCTCGGTAATCCGATGCGTTTTATTCTGAAATCTGTTTGACACAGGTTTGAAATGATGATAGTATTATGAAGTTGTCTTTTGTAAGGCAACGGCAAGATAAGATTCATTGTTGACAGCAAGATAAAACGATGTTATCATATGAAAGTTGCTGATTCATCCGGCCGACAGTTAAAAATTTAATTTTAAAAACTGTTGACAAGATGCGGTGGCCGTGATAATATGAATAAGCTATCACGTAACGAGTGATACACGATTGACCTTTGAAAACTGAATAAAGAATGAACGAACCAAATGTGCAAGGAGCTTAGACTTCGGTCGAAGCAAACGAAGACGATACTTAGTATCGCAAACATAAAGTCAGCAA
>NZ_JBAWAZ010000002.1:0-5892 GCF_049589555.1 Trichococcus sp.
TAGCCAAGAAAATGCTGCCCAAAATCATAAAGCCGGCATTGTTCTGTTCGCTCAGGAGCAGTTCGATACCGCGCATAGGATTGAAGGCAAGCAGTACAGTCGGATTGCTGAGCACTTGCCATAGCCCAAATCCGCCGATAAAGGCAAACCAAAAAGCCATGATGGGCCCAAAAGCTTTCCCTATCGTTTTGGTTCCGAGCCGTTGGATCATGAACAAGGCCGAGATGATTGTCATCGTGATCGCCAGTATTTTCCCTTGCCCCTCACCTAAGAAGCCCTCGAAGAATGGGATGCTGCGCAAGCCTTCGACAGCCGTCGTGACCGTTACCGCCGGGGTCAAAATACCGTCGGCCAGCAAGGCAGCACCGCCGACCATGGCCGGAATGATCAGCCATTTTGCGCGGTTATGGACGAGTGTGTAAAGCGAGAAAATGCCTCCTTCTCCATGGTTATCGGCCTGCATCGCTATAAGCACATATTTGATCGAGGTCAGCAGCGTGACCGTCCAGACCACCAAGGACAGCGCACCAATTATAAATGAATCCGACAACGATTCGAGTCCGCCGTTCCCCTCTACAATAGCTTTCATGACATAGAGCGGTGAGGTTCCGATATCCCCATAAACGACTCCCAGCGCCACAACAACCGCAGCCATGCTCAGGGGAATCTGTGGATGCCTTTCTTTCTGCATTTCCAATCTATTTTTCCTCCAATATCCTAGATATCTTTTTTATTTTAAAAACTACCTAATTATAGCTTTTTTTCAGGGGCCGTCAAGCGCTTTCCGAAAGATAAGTCTGCAGTTCTTATCGGCGTCCCCAATCAGGTGAAAAGCCCGGCCATCTCCAATACCGACGCAATGTCCAACAGCCACTCTTCTTTGCCTTTCGGGGCCGTGAACTGCACACCCAAAGGCAACCCGGCAGCCGTGCGGTGCACCGGCAGGCTGATGGCAGGCTGCCCCGTCAAATTCGCTTGCTGCGTAAACGGGGTCACGCCCAGACTCTCTTCAAACATGGTCCAGACAATTTCTTTCCTGTCCGCAGCCGACAGCAGATCCGATCTGCGCATCCGCTCCTTCAATGCTTCGCTTTGGAAAGAGTGATCGATGCGGGGAGCGCTCTCTGCCGTAGTCGGCTGCAGGAGCAGATCATAGTTCTCATGGAACTGATCCATCGTGGCCGCCGCTTGGTCCCAAAGACCCAATGCCAAGGAGTAGTCGCCTCCGGAGATCGTCCGGCCGTATTGATAGAGGGACCAGGAAACCAGCTCCATATCATCGGCCGTCAATGGGCGCCCCAGTTTCGCGGAAAAACCTCTCAGCATGGCATCCGTTTCGGCTCCGTTCATCGCATAGTAGGCCTCCATCAAACGGATGCCGTCGATATCGGGCGTTTTTTCTTCCACCTCGTAACCCAACTCTTCCAACGCGGCCACTGTCCGCAGCACCGCCCGCTTCGCCTCCTCGCTGACGATAGATTTAACCGGCGATTCCAATGAATAGGCGATCCGGAACATGCGCCGCTTTCCGGTTTGATGTTCCTGGAAATGGCTCCCCGGGAATAATGGGGTCTGGAACGGCGCTGCCGCTTGGACAGTCTGCAAAGCGTCCAGCATCATTGCCGTATCCCTTACCGTCTTCGTCAAGGCGAAGCTGATCGATGCACCTTGCCAGCCGCGGTATGACCCTGGCCCCACCGGTGTCCGCCCCCTTGTTGGTTTCAGTCCCACCAAACCTGTGAAGGAAGCCGGAATGCGGATCGAGCCGCCGCCGTCGCTGGCGGTGGCGATGGCCACCATCTCCGCCGCGATAGCCGCTGCCGCCCCGCCGCTGGACCCTCCCGGAGAATGGTTCCGATTGAAAGGGTTTCGGGCTGGTCCATGGATGACGGCATCGGTGATGTTCTTGAACCCAAACTCGGGTGTGCTCGTCTGGCCGATGACGATGAAGCCGGCCCTCTCAACTGCTTCGACAAAATGACTGGTGCGGGGAGCGACATAATCCTTCAGCAACCGCGAGCCTGATGTCGACGGCTCCCCGGCCAGGTCCTGACCCAAATCCTTGATCAGGATCGGCACGCCGCCGAATAAGGTGTTCTCGAAATCCCTTGTCCGGGCTTCATGCAGCGCTTTTTCCATCCGTGTATTCACAACGGCATTGCAATGGGGATTCTCTTCTTCTATCTTTTTGAAGGCATCCGCAATCAATTCTTCCGGGGATACTTTTTTCGTTTTTAAAAGTCCGGTGTAGTACAGGGCATCTTTCTGGCGATCCATAAAAGCCTCCTTCTCGTTTTCACAATTTCATATTTCCTTCCATTGTAGGTTGCCTGCCAAAAAAAGGCAACGGTTTGCCCGGGCAAGTGCCGCATCGTTCATGTTTCCGTCACTGTTCAGCAGGTTGACGACAGTGTTTTTAAATCGTTTTTAATGACAACCAAACTGAAATATAGTAGAATCCTTCTATTGTACCAATTTTGGGAAATGTCCAAGATGGTCGGATGAATTCATAGGAAATGGAGCAGGACACGATGAACGAAAGATATAAGGACTTACAATTGGCGGAACAGGGCGCACGACTCAGCATGGTTGCCTATGTCACTCTCTCTTTCGCAAAACTTTTCATCGGGAATGCCTTCGGATCGGCCTCTCTGAGTGCCGATGGGCTGAACAATTTCACGGATGTCATCTCCACGGTCGCTGTCATGATCGGCTTACGGATCGCCCGCCGACCGGCTGATGAGGATCATCCTTATGGCCACTGGAAAGCTGAGACGATAGCTAGCCTCTCCACTTCCTTCATCATGCTTTTGGTCGGCCTGCAGGTGCTGTTCTCAAGTTTTTCGAAACTGAGCGGCGGAGAGTTCACCACACCTGATGTCGTATCCGGTGTTACCGCCCTGATTGCAGGGTTTATCATGATAGGTGTCTACATATTCAACAATCGACTCGCAAACCGCATCAACAGCATTGGATTGGCCGCTTCCGCAAAAGACAACCTGAGCGATGCCTTAACCAGTTTTGCGGCGGCAATCGCCATTTTTGGCTCCATCTTCGGGCTGTATTGGTTGGACGGCGTCATGGCTGTCATCGTAGGGGTCGTCATCATCAAGACCGCAATTGATATCTTCCGCGAGAGTGCTTTCTCCTTGTCCGATGGTTTCGAAACGAATTATTTATCTGAATACCGACAAGCCATCCTCGACATTCCTGACGTCCAACAAGTGACGACCATTGCTGCACGCAGCTACGGAGCAAATGTCTATGTTGATGTGACGATTCTGCTCGACAAAGACCTGACAGTGCTGCGCAGCCATGAAATCACGGAAGAAGTCGAAGATCGCTTGCGCACGGCATTCAATGTTTTCGAAACAGATGTCCATGTAGAACCTCTAACACACTGATGTTACAAGTTTGATAGGCCGGACGTCATTTTGATGGTATAATAGCAGACGGATTTATACAGATTATTTTGGCGGACGCAGCTGTCATCAAGATCTGTCCGTCTTTTTTTTTGGAAAAAATACATCTATTGGGAGTGACTTATGAAAGAAGAGAAACATTACGGCTTATTCACCGCTGTATCCATGATTGTCGGCATCTGCGTCGGATCAGGGATCTTTTTCAAAGCCGATGACATTTTGGGAGCGACCGGAGGAAACGTAGCACTAGGAATTTTGGTTTTCTGTATCGGGGCTTTCAGCATCATTTTCGGAAGCATCACACTGACGCAGCTGGCTAACCGTACCGAAAAAACCGGCGGCGTCGTCGCTTATTTCGAGGAGTTCATCTCCGATAAAGCAGCGAGCGCGTTCGGCTGGTTCCAATTGTTCGTCTACCTGCCGACGATCACCGTCGTCGTGAGTTGGGTATCCGGCATCTACACCTGCATGCTGTTGGGCCTGCCGAACACATTGGAAACACAGACACTGATCGGTACAGGTTACATGGCATTCTTCTTCTTGTTGAATTATTTTTCGCTCAGATTGGGCGGCTATTTCCAGAACCTCGCCACCATCATGAAACTGATTCCGCTGATTGCCATCGCTATTGTCGGAGTTTTCTGGAAAGAACCGACTCCAATCGTTCCTCCCGAATTGGCGGTTCCGATCACGAATGTCGGTTGGGGCTGGCTGGCTGCATTGGCGCCGATGGCATTCTCCTACGATGGTTGGACCATCGCGACAAACATCACGCATGAAGTAAAGAACCCCAAACGGACGATGCCTTTAGCGTTGACCATCGGACCTTTGGTAGTGCTGGCCATCTATTTGACCTATTTCAGCGGCTTGGTCTCCATCGCCGGCTCCGAGTACATCTTGGCTGTTGGCGATGAGGCCACCACAACAATCGGTATTTCCTTGCTGGGCGAACGCGGCGGCAGCATCATTCTTTCCTTTGTATTGATCGCTATTTTGGGCGTAACGAATGGCGTAATCATGGGTATGCTGCGTTTGCCGCAAGCACTGGCAGAAAAAAATATGCTGCCAAACAGCTCTAAGGTAAAACGGATCAATCCAAAGAGCCAACTGTCCCCGGCAGCCGCACAAATTGCCTTTGCGGTATCCCTTGTGTGGATGGTGTTGCACTATTTGAGCCAAAAATCCGGGAT
This sequence comes from Trichococcus sp., assembly GCF_049589555.1. Classification (GTDB taxonomy): domain Bacteria; phylum Bacillota; class Bacilli; order Lactobacillales; family Aerococcaceae; genus Trichococcus. Next base: position 4,613 of record NZ_JBAWAZ010000002.1, read on the forward strand.
TCTGGGTGGCGGAGATGTCAGCGAAATCGCGATTGTCTTCAGTTATATGACTTATGTCATCCTTTATCTGAAAGTCATCAGCATGAAAAAAGAAGGTGTCATCACCAGTTCTTTCTTCGGTTCGATCACCCCGGTATTCGCGATCATGGGCTCCGCCATTATTCTGATCGGTGGCATCGTGTCCAATCCGACTTATGTACCGATTTTCATCCTGTTCTGCTTCGTGGTTTGCTTCATCGGCTATAAATACTACGAGAAAAAAATAGCAGCTTAATGAAAATACCCCGTTTATCAGAATTTCTTCTGATAAACGGGGTATTTTTCTATCCATGCAAATCTCTAATTACCCGGCTGTGGCGTATCCGAAACAACCTTCGAACGTTTAAATACGAAAACAAAAACGATCCATGCACCCAACGTCGAGCCTGCTGCAAACAAGGTCGGAAGATTGATGTTGATGGTGGTTAAAAAGGCTGCCAAAATGGGAGGCAGCGCCTGCGCCAGGCTGACAATGGACTGATTTATGCCGAGAATTTCGCCTTGTGATGAACGGTCGGACATACTGGATACAATCGCCGTGCTGTTCGGTTGCGTCAATCCCTGGAAAATTGCAATGAAGGGGATGATAACGTAAATCCAGACGGCTTGATCAGGGAGCAGCAGGAAAGGGAAGGTAGCCGCCAACAGGATACTTGAAACCGACAGTATTTTCATCGGTGAAAATCTTTTTGAAAGCGGACGTAAAAAGGCCCCTTGTGCCACTGCAATCCAAATGCCCATGTAGGCGAATAGATCGCCAATTTGAGATTGATCGAACTGGAACTTCCCTACCAGAAAGACTTGGAAAAACTGAGTGAAGAAATTGAAGCCAACAGTCAGCAAAAAGATGACTGCGAATATGGTACGCAGTTTTTTGATTTCTAAAGCTTTGCGGATATTCTTGACTCCTGCCAACGGATCAATGCGCCCGATTTTTCTATTTTTCAGTGTCTCAGGGAAACGTTTCAGGACCATCACGATATTGAGTGCGGTCAGCAATGCGGCAAACCAAAACGGTGTTGCAAAATCGAACCAGCTCAAAATGGATGGGTCAGATAATTTCCCGCCTAGGTAGGGTCCGATGACAAAGCCCAAGCCAAACGCCATACCGATCAGACCAAAGTTTTTGGCTCTGTTGGAGGCATCGCTGATGTCGGCAATCGCAGACTGAGCAATCGAAATATTTCCGCCCGTGAAGCCATCGATTGCACGGCCGATGAACAGCAGCCAGATGTTTTGCG
>NZ_JBAWAZ010000003.1:0-2186 GCF_049589555.1 Trichococcus sp.
ATCAATGAAGATTTAGGCTACAAAGCACCGAGATTGCTGCAAATCTCCATGATTTTGAGCTACATCTTCATCTGTGTATTGACTGTTCTCGCTTTTTAAAATGGGAATAATTTTCAGGGCAACCGAATAGGTTGTCCTTTTTTTGTGCGAAGGCGGCTAGAAAAGATGGATTAATAAATTTTATTCATCTTTTTTGAATGCCAGATACTCGAAATGAAGAATACTTTTCCGTTATCCATGTTTTACCTCATGCACAACCAACCCACTGTTCGCTTTTTCCTGTCAAGCCTGTTCGGAATCGTGTGCTTTTCAGGCTGTGGCTACGGTGATAGACTGTGTCTATGAATCAAAGCCATACAGAAAAAAGCAAAGAAGAGGAAAGTACTTGTTGGAAGTCCTTCAGAGAGCTCTTGGGCGGTGAGAAAGAGCGGACGGCAGCACAGGAAAAATGGCCTCAGAGTTGATGCGCTGAAAAGGAGTTTCCTTCAAGCGCGTCCGGACGCCCCCGTTAGACAGGCAGCAGTATCGAGGAGGATGAATCCCTCTGTACTGATTGAGATGGCAATCGCAAGGTTGTCATTAAGCAAGGTGGTAACGCGATCTAACCGTCGTCCTTTCTGGAATCGATCCAGGGAGGGCGACTTTTTATTACACTCGAGGAGGAATATACATGACAGACAATAACAGAAGAAAATTGATTTTTGATGCTTTCGACAACAAGGAAACGGAGCGTGTGCCGGTTGGCTTTTGGTTTCACTTTGTTTTCGGTGATGATCAATTCCGTGGTTTGGAGGACAGATCGGTTTTGGATAGAGTGATCGATGGGCATAAGGATTTCTACGATGCCTTCAACCCGGATTTCGTGAAGATCATGAGCGACGGCTTTTTCGGGCATCCGAGCCTGTTGGGAAAAACGATAAAACATGCGGATGACTTATACAACGTCAAGTCTGTGGGGCCGGACCATCCGTGGATCACGGAGCAGGTCAAGACGGTCAAACGGATCAAGGAATCCTTCAACGGCGAAATCGCAACCTTCTACAATATCTTTTCGCCAGCGAACTATATCCGGATCGCCTTCGAAGCATGGGATAAGGATCCCGAAAAATTCACCCGTTTCTTTGAGACGGACCCGGGCGCTCTCGCTTATGCGGCCAATGAAATCGCCAAGGACGTGGCGTTGCTGACAAGGAAAGTCATCGAAGAAGCAGGCGCGGACGGCATTTACCTGAGTGTGCAGAATGTCCAAACCAGCGCGGCCACGAAAGAGGCTTATCATACCTATATCGCGCCTAGTGAATTGGATGTGTTGGGTGCGGCAAATGCAGTCAGCGACTACAACATCCTGCACATCTGCGGCTACGAGCATCATCAAAACGACTTGTCCTACTACCGGGACTATGAAGCAAAAGCCTACAACTGGGCGGTCCACACCGAAAAAATCAGCCTGAAGGAAGGCAAAGACTTCTTCGGGAACAAAGCAGTGATCGGCGGCTTCGACAATAACGCAGGCACGCTGTTGGATTCAGGGAAAGAAGCGGACATCGCCCAATACACAGCCGACCTCATTCAAGAAATCGGCGATACAGGCGTCATCATCGGAGCGGACTGCACAGTCAATCCAGAAATCGAACTAGAGCGTTTGGCCTTGGTCCGAGAAACAGCTGCAGGCGTGTCAGGCAAGAACCGAAAACAAGCGAGCCCTCTGCATAATTGATTAAAGACTGCGATGGTGTTCGGCACAGGCGGTCAACCCTGATAGACAATCGGTATTATTTTTAACAGAACAGCCATGTTAGAATCAAGCACATAACTTAAACAGCCGTCTTCCGAAGAATCGGAAGGCAAAGAAAGGAGGGGTCTCATGGTCGGGATTGTTATCATCGGTTGTGGGGATGTTTCGAAACAGAGGCACGCCCCTCTAAGCCACAAAAACGAAAAAGTCGATTTGATTGGATTCTATAACCGAACGATTGCCAAAGCAGAGGCTTTCCAAAAGAAGTACGGCGGAAAAGTCTATCGGACCCTTGAGGAGATCTGGGAAGACGGAACGGTCGATGCCGTCATCGTCGCTACGAACGAACAATCGCACAGCCCCATCACCATCGCTGCGCTTGAAGCAGGCAAGCATGTGCTTTGCGAAAAGCCGATGGCGGATTCGGTGGCCGAGGCAGAACGAATGCAGC
>NZ_JBAWAZ010000004.1:0-4756 GCF_049589555.1 Trichococcus sp.
TTCCGGAAATGATTGCAGGTGTAATGATTGCAAAAGCCAATTGGAACATCATGAATAACTGATGTGGGATTGTCGGAGCATAATCTACAGGGGCGAATCCAACATTTTTAAGAAAAGCAAATGAAAAATCGCCGATGATTGAATTGTCTCCTCCGAATGACAAGGAATAACCTAAAAGTATCCATTGTATCACCACTACTACAATAGCTGCATAACTATGCATGGTTGTGCTCAGAACATTTTTTGCCCTGACCATCCCTCCATAAAATAAAGATAACGCTGGGGTCATCAGCAGGACCATTACCGTTGCGAGGAACATGAAAGTCGTGTCCGCCATATTGATTTCCATTTAATTGATCTCCTTTGATTTTAAATTTCTAATTTGTTCTTAACTATGGAGCAAATTATATAGTCAATAAAGCAGATAGTCATTTCGATTCTCACAGTTGATGGGACTATATGTCACACGAGATTGGTATAACACAAAAATAGATGATAGCGTTCACACTTCAGGATGATTCAAAAAAGGTACTTGTCCTGCGAATTGTTGTTGTTCATTCGAAAATAAATTCACCGCCTCGATGGCGGAATGATCCGACTGACCTCTACTCCCGTCATGATTAGGAAAGGTAATTCAAAAAACGCATCACTTCAAGGTTCTGCGGCTTTTTCACAAGGGATTGCATCCGGAAATTTAGGATGGTTCGTCAATTTTTCTCCCAAAATATTGGGTCCATCGATTGAAAAACATCCGTATATTTTGTGGTTTTTCTTCATTTAGCATCCTGTTTTCAGTTTCAAACACTGTGTGAATAACCTCACATTATCTGTCACTTCCTGACACAATAAATCGGGATAAAAACCCGTCGCATAAGCTTTCCCAGGTGTTTCTATCAATAAAATGGGGAATTTCAGAAAAGTGAGGATTTGGTGATTGGATCACATTACCGAGGAATTCCAGTTCGATCGATTTTTCCATTTTTTCTGTTTTTTTCAAAAAAAATGACTTCAACATGGCAGCATTCCTGCTAGTTGACGTCAGTTTTTTCGGCAAGCGATCTTGAACCGTCGAAATCATCTTGCTTATTTATATTTTATTTTTTGTAGCCTTCCATTGGAGCCGCGCTTGCCAAGAATGCATCCGATGATGGCTTAGCATCCGTTGAGAGATGGATCTGCTCTTTGTAGACACTGGTCAGATAGGTTTGCATTGCTCTCGGAATCGCTAGTTCTTCGAAGTCTGTAGGAGAAATAGTATAACGAATACTTGCTTCATCATTCATCATGACCTTTTGAACCCATTGTGGTTCCCGGATAAGCTCACGGCCAAGAGCAACCAGTTCTAATCCATCATCCATAGCTTTTTGAACGTCGGCTGGAGTTTCCATGGAGCCCACACCAATCAACGGCAATTCATTATTTAAAACAGCCAGCATTTGTTCAACAATGGGAACCAAATTGGTTTTGTCGTTCATTGACGTCCGCGAAATATGACCGATTGATACATGAAGATAGTCAATCTTAGCTTGTTTTAGTTTTTCGATTAAAGCGAAAGTGTCTTCCAAACGGATTCCCGGAGTTTCGAATTCTTCTGGCGACACACGATAACCAAGAAGAAACGTTTTCGACCCATTCTCTTTTATTACTTCTTGAACTTTCTTGACGACTGCTAAAGGAAAGCGAAGGCGATTTTCAAAGCTGCCGCCCCATTGATCTGTTCTTCTGTTTGAATGGGGAGAAACAAATTGTTGGAGTAAGTACGTATTGGCTCCGTGAAGTTCAACACCATCAAAACCAGCTTTGATCGCTCTTAACGTCGCTTCACCAAAATCCTCAATAATTTGTTCAATCTCAGGTTCCGTCAAGGCTCTGGGCGTTTCTGCACCCGGTCTTTCAGCAGCAATTGCGCTGGCACTAACCGTTTGTGTCCCTCGCAAAACTCTTGAATTGCTCATTCGTCCCGCATGGAATATTTGCAATACTGCTTTTGTCCCATCCTGTTTAATTGCCGTTGCGATCTTAGTCAAATCAGGAATAAAACGATCATCTGTTGCGCTGAATGCTCCTTCAAATCCTTTGCCGTCCTCTGATACATTGGCAACCGCAGTGATGATCATACCTGGCCCGCCGCCGCGACGGTGATAATAATTCACCTCGTCGGTTGTCACATGGCCATCATGAAAACTGGACATAGTTGTCATTGGTGCCATCACGATTCTATTCTTAAGTTCCAAACCATTCGAAAAACGATAACCTTCTAAAAAAGTGTATTTTGTCATTTCGTATAATCTCCTATCTCTAGAGGGTACCTTTTTATCTATTTGAAATTCCCAGGCTGTAGCCAATTGGCCTTCCCGTTACTCGACCATGTTCCTGCAGATTCGAGCTCTTTCACTTCCTACTGTTGTGGGGCCGCTGTGGCCGGAATAAAGGACTGTGTCTTCTGGCAGAGTTAAGATTTTTGTGATTACCTCTGTAAACAACTGAACTTCATCTCCTCCATAGAAGTCACTGATCCCTAGACTTCCCTTAAAAATACTGTCTCCCACAAAGGCAGCCTGCTCTTCTTTGCTGTAAAATACTACACCGTCTGTTGTGTGACCGGGAACATGCATTACCTGAACCCTTATGTGGGGATTGGATTCTAAAGCAATCACGTCTCCATGCTTTATGTACTGCACATCTTTCAAAACTACTTTTAATCCATTTTCTTCCGACAAATTCCATATAGGGTCCATTATGTAGCGCTCCCCTTTTTCATGGATATAAATCGGAGCCTGCAGTTTTTGACTGACTTCTTCGGCAGCACCGATATGATCAAAATGCCCATGTGTGATCAGTATTTTTTCTATTTGAAAGCCGTATCTTTCAATTACCTCTAGAATCAAATCTGCATTTGCTCCTGGGTCGATTAAAAATCCGTGTTTCGTTTCTTTATCAATCAAAAAATAGACATTTGTTGTAAAAACACCTGTAACCGGCAGTGTATATATCATAAAATCCCTCTATTCTACCCAATGTAAAATTCTTGTTTATATACTACAGCCATCTATTCCGCAAGCCATTCCATCATTTAATAATTCCAGTTGTTTCTTTTCTTCATCCAGTATGTTCAATAAAGTCTCTTTGATAAAAACAGCAGGCTGTGCTCCTGATATTACATATTTTCGATTGATCAAAAAGTAAGGAACTGACCGTATCCCCAAAGCTGCAGCTTCCTGCTCATCTTGGCGCACTTCTGATGCATAAAGGTCTGATTCGATTACTCTTCTTACTTCAAATTCGGAAATGCCAATTTCAGATCCAATTCCTATCAGTACTTGCGGATCACTTAATTCTTTATTTTCATTAAAATATGCATGAAACAGCTTCTCAGTAATTTCATGGCCCTTTCCGCGTCCTTCTGCATACTTTGTCAACCTGTGCGCATCCAGCATATTTGTGTATCGAGTTGTCTCGTAATGGAAAGCCAACCCAACATTTTTGGCTGCTTCGTTAACATTTTCTATCATCTGCATGGCTTGTTGACTATTGTATCCATACTTTCGGGAGATACGCTCTGGAGTTGCACTTGTTACCTGAGCACTGGCTGTCACATCCAACTCGAAACTTTTCATCAAAACCTCAATGGACCCGCTGTCCGGGATTTCCTTCATAGCCAACTCCAGATTTCTTTTACCTATATAGCAAAAAGGGCATGCATAATCTGACCAAATCTCTATCTTCACAATTTACCTCCTTCTAAAATAATTACTTTCTTTTTTGTGAATATGCTATTATTATATTTGAATATAACAGCGGAACAAGTACGCAAAAATAACAGAGTAACTATACAAAAAGATAGAATTGTGTACGTTACAGGCTTATGCCCATAAAAATTTTTTTAGAAATGTGTGGTTAATACAATGCAACATGATAACCCAGCTTTTTCCGATTGCCCTCTTGAATATGCCATCAGTATCCTCGGGGGAAAGTGGAAATCACGCGTACTTTGGACAATTTATACATCCAAGTCCATACGTTTCAACCAATTGAAACGGGAACTTAACGGTATCACCGATATGATGCTGACTAAAATCCTAAAAGAATTTGTTGCCCAAAACATTGTCATTCGTCACCAATATAATGAGGTTCCGCCACGCGTTGAATACTCTTTATCCGAGAATGGTTTGAAATTAGTAGAATCTTTGAGTGAAATCCGAAAATGGTCCCGCGAAGTTCACTGATATATCAACTCGGTCCTGGATGATTCCTCAGATGCATTTCAGAAAATTGCGGTCCAATAACGTAGTGTCTGCGCTGGTAGAGTTGGTTAAGGTCTTTCGGACTCCAACTTGCCAGCTTTTTGTTGTAAACATTCTGAGAAAATACGCCAAACCGGAATAATATTCGGTATAATACATGAGTACACGGCATGCAACGATGCACAGAATCCGATGTTTAAGGGAGATAAAATGAGAAATATAAAAATGACGATCGAGTATGATGGCGGCAGATACCTGGGCTGGCAAAGGCTCGGGGATTCGGACAAAACCATTCAAGGCAAAATAGAGAATATCCTGTCGGCAATGACAGGAACAGAGCTCGAAATCATCGGCTCGGGCCGGACGGATGCAGGAACCCACGCCAGGGGACAGGTAGCCAATTTCAAGACGACATCCAAAATGGATTTGACAGCGATGCAGGACCATCTGATTCGTTACCTTCCGCGCGACATTGTCGTCAAAGAGCTGGAGGAGGTTCCGGAAAGGTTCCA
>NZ_JBAWAZ010000005.1:0-2721 GCF_049589555.1 Trichococcus sp.
CTCCACAAACGTGTTCTGATTCGCAGACACCACTAACGTTTCACACCCCACGAAGTGAACAAAAGATGTTCACTTCGTGGGGTGCTCCAACGTACGGGTGTCTAAATGCGAATCATCACACTCTTCGCAAACGTGTTCTGAATCCCACTCTATTTCATTATGTCGCTTTTGTTTGGGTTGTCGTGGGCGATGCGGCTGGCTGCGGCTGCGGCGATTGCTCCTACGATGTCATCGAGGAAGGTATGGCATTCTGAATCGGTTTTGTCGTTCAGTTTCTGCAGGATGCCGGGTTTGACTTTATCGATGTAGCCGTAGTTAGTGAAGCCGATGGATCCGTATACGTTGACGATGGAGAGGGCAAGGATTTCGTCGATACCGTAGAGCCCTTCGTCGTTCAGGATAATGTCCGCCAGTGGTTGGGAGAGCTGCCCCGAATCGGCGAGCTTATCTATTTCGATGCCGGTAATGATTGCATTTTGAACTTCCCGTTTCAGGAACACAGCCTTAACGTTCTCGATGCACTCCTCCATAGTCAGATTTTCTACATAGGATTTCTGGAGATGTAAAACGAGGTCGGCGATATCCTCGACGCTCACGCCGCGTTCCGCAATTAAAGCCACCGCTCGTGCATGCAACTCACTGTCTGATTTGACCATACTAATGCCTCCTGGATTCGTATTTGATACTTTTATTATAGAGGAATGGCAGTTGAGAACAAAAGAAGAGGCATTCTTGATTCATTATTTGCAATAGCAAGTGGAGTTCGGGGATATTCTGTATGAGTGATGAATTTATGCTCAGAAATAATCCGTTAAAACCACTTTTGCGGGGAATTCCGCCACGCACCAGCACCCCAGTTCAGACAACTGTATAACCAAATCAAAAAAGGGCCCATCTCTGAATGAGACAGCCCTCCATAAAGTTTAAAATAAGCTCGTGCTGTGCATCGGTTGTACGCGTGTGTCGGGATTTATGTACACCATCGCGTTGTTGACGGCTACAGGAGCTTCACCGAATCCGGTGGCGATCAGTTTGACTTTGCCGGAATAGGTTCCGATGTCTCCTATGGCATAGACCCCTGGAATGGTGGTCTCCATTTTCGAATTTACGACGATGGCGTTACCTTGGACTTCGAAGCCCCATTTCTTCATACCCCCGATGGAAGATGAAAAGCCGTAATTGATCAAAAAGTCATCCACTTCCAGCTCAAACGTGTTTTCTTTGCGGGCTTCCTGAAGGGTGACGCTCGTCAGGAACTCTTCGTTTCCGTTGACACTGACAGGAACGAAAGGCGTCATGACCTCAACGGACGATTCATGCAACAAGTGGACGCTGTGCTCTTGTGCGCGGAATTGCGGGCGACGATGGATCAGATAGACCTTTTTGGCGATCGGTTCCAAAGTTAATGCCCAATCCACTGCCGAATCTCCACCGCCACAGATGGCGACCGTCTTATCGCGGAAACTTTCGATATTGTTTACGAAATAGTGGAGATTAGTATTTTCATACTTGTCTGCGTGTTCTATTTCCAATTTTCTCGGCCGGAAAGCTCCGTTTCCTGCAGAGATGATCACTGCTTTTGAATAATGGCGATTTTTGGTCGTTTGGATCTCGAAGATGCCTTCAGCATTTTTTTCGAGTTCAAATGCTTCCTCACCGAACACCAACTTCGTGTCAAAGCGGTCCATCTGTTCTTTCAGGTTAGTGACGAGGTCGCCGCCGGAAATGGCTGGGTAACCTGCGATGTCATATATATTTTTTTCAGCATAAAGCATGCCAGGTTGGCCGCCGAGCTGGGGTAGGGCTTCTATGATTTTGACTTTGGCTTGCCGCAGTCCGGCGTAGAACGCCGTGAACATGCCGACAGGGCCACCGCCGATGATGGTGATGTCGTATATTTCTATATCTTTCAATTGTCTTCCTCCGTTGTTTCTGTTCCGGGCGAATGCCTCGCCCGGAGAGGTATCAGATTTGCTCATAGAACATTCTGACGATAAATGTCACAAAAATACCCGTCAACAGTCCGACAAAAACCTCAGAAGGTTTGTGCCCAAGGTATTTTTTTACGGCCATTTCTTCAGGATAAACCTTTTCATCATCTTCCTCGGAAATCAGTTCTTGCTCGTTCTTAGGGAACTTTAGAGATAAGCGAGTCAGCTCTTTGAGGGCGTCGATGAGGACAATGCCTTGCTCACCGCTCTGACGACGTACGCCCATCGAGTCGAACATGACGATGACACCGAAAGTCGTAGCGATGGCTACATAACCGGAACCAATGCCGTACTGCAGAATGAGCGCCGTTATCAACGAGCTGACGGCAGCCGAGTGGGAACTGGGCATCCCGCCAGTAGTCGTCACGATCGACAAGGAAGTTTTCTTGTCTTTTGAAAAAATTGCAATCGGATATTTTAAAGCTTGGGTGAACATGATAGCTACCAGGGAACAAATTAAGGGGAAATTCTCGAAGATCATCATTATTTTTCATCCTTCACTTAAATATCTGCTTTTCATTTATGATAACATGAATCGATACTTACATCCTAATGAAAAAGAAAAAACGGGCTGAATTTTCATTTTTGGAAAATCGGGGGATTAATCTTTTGCATATTGTGGTAAAATGTAAAAAAAGGAGGATGAATAATGAGTTTATTTCCACAATTACAAGCAAAAGATAATGATAAGAAAGTCATTATGAAAACAAACAAAGGGGATATCACAATC
>NZ_JBAWAZ010000006.1:0-18774 GCF_049589555.1 Trichococcus sp.
GCCCAATCGTACATGATCCAACTTTTTTCCTGCAACGAAAAACTTTTCAACACGGCTTCCGCCTCCCGTCCCCAAAGGTGATAACGCTCTCATTTGTCTTTAATATATTTATATCAGTTGTTTGGGGATAGCACAAGTCCCAAACCAGTCAAGCAGCCTAACTTTGCGGAAAAAATGAAAATCATGGTAAAATTCAGGTATAGAGTACAGAATGGGGGAAGGGAAATCATGGCTAAATATGAACGCCCTGAATACACAGTGCTACTGTCGGAGGAGCCATTCGAATTACGGGAATACCGCGATTTCTATATCGTGGAATACGACAACGCCGCTGATCCGGATGTGGACAGCGGGTTCGGCACCTTGTTCCGCTACATTTCAAAAGACAATCAGTCCAACCGAAAAATCAGCATGACCGTACCGGTGATCCAGGAACTGTCGGACGAGCGAACGAAGATGGCGTTTGTTGTCCCGAAGGCGGAATGGGAGGATATTCCGAAACCCAACAGTACTGCGCTGACCGTCAAAAAATTCGCCAGCGGCCTTTTTGCGGTCATCCAATACGGCGGTTATTCGAATGATCGCAAAGAACGGGACATGCTGGAGAAGTTGACGCAGTGGCTCCAGCAGAAAAAGTACCATCCTGCTTCGAACTATATGCTGGCGTCCTTCAACGCCCCATTCGTGCCGTCGATGTTCCGGCATAATGAAATCATGGTGCGGGTCGCAACGGATCAGGAGGCTACCAAGTAATACTGGACAATTCAGTGTTCCTTTTGTATCGTATCGGGGGAACACACTCAGCAAAAAGGGGATTAATGGATGAAAAATTTAAAAAGCGGCCTGAAAGGCTTGTTCGCACTATTGGCGATCATTTTGGCCGTATGGGTCAATGGGGTCGATTCGCTTTTCGAGGATCAAACGCCCGATTCTTCGATCAGCATCGCCGCCAGCAGTTCGCAAGCAAGTGAAGAAGGCACCCAAGAAGCTAGCCCACAAAATGAGCCGCAGGAATCGGCTGAAATAATAACCAGCAGCGGTGTCGTGGAAGGGCAGTCCTATTCCACGAAAGACGAAGTTGCGGCCTATATTCACGAGTTCAATGAGCTGCCACCCAACTTTCTGACGAAGGAAGAAGCCGAAGATCTGGGCTGGGATAACGCCGAAGGGAACTTGTGGGAAGTGACTGACGGAATGTCGATCGGCGGTGATTTCTTCGGCAATCGGGAGGGACTGCTTCCTAAGAAATCGGGCAGGAGCTATTACGAAGCCGACATCGATTATGAAGGCGGCTTCCGAGGGGCGGAGCGCATCGTATATTCGAATGATGGCCTGATTTTTTACACGGATGATCATTACGAATCGTTTAAGCAGTTGTACGGGGAGGGGGATTGATTGAAGATGGAAATCATCCGTTTGGAAGGCAGGAAGATGACCGACCGGAAAGCAACGCATGCCTATCTGAAAAAGAAATTGCACCTCCCCGAATATTACGGCAACAATCTCGATGCCTTGTGGGATTGTCTGACGACCGATTTTTCCGGGAAAATGATCATTCTGCGGGATCCGCAAACCGTGCAAAATCAACTCGGCAGTTATGGCGAATCACTGTTACGCCTCTTCAGGGAAGCGGCTGCGGCTAACTCCGCCATCCGTTTGATCCTAACTTATCCGCTCCCAAGTTGATTAAGATCTACGAGCTTGGCAATGCCGGATTGTCAACCTAAAAATCGCGGTCCACGCAAAAAAGACGATTCGGACAGAATCGTCTTTTTTTGCGGTTTTGTCAATTTCCGAACAAAAAATTCTTTCCTTGATTGTCAACCAAGCGTATAGTTGACTGTATGGGGTAGACAAGTCAATGGGGTGATCAAATGGAAAAAAGGAAAGTCAGAGTCTATATTGCAGCCAGTCTGGATGGTTACATCGCGCATTCGGACGGAAATATCGATTGGCTCGACAGTGTCGCCAGGCATGATGAAGATTACGGTTATGCCGCTTTTATCGAAACGATCGACACAGTCATCATGGGCCGGAAGACCTATGAAAAAGTGCTGTCTTTCGGCGGGGATTTCCCGCATGCAGGCCGGGACTGTTACGTTCTGACCCGGACCGAGCGCACACCTGATGGTCAGGTGCATTTTTACAATGGACCGGCAGAAGAGCTGTTGGATCGGATCCGGAGCAAACCCGGCAAAGACATCTTTATCGATGGCGGGGCTGAAGCAATCGACCTGTTCCGTAAAAAAGGGCTAATCGACAGCTACACCGTGTCCATTATTCCGATTCTGCTTGGTGAAGGTATTCCGTTGTTCAAAGAGAGCATGGAAGAGCTACCGTTGAAACTGGTGGAAGCAACCACTTTTGATTCCGGTTTGGTTCAGCTCACCTACGAACCAATCAAAAAATAAGAAATTTACCAATCAGACATATTTGCTGCCTTCCCTGATGCTCAGGTTGGACAGATCATCATTATGTGCGGAAATGAACGTGCGTACCCAATCGGGATTCGTTTTGCTGAAGTCGCGCAGACTCCAACCGATGGCTTTGTTGATGAAGAATTCCTTCTGGTTAAGATTGTTCTGGATGATTTCTTCCAATAAAGCGGTATCCGTCTTCTCTTTGAAGCCGAGTTGATGGTCGATGGCGACGCGACGCAGCCAGATGTCATCCGCTACGCTCCATTCCAGCAGGACAGATTTGCATTCCGGGAAACGTTGGACGATTGATCCGACAACCCCATCCAGGCCATCGACGGTATCCCACCAGGATTTTGTCTGGATGTATTGCTTCAATTTAGGAAAGTCTCCCGGACCGAGGTAACCCTGAATCGCCAAAAGGTAGTCGACGCCGGCATACTGGAACTCACGTTCATCCCGCTTAAAGCATTGGTCGACGAAATCGAAGTCGACGATTTTTTCTTTTTTTGCGGTTGCAAGAAATTTTTTATAGGCTGCTTTCCGCGGACCCGTTGGGATACCCAAGAACGGGAATTGATTCCGCATATAAGCCGACATCTGGGGTGCGCGTTCTTCATCGCGCAACGCCAGTAGAGATTCAAAAATGCCATCATACCACATTGTTTTAGACCGCCTTTCTTAGGTGGATGCGACTCATAAGTCACTCATCATGATTACTTTAGAATAGTTTCGGGGAAAGTGCAATCATGATCCCAAGGAGGATATTATGGAACAAAATAGAAAACCCAGCTGGATACGAAAAGGGCTGATCGGATTGGCTGTAGTTATAGTGATCGCTGCAGGTGCGTTCTTTTGGTACGTCAATGACTACTACAAAGCAACGGCGGATGCGATTGAGGCGTTGCAGTCGGATGGATCGGTTACCATCACCGAAACCGATGACGCAATCACCTTTGCGCCGAATGGGGAAAACCCAGAGGAAGGCATCATCTTTTATCCAGGCGGAAAAGTTGAAGCGGAAGCTTATGCGCCTTTGCTGCGCAGCTTGACCGAAGCGGACTTGTTGGTAGTTGTCGCCAAGATGCCTTTCCATTTGGCGGTCTTTGATGCGGACGCGGCAGAAGCGATCATGGAACAGGAAAATGAGGTTGAGGATTGGTATCTCGCCGGGCATTCCTTGGGCGGCGTCATGGCCTCCAGTTTTGCGGCCGACCAATCTGATGAAGTAGCCGGCCTGATTTTCCTGGCATCCTATCCAGCCAGTGATTTGATCGATGCGCCGTTTCCGGTTCTTTCCATCTATGGATCGAAAGACGAAGTACTGAACCGTGAAAGCTACGACGAAGCGCAAGGGAAGCTTCCGGATGACTACACGGAAATCGTGCTGGATGGCGGCAATCATGCCCAATTCGGCGATTATGGACTGCAGGAGGGCGATGGAACAGCAACTATTTCAACCGTTCAGCAGCAACAGCAGACGGTTGAAGCAATCACATCATTCATCGAAAACAATCGCCAGCAATAATGCAGCGGATCAAATAATAAGTGAGATTTGCATGAAGGGAAGAAAATTATGACAGAAATAACGATGGCGAAAATGAGCCAATTATCGGAAGCCCAAAAAGAGGAAGTCAGAAAAATTTTCGTGACCAGCTACTATAAGGACATGAAGACGCTGCATCGCGATACCGAGCGCTTGCTTGGCGGATTCCGCAGATTGCTGCAGGAGGATCTGATCCGGGTTGCGATGGACGGGGAGCGCCCAGTCGCGATGGTGGGCTGTTCGACCAACCAGCGCCGTGCCATGGAAGTAAACAAAGAGGATTTCTTGGCCAACTTCGGATTTGTTTGGGGATATGTCGGGTATTTCAGCTTCCATAAAGAATACGGAAATCCCTTGCCAATCGATGATGAGACGCTCTATTTTGAGTGCGTGGCGACCAATGAAGCCGATCGTCGCCAGGGTGTTGCCGGCCAGATGCTGCTCAAACTGATCGAAACGGAACCTTACCGAACTTTCGCCTTGGATGTCGTCGACAGCAACGGACGGGCACAAAGCGTTTATGAACGGATTGGTTTCCGCGAAGTGCACCGCAAAAAATCCTGGATCGGAAAAATTTTCATGGACTACTCGGAAAGCATTTGGATGAGCCGCCCGAAGCATTTGCCGAATCCATCGGAATGATGGGGAAGTAAAAATCAATTAGACAAACAGGGCCGGCTTTGATATAGTATTACAGATAGTAAACACATTCATTGATGAAGAAAGTACTTCGAGCAATGTTCACAGCGAGCGGGGAAGGTGGAAGCCCGCAATAGAGCGAAGAAGGAAACGCACTTCAGAGAAAATGACTTGAAGACAAACGTGATCCCCCTGTTCATCGGACATCTGGGAAAGGACGTTTGTGAGTAGCGTCATTCGGTTTAGCCCCGTTAACGGTTCAAAAGGATAAAATAATCAGAGCCCATCTGTATTGCTTTATCGAATTAGAGTGGTACCACGGATGTTCGTCTCTATTTTGCCAGGGCAGAATAGGGGCTTTTTTTATCGTTATCGCAGATTTGCGACACCTACGAGAGAGAAAATGATCCGTTCATCATGTGGATAGGCAGAGGCATATAATAAAGGAGCAGAAAAATATGGATTATAAAAAGATTGTTGCTGAAGAGATTCAAAAGCTTGTACCGGAACATTTAACCTACGATCAAGTGTACCAATTGCTGGAAGTACCTAAATATACTGAGCACGGGGACGTCGCGTTTCCGGCATTCGCACTAGCGAAAGCACTGCGCAAAGCACCGCAAGCCATCGCCGGAGATTTGGCAGCCCAACTGAACCATCCTTACATTGAAAAGGTGGAAGCGGTAGGCCCGTATGTCAATCTTTTCCTTGAAAAAGCAGCGGTAACGAATGCGGTCCTGCACGAAATTGCTGCCGAGAAGCACGCATTCGGAACAGCCGATATCGGAAAAGGCGGCAATGTGCCTATCGATATGTCCTCGCCGAATATCGCAAAACCGATTTCGATGGGTCACTTGCGTTCAACGGTAATCGGGAACTCTTTGGCCAACATCATGAAGAAAGTCGGCTTCAATCCGATCAAAATCAACCACTTGGGCGACTGGGGCACGCAATTCGGCAAGCTGATCGTGGCCTACAAATTGTGGGGCAACGAAGAAAAAGTCAAAGCTGAACCGATCAATGAATTGTTGACTTTATATGTCCGTTTCCACACGGAAGCAGAATCAGACGATACCATGAACGACGAAGCCCGCGCTTGGTTCAAGAAATTGGAAGATGGCGATGCAGAAGCTTTGCATCTTTGGGAGTGGTTCCGTTCCGAATCGCTGCAGGAATTCATGAAAATCTACGATATGTTGGGGATCACTTTCGATTCCTTCAACGGCGAAGCTTTCTACAACGACAAGATGGATGAAGTAGTCGAACTGCTGGACAAAGCCGGCATTCTGACCCAAGACCGCGGCGCAACCATCGTCGATCTGGAGAAATACAACCTGAATCCGGCCTTGATCAAGAAATCGGACGGCGCAACGCTGTACATCACCCGTGACTTGGCTGCGGCGATCTACCGCAAACGCAATTATGATTTTGCGATGTCCCTGTACGCAGTCGGCAATGAACAAAGCAACCACTTCAAACAACTGAAAGCCGTTCTGAAAGAGCTTGGCTACGACTGGGCAGAAAACATGCACCATATCCCATTCGGCCTGATCACACAAGGCGGCAAGAAACTGTCGACGCGTCAAGGGAAAGTCATCCTGCTTGAGGAAGTACTGAACGAAGCGACCGAACTTTCTTTGAAACAGATCAACGAGAAGAATCCGACATTGGAAGACAAGGAAGCAGTCGCCAAAGCAGTCGGCGTCGGTGCTGTCGTATTCCATGACCTGAAAAATGACCGTCTGAACAATTTCGACTTCGATTTGGAGGAAGTCGTGCAATTCGAAGGCGAAACAGGCCCTTATGTCCAATATACAAATGCACGCGGCTTGAGCATCCTGCGCAAAGCGGCAGTTGAACTGGATACTACCGAAGCGGCTGATCTTGGTTTGGATGACGCTTACGCATGGGAAGTCGTGAAACTGTTGAACAGCTTCCCTGAAATCATCCAGCAAGCTTACGAAAAATTCGAGCCATCCGTGATCGCGAAATACACGATCCACTTGTCCCAAGCATTCAATAAATACTACGGCAACACAAAAGTGCTGGTTGAAGACGACAAACGCAACGCCCGTCTGGCGCTTGTGCAGTCCGTAGCCACAGTCCTGCAAGAAGGCCTAAGACTCCTAGGAGTCCAATCCCCAGAAAAAATGTAGGATACGATGAATTGCGGTAGGGGGTGAGCACTAAGAGGACATTACGAGAACGGCCGCTTTTTGGCCGTGACGTAATGTCAGCTTAGGCGGAACCCCCTGCAATTCAGAGTTCGACTAAATGGAATGAGATTACCGGGATTCAGAACGCGTTTGCGTAGGATAAGCTAAAACTCAAAAAGCCTAAAATTATGCACATAGTTTTGGGCTTTTTGATTTGTTCCACAAAATACTCTTTCATTCGTTGGAAACAGCCGGAAATAAGGCGGCTTTTCGACACCTGATGCACCAAGTGGGTTTTTTTCTGAAAAGTATGCTATCCTTATATTGAAGTTTTCAAAGTCGGTGCATCGCAAGCCTTGATAGAAGGGGTAGTGTAAAATGGGAAGAATTTCAGACATCACATTGACCAATCAGCCCGAGCAGCGCATCATTTCCATCAAAACGGAAACGACGCTAAAAAATATGCAGACGAAGATAGAGGACTGCCGCGAAAAAATCCTGACCTATCTGAATTTGTTGGAAGAACTGCCTGCGGGTCCCTGTTTGACGATCTATTACTCATTCACGAAGCAAAACGTCGAAATCGAAGTCGGCTATCCGATCGTAAAAATGTTACCTGAGCAGGATGATATCCGCATGTCCACCATTCCGGCAGGGAAACGGATATCCTGTCTGAACATCGGCCCTTACAATGAAATCCCGAAAATTTATCAGGAAATGGATAAGTGGTTGGAATTCCATGATTTCGAAACGAACGGCATCTCCTATGAAACCTACTACAACGGTGAAGGCTTCACGCCGCAGGAATACTTGACCAAAATCGAATTGCCTATTCAAGAGGCAGATGAATCATAAGAATTGAAAAAAATTATAGCTACAAAAAGGCGAGCCGTCGAATAGACGGCTCCACTTTTTTGGAAAGGAAACAATATGCAACAAAACAAACAGCCAGCGATGGCGGAAAACAAGATGGGTGTCATGCCCGTCAACAAATTACTGATATCGATGTCTGTGCCGATGATGATTTCCATGGTGGTGCAGGCTTTATATAATGTCGTCGACAGCATCTTTGTGGCCCAAATCAGCGAAAAAGCCCTGACTGCCGTATCCTTGGCCTTCCCGGTGCAGAACTTGATGATTGCTCTGGCGGTCGGGACCGGAGTCGGGATCAATGCCTTGGTTTCCAGACGCCTTGGGGAAAAGAATTACGAGGCGGCAAACAGCACGGCAGATAACGGCATTTTCCTGAATGCTGTGCATTTCCTTCTGTTCCTGGCGTTGGGCCTGTTCTTCATCCCGCTTTATTTTTCATTCCAAACGAAGGATGCGGAAATCATCGCCTACGGAATCGATTATCTGCAAGTCATCTGCGTTTTCTCGATCGGAATATTTATGCAAGTCAGCATGGAACGCTTGCTGCAATCCACCGGCAGAACCTTGTTCACGATGGCGACCCAAGCGACAGGCGCGATCCTGAACATCATCCTCGATCCAATCTTCATCTTCGGCTGGTTCGGTGTTCCGGCGATGGGCACAAGAGGCGCTGCGATCGCAACCGTCATCGGACAGATAGTCGCGGCTTCGCTGGCGTTCTTTTTCAATGTTCGCTTCAATAAGGAAATCAGCTTATCGTTTAAAGGGTTCCGCCCGGATATGCATACGATCAAAAAAATCTATTCCATCGGCGGCCCTTCAATTCTGATGCAAGCTGTCGGCTCCTTCCTGAACTTGAGCCTGAACAATATCCTGATCCGTTTCACACCGACTGCGACCGCTGTCTTCGGTGTCTACTTCAAGCTCCAGAGTTTCATCTTCATGCCGGTTTTCGGCCTGAACAACGGAATGGTTCCGATCATCGCCTATAACTACGGTGCCGACCAAAAAGAACGGATCAAGGAGACCATCAGCTTGTCGAAAAAATATGCGATGGCAATCATGTTCATCGGCGCTGCCATTTTCTTGCTGATTCCCGGCACACTTCTGCAATTGTTCAACGCATCCGATGAAATGCTGGAAATCGGTATCCCGGCTTTGCGGATCATCAGTCTCTGCTATGTAGCTGCAGGCTATAACATCGTTTCGGGTTCTGTGTTCCAAGCCTTCGGAAGAGGCGGCCTGAGCCTTTGGGTTTCCATGATCCGTCAGGTAGTGGTGCTGCTGCCGGCAGCGTATTTGCTTTCCTTGATGGGGAACGTTGCGTTTGTCTGGTGGGCATTTCCGATCGCGGAAGTCTTCGCGTTGGTCATGAGCATCTATTTCAACAAGAAAATCGACAAAGAAGTCATCGCGAACATCTATCCGCATACGATTGGGGACGCTGTTCCAGAATAATCAGAAAAACGAAGTCTTGCAGAGCCGTATAGTGGTTCTGCAAGGCTTTTTTTAGTGGATTCGCATGAAGGGGTGTTTTCGGATTCGGATAAGTGTCCGGCTTTACTTTTAATCCGCGGAATCCTAAAATGAAGGAGACAGAAGGACGTTTGAAACCAGAATGGAGGGATTTCAGTGAAGATCGGAATCATCGGAGCGACAGGCAGACAGGGCAGGCTGATTTTGGAGGAAGCGCATGCCCGGGGACACGAGGTGACCGCCATCATCCGGAATCCTGCCAAGCTTGCGGACAAACAAATAACCATTATCGAGCGGGATATTTTCGATGTGCAGGTGGAGGATCTGGAAGGGTTCGATGTAATCGTGGATGCGTTCAATGCGCCGGAGGGGATGGAAGAGGAACACGTCACCTCGCTCCAGTCATTGATCGATGAATTGGAGCACCTGCCGGAAACGCGTTTGATTGTTGTAGGCGGCGCCGGCAGCCTTTACGCCGATCCGGGAAAGACAATCCGCGTTATGGAAACGGCCAATTTTCCCGAAGCCTACAAACCCACTGCAACGAACATGGCCAAAGCGCTCAATATACTGAAGGAAAGCAATGTGAATTGGACCTATCTTTCGCCATCCGCTTATTTTGACCCGAACGGCAACCGGACTGGACAATACGCGGAAGGTGCAGAAACACTGCTGCTGAACAGTGAGGGTGAAAGTTACATCAGTTACGCGGATTATGCGATCGCGCTTGTGGATGAAATCGAAAGGAAACGGCACCTAAGACAACGCTACACAGTCGTCGGCGAAAGGCAGTAAGCCTTGTCGCTGACAGCCACGGAGTACGAAGATCAGGAGGGGAACTTATGGAAACATTGGATTTGATCATCGATTTTCACAAAAATAACCCACGCCAAGGTCCCGGCAGCCAACAGAGCACCATCAAAGCGCTGCAGTTTCTGCCGCAATTGACCCCACAAGCGCAACTTCTGGATGTAGGCTGCGGAACCGGCGCACAGACCATGGTGCTGAGCGAACAGACGCCGGCCCACATCACTGCGGTCGACAGCAGCAAAGAATTTTTGAGCATACTCAAGCACAAAATCCTGCAGCAAGGCATCACGAACCGCTTGACGGTCAAGGAAATGGATATGGAACATCTGGCTTTTGCACCGGAATCTTTGGACGTCATCTGGGCGGAAGGCGCCATCTACAACATCGGCTTTTCCAGAGGCATCCGGGAATGGCGTCCGTTGCTGAAAAAAGACGGTTACTTGGTCGTTTCGGAAATTTCCTGGTTGACGCCGGAACGTCCGCAGATTGTGGACAAGTATTGGACCGAAGTCTATCCGGAAATGGGGACGATCGCTGAAAAGACCGCCCAGATCGAGGAGGCCGGCTACATTCCGGTGGCGCATTTTGTCCTGCCCGAATCGGACTGGACGAGCCACTACTACCATTATTACGAGGCCAATGAAGCGGCATTCCTGGAAAGGCACGGCCATAGCGAGGATGCGAAAGCTTTGGTGGAGGAGAATCGTCAGGAAATGAAACATTTCGAAAAATACAGTGCGTACTACAACTACGTTTTCTACATCATGCAGAAATGGGAAACAAAATAGTAAGATCAGAAATGGATTCCTTCGAAAGAGGGAATCTTTTTTTTGGAATGAAACCGTCATCTATATGCAATCTTAACACCGCCGTCCATTTCCTTAGCACTTTCTTAACACGCTTTGGCAGTATGATTGACATAGTAAAGAACTTAAGAATTGAAAGTTGGGAGTGGGAATAGTGGGTATTGTGTCCATCTTTGCCTGTTTATTGGGAGTGAGCTTATTGCTGTATTTATTTTATGTCTTGTTTAGGGGTGAAGACTTATGAGTTTCATAGTTGTGCAATATGTTGTTTTCTTCGTACTGTTGGTGCTGCTTGCATCTGTTGTCGGAAATGAAATCTATAAAGTGATGGCAGGGGAAAAAATGCTGCTGACGCGGATCCTTGCGCCGATGGAACAGGCTGTATACCGGCTCATCGGGGTCGATGAAGAAGAACAGATGGATGCGAAGGCATATGCCCTTGCAGTCGTCCAATTTTCGCTAGCTGGGTTTGTCGGTTTATGGATGCTCTTGATGCTCCAAGGCTTCCTGCCGTTGAATCCGGAAGGGAAAGCCGGGATGTCCTGGGACTTAGCGCTGAACACTGCAGCCAGTTTCATCACCAATACGAACTGGCAAGCCTACGCCGGGGAAGTGAGTTTGTCCTATCTGTCGCAGATGCTGGGGTTGACGGTGCAGAATTTCCTTTCTGCAGCTGTCGGACTTGCTGTTCTTTTTGCAGTGATCCGTGGCTTGGTCTTAAAGGAAAGCGAAGCAATCGGTAATTTCTGGAAGGATTTGACGCGGGCCGTCCTGTACATCCTGCTGCCGTTGGCTACCGTCTTGGCTGTTATACTTGCATCGCAGGGCGTCATCCAAACTTTTCAAGGCGCACAACAAGCAGCCGCTTTAGAATCCGGAGAGCTGTTCTCTATTTCTTTAGGGCCGGTAGCGAGTCAAGCAGCCATTAAGGTACTGGGGACAAATGGGGGAGGTTTCTTCGGAACGAATGCAGCCTATCCTTTGGAAAATCCGACAGCCTTATCGAATGTACTGCAGCTGCTTGCCATCTTGCTGATTCCGGTATCCTTGCTCTTCACTTTCGGAAAAGCCGTGAAGGACAGAATGCATGCACGGGCCCTTTTCATCACAATGGCGGCATTATTCGTAGGTTTGCTGGCTTTGGTGACCTACAGTGAATGGTCATTGGGACCAATCTTTGAAGGCGTGCAGGCTAGCGGAAACATGGAAGGGAAAGAAGTGATCCATGGAATTGGCGGATCGGCGCTGTGGACTGCAGCAACCACGGCGACTTCTACGGGAGCGACCAATTCCAGCTTGTCCAGCTATACCGCATTGGGTAGCTTAGCGCCCTTGTTCTTGATGCAGTTAGGCGAAATCGTCTTCGGCGGCATCGGCTCGGGTATCTATGGGATGCTGGCCTTTGTGTTGCTGACTGTATTCATAGCGGGATTGATGGTAGGACGGACGCCGGAATATCTGGGCAAGAAAGTCGAACCATTCGATATGAAGATGGCCAGCGTCATCATCTTGACGCCTTCACTTTTGAGTTTGATCGGCACGGCTGTCGCCATTATGCTGCCGATGATCACTGAGTGGCTCAACACTTCTGGTGCGCACGGCTTTACAGAAGCGCTCTATAATTACACCTCACTAGCCAACAATAACGGGAGCAGCTTTGCAGGCTTCGAGTCGGATACGTTATTCACCAATTTGGTGGGTGCAGGCATCATGGTGATTGCGCGCTTCGTGCCGATGATTGCAGCCATCTATTTAGCCGGGAATTTTGCCGGGAAGAAACAGGTCGCTGTAACCGAAGGCACGCTTTCCACAAGCGATGGCCTGTTCACGGCGTTCCTGTTGGGTGTCATCCTTATCATTGGGGCGCTGAGCTACTTGCCGGCATTGACGCTAGGTCCGATTGCAGATTTTTTTGCCACACGATAACGATGAGGGGAAACTAAAAAAATGGAAAATAATGCCATATCAAAAGATATATTGCTGGATGCGGTCAAACAGTCATTCAAGAAGCTATCACCGAAAATACAAGTGCGCAATCCGGTCATGTTGGTCGTTTACTTGGGTGCCATCTTTACGACCATCCTGTTTTTCCTGTCGTTGACGGGAACAAAGGATGAGTCTTCTGGTTACACGTTCATCATCACGCTGATACTGTGGTTTACTGTGCTCTTCGGGAATTTTGCGGAGGCGATTGCCGAAGGACGCGGCCGCGCCCAAGCGGATACGCTCCGCAGCGCCCGCTCCGATGTCCAAGCGAAAAGGTTATTGACGAAGGAAGACCATGACACATTTGAGTGGGTCATCTCGAGCAGCCTGAAGAAAGGCGATTTGGTCTTCGTGGAAGCCAACGGGCAAATACCGATGGACGGAGATGTCGTTGATGGGGCCGCATCCGTTGATGAGAGTGCCATTACTGGCGAATCCGCGCCAGTCATTCGGGAATCCGGCGGCGACAGAAGCGCCGTGACAGGCGGGACAACCGTCTTGTCCGACTGGCTGGTCATTACAGTGACTGCGGAGGCAGGGGAAAGTTTCCTGGATAAGATGATTGCAATGGTTGAAGGGTCCTCGCGCAAGAAGACGCCGAACGAGGTTGCGCTGCAGATCATTCTGGTCACACTGACGATCATTTTCTTGGTTGTGAGCGGCACGCTCTTTCCGTTCACCGCCTTTTCAGCTCAGCAAACTGGTCAAGGGAATGCCATTACGATCACGAACATCATCGCTTTGCTTGTCTGTTTGGCTCCGACGACGATCGGTGCGCTGCTGTCCTCGATCGGTATCGCCGGGATGAGCCGTTTGAATCAAGCGAATGTACTGGCGATGAGCGGCCGCGCCATAGAGGCTGCTGGGGATGTCGATGTCTTGCTGCTGGATAAGACCGGAACCATCACCTTGGGTAACCGCCAAGCCGCTGAATTCTATCCGGTTGCCGGCGTCAGCATCGAGGACTTGGCGGATGCTGCGCAGCTGTCGTCACTGGCGGATGAAACTGCGGAAGGCAGATCCATCGTCGTTTTGGCGAAAGAAAAGTTCAATATCCGCGGCCGCAATCTGGGCGCGCTGCAGGCAGAATTCATCGAATTCAGCGCGAAGACGAGGATGAGCGGAATCGATTACCAAGGGAATGAAATACGCAAGGGAGCAGCCGATACCGTCAAGACCTATGTGCTCGATCACGGCGAATCCTTCCCCGAAGAGTGTGACGCCATCGTCAGGGAAGTCGCCACAAAAGGTGGGACACCGCTTGTGGTAGCGAAGAACTATAAAGTTATGGGCGTCATCTACTTGAAGGACATCGTGAAGAACGGCGTGAAGGAGCAATTTCATAATTTGCGCAGCATGGGCATAAAGACTATCATGATCACTGGTGACAACCCGATGACCGCTGCGGCGATTGCAGCCGAAGCAGGAGTGGATGATTTTTTGGCGGAAGCGACACCTGAAGATAAGATGAACCTGATCCGCGAATATCAGCGGGAAGGCCATCTGGTGGCCATGACGGGCGACGGCACCAATGATGCCCCCGCACTGGCGCAAGCCGATGTGGCCGTGGCGATGAATTCCGGGACGCAGGCAGCCAAAGAAGCCGGAAACATGATCGATCTGGATTCAAGCCCGACCAAGTTGATCGAAATTGTCCGTATCGGGAAGCAATTGTTGATGACACGCGGAGCTTTGTTCACGTTCAGCATCGCAAATGACGTTGCGAAATACTTCGCCATCATCCCGGTGCTGTTCCTGAGCATTTACCCGGAGTTGGGCGTGCTGAACTTCATGAACATCACCAGCACAAACAGCGCTATCCTGTCTGCGATCATCTACAATGCGCTGATCATCATTTTCTTGATCCCGTTGTCGTTAAGAGGGGTGCCATACAAAGAAATACCTGCCGGAAAGCTGCTGAAGCGCAACATCTTGATCTATGGGCTAGGCGGCCTGGTGGCACCGTTCATCGCGATCAAACTGATCGATTTAATCATCACATTGTTCGGATTAGTATAGGAGGAAATCATGAAGAAATTTAGTACAAGCATCCGAGTGCTGGCTGTCTTCACCGTCATCTGCGGGATTTTGTATCCAGCCGCTGTAACGGGGAACTCACAGTTGCTCTTTCAAGACAAAGCGAATGGTAGTATGATAACCATAGAAACACAGGAGGATTCAGAAGCACTTGTGGGTTCCAGCTTGCTGGGGCAAGCATTTACGGAACCGCAATATCTGATCGGACGTCCTCAGACCGTCAGCAACGCATCCCCTTCAGGTGGGGAGCAGGCGGCAGCAGTTGCGGAAAGAATCGACTTTTGGAAAGAGTTGAATCCTTTGAATGAAGCAGATATCCCGATGGAGCTAGTGACGGCATCAGCAAGTGGTGTCGATCCGCATATTTCACCGGAGGCAGCCGCTTACCAAGTGGAGCGTATAGCTGCGGAACGTGGAATGGATCCAGAACGGGTACAAACCATCATCGATGAAAAGACGTCCGGACGGGCTTTGTTTGTTTTCGGCGAACCTGCAGTGAATGTACTGGAAGTGAATTTAGCACTGGATGAAGCATCCGCCGCGGAATAAGAATCAATAATACAGAAAAGTGAGGATGGCAATGAGAAGACAGGAGGATGTGCGCCCTGATCCGGAGCAGTTATTGAAAATGATCAAGCAAACTGAAGAACGGGACAGCCAAAATTTCGGCAAACTGAAGATATTTTTTGGCTATGCGGCTGGAGTAGGGAAGACCTACGCGATGCTGGAAGAAGCCCATGATCAACTGGCTGCAGGTGTGGATATCGTCGTCGGATACGTCGAACCGCACACTCGTCCTGAGACGAATCTCCTTTTGCCGGGTTTGCCGGTCATTGCGCCTCAGCAAATCAACTACAAGAACATCAAACTGCAAGAGTTTGATTTGGATGCCGCGTTGAAACGGAATCCGGAGTTGATTCTGGTCGACGAATTGGCGCATACGAATGCAATCGGTGTCCGGAACAAAAAAAGATATCAGGATGTCGAGGAACTGCTGATGGCTGGCATCGATGTTTATACGACAGTAAATGTCCAGCACATCGAGAGCCTGAAGGATGTGGTGGCTCAAATCACCAATGTAATCGTGAATGAAACAATCCCTGACTATATTTTTGAAAGGGCAGACAGCATCGAGCTGATCGATATCGATTCCGAAGAACTGATCCAACGGTTGAAGGAAGGCAAAATCTATCGGGAAGACAAGGTGAAGCTGGCCCAACAGAATTTTTTCACGAAAGAAAATCTGCGCCTGCTGCGTGAAATCGCCATGCGCAAGTTGGCTGACCGAATCAGCGCCGATCAGCAGGCGACTGCTGGTTCCTTGGATAAGCAAGTGAACGAAAACATTTTGGCATGTGTCACCGCATCGCCTTTTTCTGCGCAAAATATCCGTTGGGCGGCACGAACGGCAGAGGCTTTTCATTGCAAATGGACAGCCGTCCATGTTGCGACCGGAGACGAGAGCAGGCTGTCTCCGCAACAGCAGGATGACTTAGAGGAAAATATGAAGCTGGCGGACAAGTTGGGTGCCAGAACATTGATTTTGCATGGGAATGACGTTGCTGAAGCATTGGCGGAATTTGCGAATATGTCGGGGATTACGAACATCGTCATCGGAAAAAGCAAAAAGAAAAAAGGCTTCCGCAGTTTATGGGAACATGATTTTGAGGACAGACTCATCTCCTTGCTGGACAAAAGCGAGATTCATATCCTTTCCAACAACGACCCAGATGGTTCCCAAGGGACGGCACTCCGCAGCTTTCCATTCAAGCGATGGTTGAGTTGGTGGACAATGTCCAGCACACAGACGGGCAAGATGTTGGGCATCTTATTTGTGACAACTGTAATTTCTTATCTGTTGAAATCCTGGGGAGTAGAACAGCATAATTTGGCAATGATTTATCTGCTTGCGGTCATCTTGACTTCGCGGGCGACAGATGGCTATGCTTATGGAATTGTTGCTTCCGTTGTCAGTGTGCTTTTGTTCGATACCCTTTTCGTAGATCCGATTTTCCATTTTAAAACCGATGATCCATCTTATCTGGTCACTTTTTTGATATTATTGATCATCGCTTTGATCACTTCAAGCCTCATCACGAGTTCGCGGATCCAGGCCAGTCTGATAGTGGAGCGGGAGCAGCGTCTGCAGGTCCTGTATGATATCAACAGACAGTTGCTGAGAACGCGGGGCCATGACAGTATCGTAGCCATTGTGAATGACTATATCAGCCGTTCGTTCAATCGCCCGGTTGTTTTTTATGCCCTCGACGAAAAGGAAGGTATCCCGATAGCCTCAGTCAGCAGCTCAAACAAGGCAGAGGCGGACTACCTGCTTACCCGGGATGAAGAAGCGGTCGCCAATTGGGTGTTTTTGAACAACAAGATTGCCGGATCAGGTACAGATACACTGAGCGGGGCGGATGGCTTTTACATGCCGATTGCATCCGAAGGGAAAGTGCTGGGCGTAGTCGGCATCGGCTCCAAAGAAGGCGTAGTGAACCATGAGAGCCGGTCGACACTCCAGATGATATCTTCGCTGATAGCCTTGGCTATTGAACGCCAACAGTTGTCCGATCAACAAAGGGAAACGATTGTGGAAAATGAAAGGGAAAAGATGAGAAGTAATTTGCTCCGTTCCATTTCCCACGATTTGCGGACGCCATTGACAGGGATTTTTGGGGCAAGCTCCGCCATACTGGAAAACGAAGAAAGTTTCGACAAAGAGACGCAGCATAAGTTGCTGTCTTCGATCCAGAGCGAAGCACAATGGCTGATTCGGCTTGTGGAAAACCTTCTGTCAGTTACCCGTATTCAAGAAGGTTCCGTGTCCGTCAACAAAACGGATGAGATTGCTGAAGAGGTGATTTCCGATGCGCTCAGCCGAATCAAGAAGAGGTTCCCGAACCGCAAGTTCAGAGTCAGCATTCCCGAAAAGGCACTGTTTGTGCCTATGGATGCCACATTGATCATGCAGGTACTGATCAATCTGATGGAGAACGCCATTACACATTCCCCGGATGATTCTGTCATCGATCTTTATTTGCATGAAAAGAAAGATGAGGCAGTCTTTGCCGTAGTCGATTACGGAGAAGGGATTTCGGATGAACAATTTCCTTTCCTGTTTGAAGCGAAAACGGGAGCAAACCAAAAAAGTTCAGATTCATCCAGAGGGATGGGAATCGGCCTGTCCATCTGTATGACGATTGTTCAGGCGCATGGCGGGAAGATGAAGGGAGTAAACCGTCTTGAAGGTGGTGCTGTTTTCGAATTCACACTGCCGCTGACAGAAGGAGAAGGGCATGAAAAATAAACTTACGATACTTTTGATCGAGGATGAGCAGCACATTACCGACTTTTTGACCGCCATCCTGCTTTCGAATGATTATACCGTCCTGAAAGCGGCGAGCGGCAAGGAAGGGATGACGTTGATGACATCCTACAATCCGGACTTGATTCTGTTGGATCTGGGCTTGCCGGATGTGGATGGGATAGAGGTCCTGAAAAAAATCCGTACCTTCTCCGCTGTGCCCGTCATGGTTGTATCCGCGCGCGGGAACGAACGGGAAAAAGTGGAGGCGCTGGATTGCGGTGCGGATGACTATGTCACCAAACCATTCAGCACTTCTGAATTGTTGGCGCGCATCCGTACTTCCTTGCGGCATAGCCAGCACCAGGTGAATACTTCGGCATTGCCGGAGGGTAGTTTCAGTGTCGGAGAATTAACGATTGATTATGAAAAGAGGAAAGTGACCGTCAGGAAGAAAGAGGTCCATTTGACTCCAAACGAATACAAAATCGTTGTCCTGTTGTCGCAGTATGCGGGAAGGGTACTGACGCATGACTTCATCACGAAGGCGGTCTGGGGACCTTATATGGATGAGAACCGGACCTTGCGGGTCAACATGGCCAATATCCGCCGAAAAATAGAAAAAAATCAAGCGGAACCGGAATATATCCTGACTGAAATCGGAGTAGGTTACCGTATGGTCGAAGAACTTGAAGAATAAGAAAAGATACGCCCTCAAGAG
>NZ_JBAWAZ010000007.1:0-8590 GCF_049589555.1 Trichococcus sp.
AGGCTTTCGATATGCTCGACGATCACATTTTTCACCAACACACGCTCACCCATTGCAGCGGCAGCGGCCAGGTATGTCCCTGCTTCGATGCGATCAGGTATCACGGTGTGTCTGCAGCCATGCAAGCTTTCCACGCCTTCGATCCGGATGATATCCGTACCGGCTCCGCGGATTTTCGCTCCCATGTTGTTCAACAAGATACAGACATCAATGATTTCCGGCTCTTTGGCCACATTTTCAATGATTGTCCGTCCTTTAGCTTTGACCGCCGCCAAGATGATGTTGATGGTCGCTCCGATCGAAACAACGTCAAGATAAATGCGGTCGCCCTTCAGCCCTTCTTCCGGTGTAGTCAGGTAGATGGCACCCATTTCATTGCGCACTGTCGCACCCAACGCCTCGAAACCTTTGATGTGCTGATCGATCGGTCTTGGGCCCAAGAAACAGCCTCCAGGCAGCCCGATGACGCCTTCGCCAAATTTCGAAAGGATGGCTCCCATGAAATAATACGACGCACGTAAGCTTTTGATTTTTCCGGTAGGCATCGGAATGGAAATCATGTTGGTCGGATCGATCGTGACGATGCCCTCATCCTCATCAAAAGACACTTCTACGTTGAAGTCCTCAAGGATATCAATAAGGGAGTGCACATCCTGAATGTTAGGGATGCCTTCCAAGATGACTGGGGAGTCCGCCAATATGGCAGCCGGAATCAGCGCAACCGTACTGTTTTTCGCTCCGCTGATGGTGATTTCACCGTTCAACGGTTTATTCCCCTCTATAACTAATTTTTTCATAAAAAAGCCTCACTTCATGTGTAGTTGCCGAACGACAAATCGCTCGGAAATAAATGGAATCGCTCGCACGTTTTTCTTTCCACAAGAAAAACGGTGCTACGATACCTAAATAACATTATTTTTAGTTTCATTCGATTGTCGGTTGATCACCTACAATTCTAACAAAAATACAGGGTCCATTACTAGTTTTTTTATGCAGACGTCTGCTTTCCGCTATATTTCTCAATTTGATACGGCCGAACAGCGCAAAAAGATGACAATCATGCCTCCATCACGCTTCAATTGAAGACAACTGTCCTTATCTTATGGTCTTATGGTAACACAAACTCAGGAATATATGGAAAATGAGGCGCCAGTATACATGCGTAGGGGAAAAAATAAGTACAAAAAAGGAGATCCGGGACATAGGTCCCAGACCTCCTCGAAGATCGTTTGATTAAATTAAGCTTTGTTGCTTGAACCGAAGATTTGCATTCTTTCTTTAACAACTTTAACGATAGCTTCTTTACCAGGTCCGATAACTTTACGAGGATCGTAAACGTTAGCGTCTGTAGCTAATTTTTCTCTTACAGCAGCTGTAAAGACTTGTTGGCATTCAGTGTTCACGTTGATTTTTGAATGTCCGAACTCGATAGCTTTTTTGATTTGGTGTTCTGGAATTCCTGAACCACCGTGCAATACTAATGGTTTGTGAGTCAATTCAGAAATTTCTTTCATCTCTGCAAAACCTAATACAGGTTCGCCGGAGTAAGGTCCGTGTACAGATCCTAAAGCAGCAGCCAATGCATCGATACCTGCCTCAGTTGTCATGCGTAAGCATTCAGCTGGGTTAGCGTATTGAATTCCGCCAGTGATTCCGTCTTCAGTTCCGCCAACAGTTCCAACTTCAGCTTCAACAGAAGCGCCTTTAGATTTAGCATATTCCACTACTAATTTAGTTTGCGCAATGTTTTCGTCAATAGAATAATGTGATTTATCGATCATTACAGATGAATAACCAGCATCGATAGCAGCTTTACAGTTTTCAAAGCTTGTACCGTGGTCTAGATGCAATGCTACAGGAACAGTGATATTCATAGTTTCTAATAAAGCATTAGTCATAGCTGCAACAACTAAATGTCCACCCATGTATTTAGCAGCGCCTTCAGAAACACCTAAGATAACTGGTGAGTTTTCTGCTTGAGCAGCCTCTAATACAGCTTGCGTCCATTCAAGGTTGTTGATGTTGAATTGTCCTACGGCATACTTTCCTTCTAACGCTTTGTTTAACATATCTGTCATACTTACTAAACGACTCATTCTTGTTGCCTCCTTGGAATCCATTGGTCTATATTTCTTACAACACACCTATTTTAGCAGAAACTGAAAATATTTACTACCTTTTCAGTCAAACATGATCATTAAAATACAATATCAGTCAAGTGGGGAACCGAACGTCCCGCTTATTTGCCTGCGTTTTCCAAAGAAGCAGCGATAAATCCATCAAAGATCGGCTGCGGTCTGTTCGGACGTGAGATGAACTCAGGATGGAACTGGGCAGCAATATAGAACGGATGGTTTTTCAATTCCACAATCTCCACCAAGCGTTGATCCGGGGATACGCCTGAGAAGACCATGCCTTTTTCAGCCAGGATTTCACGATAAGCATTATTGAATTCATAACGATGGCGATGACGTTCTTGAACCATATCAGCATTGTTATAAAGTTTCTTAGCCAACGTGCCTTCCTTCAACTCGCAAGGATACAGACCTAAACGCAATGTGCCGCCCATCTCATCGATGTTTTCTTGGTCAGGCATCAGATCGATGATGTTGTTTTTGCAATTCGGATTGGTTTCAGCTGAATCCGCGTCTTCCAAACCGACAACGTTACGAGCAAACTCGACACAAGCCAATTGCATACCCAGACAGATACCGAAGAACGGCACATTGTTTTCGCGTGCGTATTGGATGGCAGCGATTTTGCCTTCGATGCCTCGGTCTCCGAATCCACCTGGAACAAGGATTCCATCCGCAGTAGCCAAGTGCTCTTGCGCGTTCGCAGTAGTCACTTCTTCCGCATTGATCCATTGGATGTCGATTTCCGTATTGTGCGCATAACCGGCATGCTTCAATGCTTCAGCCACAGACAAGTAAGCATCCTGCAGTTCCACATATTTTCCGACTAAAGCGATTTTGGTAGTCTTTTCAAGACTTTGGACTTTTTCGACCAAGGCTTTCCAATCCGTCATATCGGCTGGAGGCAGATCGGACAGGCCAAGATAATCGCAGACGATTTGATCCATGTTCTGTTCCTGCAGCATCAAAGGAATTTCGTACAATGTCTCTACATCACGGGATTCGATGACCGCTTCAGGTTTCACGTCACAGAAGGATGCCAATTTGTTTTTGATATGTTGTGGCAATGGCATTTCTGTACGCACAACCAAGATGTTCGGTTGGATACCCAGGCTGCGCAATTCTTTAACGCTGTGTTGTGTCGGCTTTGTCTTCAATTCGCCGGCAGCGCGCAAATAAGGGATCAAGGTCGTGTGGATGTACAGCACATTTTCAGCACCGACTTCCATACGCATTTGACGCAAGGCTTCCAGGAATGGCAAGGATTCGATATCCCCAACGGTTCCGCCCACTTCGGTGATGACAATATCCGAATCAGTCGTTTCACCGGCACGCATAATTTTTTCTTTGATTTCATTCGTGATATGCGGGATGACTTGGACAGTAGCCCCTAAATAGTCCCCTTTGCGTTCTTTACGGATGACTTCGGAATAAACCTTTCCGGTCGTCACATTTGAATATTGATTCAGGTTGATGTCTATGAAACGTTCATAGTGGCCTAAGTCCAAATCGGTTTCGGTGCCGTCATCAGTGACGAACACTTCCCCGTGTTGGTAAGGACTCATCGTGCCTGGATCCACATTGATGTAAGGGTCGAATTTTTGGATCGTGATCTTCAATCCACGATTTTTCAGCAAACGTCCCAAAGACGCCGCAACGATACCTTTACCGATTGAAGATACTACCCCACCTGTTACAAAAATATACTTAGTCATTTTTTTCTTCCCCCTGTTTTTAAATGTGCAAAATGATATCCGAAGGATTCTCCAACGCTGCAATAAAAAAAATAAAGCTCCCTGTTCTTAAGAACAGGGAGCCGTAAAAATTCAACGTATACTTTCCAAAAAGAATTGCTTTTTGGGAGCCCAATGAAGATGATACATCCAATTACATAAGGTGTCAAGAAAGAATTCGATACAGGGGAATGATTACTCCTCTTCGTCCTTTTCTTCCGCGACGAACTCTTCTTCATCTTCGAACTCTTCTTCATCTTCAAGATCTTCCTCTTCGATGATCAAGGTCAGGTCTTCTTCGATGCCACTCGTGATGTCATCATCGTCATCCGTGATATCCACAGCGTCAACATCATCGACTTCATCCTCATCCACATCGATTTCTTCGTCTTCATCAGCAACGTCGATATCTTCCGGATCGTCATCATTATAATCGATCACATCATCATCATCTTCTGATGTAGCGAATGCATTCAACTTCTTGCGTTTCTTGCGGCGGACTTTCACTTCATCCTCATCGATACTGGAAAGAATCTCTTCATCGATTGAATCAATTGGATACCATGAACGCAATCCCCAACGATTTTCTCCTAAAGAAATAAAGCTGCCATCAATGTTCAAGTCAGTGTAGAAACGTGTCATCTTACTTTCCAATTCTTCTTCCGACATTTCAAGATAGTCCTGTATCTGAACCAATAATTGGTTAAAGTCCAGTACGTCACCGTTTTCTTCGAAAATTGCGTGTGCAACTTCTATCATTGACAATTCGTTTTTGCTAGTACCATCTAATTGCTTCAATTTCAATGGTGTCACGTCCTTTCAAAAGTTTACTCTTAATCATACAATACTCAGGTGGTAAATTGCAATTCAATTCGATAATCTCCCAATTTTTGTTCGTTCATTTGGAGTTCGTAATGCAAGGTAACTTTTCCGGCAAACGGCTTTTCCTTGAATTCCAGCAACATTTCATGGGTGATCGTTTCGATTTCCATCAGTCCGGCCGGCGTCGGAAGCATAGCCATGCCTTTTCCTTCTGCATCGAAGGTCATGCGGCTCGTCTGTTCCATTCTGCGGATGATCGTCATTTTCCCTTCACGGGACAATTTGAAAGTGACCGGTACATCTGTTTCGGCTTCGATATAGCGCAGATAGAGCCATTTGCCCATTTCCACGATTTGACCCATTCCTTCATATAGGAAGCTTTCCTGCTCCCCTTCTTGCTTCACCAGCGTTTCCAATTGGAACTCGATGGGCATTCCTTCTTTTAAAGACAAGCTTTTCCACCTCATTGACCTTCGTGCTGAAGCCTTGCGGCCGCACGTGTTTTTCAAGTACAGTATAGCGGTACAAATAAGCGCTGGTCAATCATTTACGGGCTGATTTTCCAAAATGCGAAGAAATCCTGCCTTTCGCTGCAATTCACCGTCAAATCTTTCCTGAACTTTGCTATAATGGGAGCAGAAACAGCCACAAAGATAAGGAAACGACTATGACAAGCCATTTAAAAAACAACATTTATCATATCTATGACACGGCACAGGGGGCATTCGGAACCGATCCCCTCTCGCATTTCGCGCTGGGCGATGCTTTGATCAGGTTGGTCGGGAACGCTGAAGCTCCGGCAGCTCTGCATTTTTGGCCGATGGAAAAGCTGGTCATCCTCGGCATGATGGACACGCGCCTGCCCCATCTGGAGGACGGCTTGCGTTACTTGCGGAGCGTCCCTACCGGTATCGTCGTCCGCAACGCCGGCGGATTGGCTGTCGTAGCCGATGAAGGGATCCTGAATTTCTCACTGGTTCTTCCCGAAACCGACAATGCCAAACTCACAATCCATGACGGTTATGTCCTCATGAAGGAGCTGGTCGAGCAGACTTTTTCCGATTCCGAACAGGTGATTGAAGCTTTCGAAATCAGCGACTCCTATTGTCCGGGCGACTTCGACCTGAGCATCAACGGCAAAAAATTCGCAGGCATCGCGCAGCGCCGTTTCAAAAACGGTGTGGCCATCATGATCTACATGAGCGTGAACGGCGATCAGCAGCAGCGCGGGGAAATGATCCGCCGCTTCTACGATGAGAGCCTGCAAGGCGAAGAGACCCGTGGGCATTTCCCGGCCGTCGACCCCGCGTCCATGGCAAACTTGGCGGAATTGCTGGGCAAACCGTTGACGGTAGCCGATGTAAAACAGCGGATCCTGTCCGTCTTCGCCAGCAACGGCAATACGCTCCTGCCAGGGGAATACACGGAGCATCTGATGTCGGAGTATGAAACGGCTTATGCGAAAATGAAGAAACGCAATGAACAAGTCAATCAGGAACAACAGTCCTAAACGGAATGACAGAAAGAGGCGATGCGATTTGAGTACACACTACACCGCGGAATTATTGCCGAAAGAAAAAGTATTTCGTGACCCGGTACACGACTACATCCATATCCAATACCGGATCATCATGGACCTGATCAATACACCTGAATTCCAGCGTTTGCGCAGGATCAAGCAATTAGGGACCTCTTCCTATACTTTCCACGGCGCCGAACACTCCCGCTTCAATCATTCTTTGGGAGTCTACGAAATCGCCCGCCGCATCTGCGATAAATTCGTCCGGAATTACCCCAGCAAAGAGACTGGGGACGGCCTTTGGGATGATGGGGAACGGCTCGTGACGCTTTGCGCCGCTTTACTGCACGACATCGGCCATGGCCCGTTCTCGCATACCTTCGAAAAAATATTCGATACGGACCATGAAGCCATCACAATCGAGATCATCACCTCCCCTGATACAGAAATCAACCGGATCCTGCAGCAGATCGGACCGGATTTCCCGAATCAGGTTGCCGCCGTCATCGCCAAAACCTACGATAATCCGCAAGTTGTGCAGCTGATTTCCAGCCAGATTGATGCGGACCGGATGGATTATCTGCTGCGCGACGCCTATTATTCCGGCGTCACTTACGGCAATTTCGACCTGACGAGGATCCTGCGTGTCATCAGACCTTACGAAAACGGCATCGCCTTTGACATTTCCGGCATGCATGCGGTGGAGGATTATATCGTCAGCCGCTATCAGATGTATATGCAGATCTATTTCCATCCGGTTTCCCGCGGCATGGAGGTCGTTCTCAGCCATCTGTTGAAGCGCGCGAAGGATGTCTATTTGGATGAACAAGCCGAATTCCGCCATACCGCCACATTCCTGACGCCGTTCTTCAAACAGACATGGACGCTGAAAGATTACCTGCGTTTGGATGATGGCGTCCTGACGACCTACTTTAACCATTGGCTTGATGAAAAAGATCCGATTCTGAACGATCTGGCCCATCGCTTCGTCAACCGCCACCCTTTCAAATCGGTCCGCTACACAAAAGGACGCGATGATGCTACACTGGAACGCATGAGTGCACTCGTTGAGCGCATGGGCTTCAACAGGGACTACTATACTGCAGTAAACAACAGTTATGATCTGCCTTATGATCTGTACCGGCCATACCAGGCCACCACCAGGACCCAGATTGAGCTTGTCCAGAAAAATGGCAGTTTCCTGGAGCTTTCGCAAGCAAGTTCGATCGTATCGGCTTTGACGGGCAAGGTCCGCGGGGATGAACGTTTCTACTTCCCGCGCGAAATCACCCACAGCGACGAGGAGGCGGGCATCAATCTGTTCGAGTCCCTGTCGCAGGAATTTTCAACCTTTTTCGAGAACGATGAAATTTTACCACCCCAACAAACAGGAGGCACACTATGAACATCAAATTAATCGCCATCGACATCGACGGCACATTGGTAGACCCGGAGTTCAAAATCACCCCGGATGTAAAAGCAGCAATTACGGAAGCGCGTGAACAAGGCGTCAAAATCGTGCTCTGCACCGGCAGACCGTTCCCGGGAGTCAAACGCTACATCAAAGAATTGGATTTGGATCAGGATGAAGATTACGTCATCACCTACAACGGGTCTTTGGTGCTGTCCACCGCAACAAATGAAGTGCTTGTTTCGCACACGTTGGATTACAGCGACTTCGTCAGAATCAACGAATTGGCCGATAAGTTCAACGTACACACGCACGGAATCGACAACGAAGCCATCTATACCGCAAACAAAGACATCAGCATCTTCACGACACGCGAGTCTTTCATTACGACGATGCCGATCCGCTATCGCTCATTGGCTGAATTGCCGGAAGATAAACTGTTCACGAAAATCATGTTCATCGACCAGCCAGAGCTGTTGGATATCTTGATTCCAGCGATTCCAGCGCAGTTCCATGAAGACTATGTGATTGTCCGCAGCGAACCGCATTTCCTGGAAGTGCTGAACAAAGATGCCGGCAAAGCCAGCGCTTTGGTCGAATTGGCTGCATTATTGAATATCGAAGCGGAAAATATCATGGCCATCGGCGACAACGAGAACGACCTGAGCATGATCGAATACGCAGGCGTCGGCGTCGCGATGGGCAATGCCGTCGACAAAGTGAAGGATGCTGCGGATTTCATCACCAAATCAAACGCTGAAAGCGGCGTGGCGCATGCAATCAGAACTTACTTGAATAAATAAACCGGAAAAAGGTATGCATGGGGCTGTCTCATATCGAGATAGCCCCATTATTTTAATTACGCGCGAAGCAGGTGCCTGATATGGACAATCATTCTGCAGGGTTCGGGAAAACCCTCTTAAAGATAAGGAAAAACAAACATTATTCCCAACAATATATGGCGGAAAAC
>NZ_JBAWAZ010000008.1:0-4618 GCF_049589555.1 Trichococcus sp.
ATCCCCATGCCGTGGTCGATGAACAAGCGATGTCCGATCGTCGCTCCGGGATGGATTTCGATTCCGGTTAAGAAACGCCCGAGATGCGAAATCACCCGGCTGAAGGTATACCATTTTCGCTTATAAAAAAAATGAGCGATATCATATATAAGGATGGCATGTAACCCCGGGTACGTCAGAACGACTTCCAACGTACTCCTTGCAGCCGGATCATGATCTTTTATGGTTTGAATTGTTTCGCGTAATCTATTCAAGTCATTTCATGCTCCTTTTTGGATTATCCATCTATTATATAGAATAAGCTCACTTTTGCTATACTTTTTTGTCGGTCCTACATCTTTTCCAATACGCTGTTCAGGTGAGCCAAGCTCTTCTCTCTGCCCAGCACTTCGATGGTCTTACCGATTTCAGGCCCGTGCATTTGGCCGCTGACGGCGACACGGATGGCCATATAAAGGTTCTTGCCTTTGATCTTGGTTTCTTTTTGGACCGCTTTGATGGCGCCCAGGATTTCGGCTTCTTCGAACGGCTCGATGGCAAGCAATTGTTCCTTGAACGCGGCAAGCACGGTCGGCGCTGTTTCGGCAGCCATGATTTCCTGTGCTTCTGCGTCCAGGTTGATTTCATCAGCGAAGAACATTTCCGATAGCGCAACGATTTCAGCGGCATAGCTCATTTGCTCGTGGTACAGACCGATCAGCTTTTTCGCATATTCGCTGTCGGCTTCGCTCGGGTTTTCCGGCAATTTGCCGGCAGCCACCAAGTGAGGCGCGGCCAAAGTTACGATTGTGTCCAAGTCGGCACTCTTCATGTACTGGTTGTTGATCCATTCCAGTTTCT
Source organism: Trichococcus sp. (assembly GCF_049589555.1). Lineage (GTDB taxonomy): Bacteria > Bacillota > Bacilli > Lactobacillales > Aerococcaceae > Trichococcus. The sequence continues at coordinate 841 of NZ_JBAWAZ010000008.1, forward strand.
TCTGGTCGAAGGCAGCAGGCGATTTGCTCAGGCGTTCCGGATCGAACATCTTGATCAGATCTTCTTTCGAGAAGATTTCGTCTTCTCCGACCGGTGACCAGCCCAACAGCGTGATGAAGTTGAACATCGCTTCCGGCAGGTAGCCCAAGTCTTTGTATTGTTCGATGAACTGCAGGATCGTTTCATCGCGTTTGCTCAATTTTTTGCCTGTTTCGCTGTTGATGATCAGCGTCATGTGCCCGAAAACAGGCTCTTTCCATTCGAACGCTTCGTAGATCATCATTTGTTTCGGTGTGTTGGCGATGTGGTCATCCCCGCGCAGGACGTGGGTGATGCCCATCATGTGATCGTCCACGGCAACCGCAAAATTATAGGTCGGGAAACCGTCGCGTTTGCGGATGATGTAGTCCCCGCCGACGCTGCTGGCTTCGAATGTGATCGGTCCTTTGACGATGTCATCGAATGTGTAGGTGTTTTCGATCGGCACACGGAAACGGATGACCGGTGTGATGCCTTGTGCTTCTTTTTCAGCTTGTTGGGAAGGCGTCATGTTTGCGCATTTTCCGCCGTAATGAGGCATTTCGCCGCGTGCTCTTTGCTGTTCGCGTTCCGTTTCCAACTCTTCCTCGGTGCAGTAGCACTTGTAGGCGCGGTTGGAAAGAAGCAGTTGATCAACCAATGGATCGTAGATATGCTGTCTTTCGGATTGACGGTACGGGCCGAATTTGCCTGGTTTGTCCGGACCTTCATCCCAGTCCATCCCTAACCATGCCAAGTTTTGCAGTTGGCTTTCTTCGCCATGTTCAAGGTTGCGTTTTTGGTCCGTATCTTCGGTGCGGATGATGAACTCGCCGTCGTTATGGCGGGCAAACAGATAGTTGAACAATGCAGTACGGGCGTTTCCGATATGCAGGTTACCGGTTGGGCTTGGTGCATAACGTACGCGGATTTTCTTTGTCATATGAAGTATCCCCTTTTCTGTGGAGCTGGTTATATCGTGCTGGCTTTTCTATTTGATTCCTTTTTGTGAATGCGCAGGCTTCGCAAAGATCATGCGGCCGGCAGCTGTCTGCAAGGCGCTCGTGACGACGACTTCAATCGTCTCGTTCATGTAATGCTGTCCCTCTTCGACGACGATCATCGTGCCGTCATCCAGATAGGCCACCCCTTGATTGCGTTCCGTTCCGACTTTGATGACGGTGACGACCATGTATTCACCGGGTATGACGACCGGCTTCACGGCATTGGCCAAGGCATTGATGTTCAATACCGGCACATTCTGGAACTCGCAGACTTTGTTCAGGTTATAGTCGTTCGTGATGACGATGCCGTCGATCAGTTTCGCCAAACGGATCAGCTTGCTGTCGACTTCGGGAATCTCTTCGAATTCACCGTCGTAGCTTTCCACGACGATATCCTCTTCTTTTTGGAGTTTGTTCAGGATATCCAATCCCCGTCTGCCCCTGACGCGCTTCAGGCTGTCGGAGGAATCCGCGATGTACTGCAGTTCGCGCAACACGAAGTTCGGGATGACGATGACGCCTTCCAGGAAGCCGGTTTTGGCGATGTCGTAGATGCGTCCGTCGATGATGACGCTCGTATCCAAAATCTTGTATTTGCGGAAAGTGTCATCCGCTTTGCGGTCAAGCATCTGTGTTTCTTCCTGCTTTTTCGGTTTCGCTGCGAACAGTTTACGGAATTCTTCGATCCGGGTAGTCCCCACGCGGAAGCCCAAGTAAGCCAAAATCAAGGACAGGATAGCCGGCAGCACGTCGTTGACGACCGGAATCCTTAGTGATGTCAAAGGGATGCCGATCAACCAAGCCAAAACCAGCCCGATGATCGTTCCGATTGAACCGAACAGCATGTAGCTGACCGATAAGGTGCTGAAATAATTCTCTATCTTTTGCATGACGTCCAAAATCAATTTCATCAATAAAAATGACAATAAATAAAATATAAGTGCTCCAACCCCAAAATTAACAAAAACATTGTTGAAAAGATTGTTTCGTATGCCCGCTAATTCCCACAGGTAAGGCAGTGCTGTAATACCAGCGCTGCCGCCCACCATCAGGAAGACGGCCGTAATAATTTTCCGTTTCAAAGGCTTCCCTCTCTTTCCTTCTGTCATCAATTTTTATTCGGAAATACTTTGCGCAGCGTTTCTTGAAGCGTTGCGACAGGAACGATCTGGATACCGTCCGGGTGCTTCCAGCCGGCCATATTGTTCTTCGGCAAATACACCTTTGTGAAGCCCAATTTTTGAGCTTCATTGACGCGTTGCTCGATCCGGCTGACCCGGCGGATTTCCCCGGTCAGGCCGATTTCACCGATAAAGCACTCGGTCGCGGAAGTCTCGGTGTCCCAATAGCTTGAAGCGATGCTGACCGCCACTGCCAAGTCGATGGCCGGCTCATCCAGCTTCACGCCGCCTGTCGATTTGAAGTAGGCATCCTGGTTCTGCAGCAACAAGCCCGCCCGTTTTTCCAGCACAGCCATGATCAGCGAAACCCGGTTGTAGTCCAATCCGCTCGCAGTCCGGCGGGCATTCCCGAAGACAGTCGGTGTGATCAGACACTGGATTTCAGCCAAAATCGGACGTGTGCCCTCAAGTGAGGCAACGACTGCCGATCCGGATGCTCCGGCGAGCCGCTCTTCCAGGAACAGTTCGGAAGGGTTCCGCACCTCGCGCAACCCGCCCTCGATCATCTCGAAAACGCCGATCTCGTCGGTCGACCCGAAACGGTTTTTGACGGCGCGCAGGATCCGGAAAGCATGATGCCGGTCGCCTTCAAAATACAGCACCGTATCCACCATATGCTCCAGCATCCGCGGCCCTGCGATGGCGCCTTCCTTCGTCACGTGTCCGACGATGAAGATGGCGATGTCGTTGCTCTTTGCTATCCGCATGAATTCGGCGGTGCATTCACGCACTTGCGTTACGCTGCCGGCCGTGCTCGTGATGTCCGGATGGATCATCGTCTGGATCGAGTCCACGATGACGAATTCCGGCTTGATCCGCTCGATCGTGCTGCGGATCGCGTCGACATCCGTTTCCGGGTAGATGTAGAAGTCGGTGCCCTTGACCCCTAGCCGCTCCGCCCGCAATTTGATCTGACTCGCGCTTTCCTCTCCGGAGATGTAAAGAACGCGGTGACCGCCTTGGTTGATCTGCGCCGAAACCTGCAGCAACAAAGTGGACTTGCCGATGCCGGGGTCGCCCCCGATCAAAATCAGCGAACCGGGCACGATGCCTCCGCCCAAAACGTGGTTGACTTCTTCCATCTGCGTTTTGACGCGCGGCAGATTCTCGGTCTTGATGTCCTGGATGGCGATCGCTTCAGGAACATTCCCGCTGAAATTGGAACGTTGCTGTTGCTTCACTGCTTTCGTCGCTTCCCGTTCTTCCTCCATTTGGTTCCAAGTGTTGCAGTTCGGGCAACGTCCCAGCCATTTCGGCGACTCGTACCCGCAAGCCTGACAAACGTATTTCACTGCATTTTTTTTTGCCAAATGAATCTCTCCTTCAAGTGTGAACCAACTTATCTTATTTTATCACAAAAAGCCTATTCTACGTATAACAATACGCAAATACCCGCGGATTTGGCTTTTCTTTTTAGGCTTGCCCTGACGATCCGAAACCGCCTGTTCGTTCTGTTCCTTCAGCTTCATCCTGGTCGGCTTTCAGGAACTGCAGGAAGATGCCCTGGCCGATGCGGTCGCCCTTGCGGATGACTTTGTCGCGCAAGCCGAAATTCAGGAACTGGAAGTAGATGTG
>NZ_JBAWAZ010000009.1:0-4297 GCF_049589555.1 Trichococcus sp.
CTTTTTTTGTAGAAATCCTGATGATATTCTTCCGCAGCATAAAACGGTTGTGCCGGTTCGATGGAAGTCACGATTGGTTTAGTGAATTTCCCGCTGTCCTGCAGTGCTTGTTTGGAAGCTTCTGCTATCTCTTTTTGTTCCGGTGAATGATAAAAAATAACCGGACGGTAAGAAGCACCGCGATCTACGAACTGACCCATCGCATCAGTGGGGTCTGTCTGCTGCCAGTACACCTCCACTAAATCTTTGTACGGAAACAAAGCTGGATCAAATGTGATTTGGACAGCTTCCGTATGCCCGGTTGTTCCGGAACATACTTCTTCATAAGTGGGATTTTCTGTGTGGCCACCCGTGTAGCCGGAAACGACTGATTCGATGCCCGGAAGGCTATCGAACGGCTTGACCATACACCAAAAACATCCTCCGGCAAAAGTAGCTTTTTCCAATCTTGGTTCTGTCACTATTATCATTCCTTTCGTACGCATTTTCGTCTGAAATGATTGTATCATATGCACAAAGGGTTGCTCGCATATCTTGCTTGTGATCAGCGTTTGTTGCTTGCGTTTTCTTTGGTTATTTTCGTGATGCCGCCCATGTATGGAACAAGTGCATCAGGGATCGTGACGGAACCGTCTTCGTTTTGGTAATTCTCCAGTATCGCAGTTACAGTGCGGCCGACAGCCAGCCCTGAGCCATTCAACGTGTGCACAAATTCCAGTTTCCCTGTTTCTTCGTTGCGGTAACGGATTTTCGCGCGGCGGGCCTGGAATGCTTCCGTATTTGAACAAGAACTGATTTCCCGATAGGTATCTTGAGCTGGGATCCAGACTTCTATGTCATAAGTTTTGGCTGCGGAGAAGCCCATGTCACCCGTACATAACGTGATGGTGCGGTGCGGTAAGTTCAAGCCTCTCAGCACAGCTTCAGCATCGTCCGTCATCTTTTCCAATTCTTCATAGGAAGTTTCCGGTTTGCTGAATTTCACCATCTCCACTTTATGGAACTGGTGCATCCTTATCAAGCCTCTTGTGTCGCGCCCTGCACTTCCGGCTTCAGAACGGAATGATGGACTCATCGCCGTGAAATAGACAGGCAGTTCCGCTTCATTCATGATTTCATCGCGGTAATAGTTCGTCAAAGGAACTTCTGCTGTAGGGATCAGCGTGAAATTACGCTCATCCGTCAGCTGGAAGACGTCCTCTTTGAATTTAGGGAATTGTCCGGTACCGAACATGGAAGCTTCATTCGCCATGTAGGGAGGGATGATTTCCGTGTAGCCATGTTCTTCGGTATGCAAGTCCAGCATATAGTTGTAGCAAGCGCGTTCCAGGCGTGCTCCTAGGCCTTTATAGAAGACAAAACGGCTTCCTGTCACTTTAGCGCCACGTTCAAAATCCAGGATATCCAAAGCCTCGGCGATATCATAGTGGGCTTTCGGTTCAAAATCGAACGCGCGTGGTGTCCCCCATCTTCTTACTTCCACGTTATCATCTTCATCCGCACCGACAGGAACGGATGCATGCGGCAAGTTGGGCAATCTTGTTGCGATGAAAGTCGTCTTCTCTTCAATTTCATTCAGTTCTTCATCCAATGCTTTGATTTTGTCGCCGACTTCTTTCATTTCGGCAATCTTGTCATCGGCATTCTCTTTATTGCGTTTTAATTGCGCAATTTCTTGGGAAACGCCATTGCGGTATTGCTTCAAGTTTTCAGTCTCAACGATTTTCTCACGGCGTTGCGCATCCAATTCCTTGAATGTCGCCAAGTCCTCTGTCTTGACCCCGCGTGCAGCCAATTTCTCTGCAGTGGCTTCAAATCCATCCCTCAAAAATTTTACATCCAACATATTGTTTCCTCCTCATTATCTGTACAAAAATAGCCACTCCATCCCTAGAACAATCTGGGACGAAATGGCTTTAACGTTCGCGGTACCACCCAACTTCAGCCAATCCCAAATGGGTCTGGCTGCGCTTCATTGCGTTAACGGACGGATCCGGAACAATTTAGTCAATTTCTTGTTTTCATTGTTCGCTTCATGTGGGGATTCAACAGGTGAAGGGTCAGTTCTCACCGAACCACTGACTCTCTGGGGCGCTTCACATCATTTACTGATCACATGCATGGCTTTCTCTATTCAATTAGGCTAAGCTTCGATACCCTCATTTTACTGAACAAACCCTATGCTGTCAACAAAGCGGCCGGTCCAGATTAGCCTGCAGCTATTCCGGATCAGTCAAAGAATCCTCCGACAAAATCGGATACTGTTTCCCAAGCTTTACCGAACAAGTCTGCGACAACACGGCCGCCGCGCACAAAGATATTGGCTTTCTCCACGCTGCTTGCCACTGCGACTTTGACATCCTCGGAAGTCGCTCCGTCCAGATAGCCCAACTCGTCGCCTTCAACCGTCACAGCGACGGACCCGACTTCTGTGCCTTTTTCGATAGGCGCTTCAATCTCGCCGTCTTCATTCAGGCTTTTTTCAGCCGGTGTGAAAATAGTTGTGAGCGCCAGCTCTTCTGCGCCTTTTTCGGTAACAGTCACAAGGTCTTCGTTGTAGACTAGCCCGACTTCAGTTTGCTTCCCTTTGGCTACGGTAATCGGTTCTTGCGTGGAAACGGCATCGCCTTTCGCCGCTACTGTCGTCTTCTCGAAGGTCGAGAAGGCATAGTCCATCAAACGATCGGTTTCCGTGAAACGTTTGGTGCTCTCGTCAGCGCCGATGACCACGGTGATGATCCGCATTTCATCTTGCTTTGCAGTACCAGTAAAGGATGCGCCGGATTCCAGCGTCGTGCCGGTCTTCAGGCCGTCGACGCCTTCACGGTAATAGAACATGCCAGGCAACATCAAGTTGTAGCTGTGCATCAAGATTTCATCGGATGTTCCCGCTTGGAAAGCCAACTCCGGAACGGCAGTCGTTTCCAAAACTTCAGGGTAATCATCGATCAGATGATCCGCAACCATTGCTACCCCGCGCGCAGTCATTTTGTTGTATCCATCAGCCGAAGCACCTGGATAAAGATGTTCTTCCGGCATATCGCTGTTCGACAAGCCGGTGGCATTATAGAGCTCATAATTTTCTACGCCCCACTCATCCAATTGGGCCTTCATCAAATCGACGAATTTCGCTTCGGAACCAGCCAAAGCTTCCGCCAAAGCGATCGTTGAGCCATTTGCGGAATAGATCAATGCGGATTGATACAGTTCTTCCACAGAATACGTGATGTCCTGGCGCAAAGGCACATTGGAAAAGTCATAGTTCTGGCTGACTTCATAGACGTAATCACTGACGGTGATCTGCTTGTCCCAAGTCAATTTGCCTGCTTCGATGGCTTCGAGTATCAAGTAGATACTCAACATTTTTGTCATTGAGGCTATGCCCAGCGCTTCTTCCCCGTTTTGGTTCACAAGCACTTTATCGGTTTCGTCTTCTATCACGAATGCAGCTTTCGCATCGACAGAAGGCTGTTCAGCGGCCAAAGCAACCGGTGCAGCAAACAAGCTGTTCACCAATACAGAGGCAGCCGAAATTGTTCCCATAATCATTTTTTTGTTTTTTATAGTCATCATTGTTTTTAGTTATCTCCAATCAGTCATTTCATTCAGTTGATATACCCTTCTATGTTAGCGGAAATACTGTAAAAAGACAACCAAAAAAAGGAGCGTACACAGAAAGCGTACGTTCCTTATTCCTTGACAGCCGGAACCTGTTTCAAAGGAAGGTGTAGCACGAATTTGGTTTCCGCCTCATCCGATTCCGCATAGATATACCCGCCGTGCAGTGTTACGATGCTTTGGGCGATCGCCAACCCCAGCCCGGTCCCGCCCGTCTCTTTCGAACGGGAATTTTCCACCCGATAGAAGCGCCCAAACAATTCCTGCAGCGATTCTTCAGGGATGCGCTCCCCATTATTTTTCACGGCAACGATCACCTCGGAACCTATCTTTTCGGCTTCGATATGAACCCAAGTGCCGCCATGCGCATATTTGAGGGCATTGGAAATGAGATTGTTGAAGACTCGGGCCATTTTATCGACATCCATTTCGATCATCAACGGGCTCGTCTTCATGATCACCTCAATCTCCATATGGCGTTTGCGTGACTCCAGTTCATAATCGGCGACGATCTGCTCCAAAAAGTTGCCTATGTTGATCGTCTTCAACAGTAGCGGAGTCGTCGGTTGACGCACTTTCGTGTATTCGAAAAGATCATCGACAAGCACCTTCATCTGCAGTGCCTTTGTGTAAGCGATATGGATATAACGCAAAGCATCCTCTTCACTCGTAAATTGCT
>NZ_JBAWAZ010000010.1:0-11454 GCF_049589555.1 Trichococcus sp.
GATTGAATGAGATTTTGCCGACGTTGCGGAAAGCGTACTTGCGGACTTCCACATCCCCGAAATCATAGCCGTGTTCCGGCACATAGCCTTCAAATCCGTTCAGGTTCTCGATGAAATCGATATGCCACCAAGAACGGCGGAATTCGCCATCAGTGAAACCTTTCAATCCGTTTTCCTTTTGATCTTTGACCAATTTCGTGATTTCTTCCGTTTCAACTTGGTCCAAGGCGGCTGCGTCGATTTCACCTGCTGCAAATTTCAAGCGCGCTTCCTTCAATGGTTCCGTGCGCAAAAAGCTCCCTACGTGGTCGGCTCTGAATGGTAAAGTTATTGTTTTTTGTGCTGTTGTCATGTTATTTTCCTTCTTTCCCTTATTATTTTTTGTCAAACGATATCGTACAGTAAAAAAAATACGCCCCCGCACATTGCTGTGCAAGGACGTATGATTGCTCATCGTGATACCACCTTGGTTCAGGGTATGCTCGCGCATGCCCCCTCAGTCAGTACGCAAGACGACCGTTCTGTCTTGTTATACTGCGGCATTGTAACGTATGCGGACGTGGTTTGCTGAGGCACTAAGGCGTTCGCAAACCAATCACTCTAAGACCATTTTCTGGATGACTTTCCTGTCCTCTTCTCAGCTGCCGAGGTTCTCTGTGCAGTTCCGTTATCCGTACTCTTCTTTTCACCGTGAGGTTGTTTGAATTTATATACATAATAACAATACGATTAGTAAGTGTCAAATGTTTTCTCATGAAAAATTCATTTCTTTGTAATTATTTCCGCTGCGTACTCTTCGTAGAATATTTTTTTCGTCTGGATGAAGCGTCTGAAGTCGTTCAGCAACTGGAACAGGATGGCACGGTTTTCGAACTCCGCACGGGTGGCCGGCAACTCGCTTTCGCGGAATGATTGCAGCAATGAATCGATGTCCTCCATCAGATAGATGCCTGTATTCTGCTCATGCAGCTGGGCTGCAGTCAGGAAGAACAGGCCAGCCAAAATCTTGTTTTCACTTGTCGGCAGCGCGCATAATCCGAGGTTGGTGGCCATATATTTCAGGATGGTGACCTGCTCGCTGCGCATATCGAAGTAGCGGATATTATAGGTCGATTGGTCCAACAACTGATTGTCGAATTCGGCATAGACGACCTGCCTGTATTTTTCCAACTGATCATCCAATTCGTCCAATAACCGGCTTTGATTGCGGTCCTCCCCCTCGCGAAGTGCGACGCTGAAACTATGCAGCACTTCCTTCATTTGCGTCTCCACTTGTTCGCGTAGGAGGATGATTTGGCTCGCTTTGGAGGGCATATAAAGATTGAACAAAATAGCCACGCCGGCGCCGATCATCATCAGGGCGAGCTCGTTCAGAAGCCAAGGAAAGCTTGTCTGCTTTTCCAGCAACAGATGCGTCACAAGCACCGAACAAGGTGCGATGCCGGATTGAAGAGTGAAACGGTAGGCCAACGGTACGTAAAACAGCAGATAGACGCCGAACACGACGATGTGGAAGCCAAAGAGGCGGAACAGGATCGTGGCGATCGTCAATGCCAGCACTGTGGAGGCAATCCGTTGCAGGGCTGTCAGGACGGAAGATTTTTTGGTGTCCAGCACACTGAGGATCGCGATGACCCCGGCTGCAACTGAATAATTCAACTGAAAAAATTGCGCAATCAGAATCGCGATGACTGTCGCAAAAGCGATTTTGATGGTGCGATGGTTCAAACTCATGGGCGACACTCCTTTCTTCTAGGATAGTGGATTTTGATGCTTTTGACCAGTGTTTTTGGGAGAAGGGAAACCGGGTTTTTTTACAAAAAAAGTGAATTTTCTAATCAAAAAGATACTATATCTCGTTTTGCAGGCATGGTATGATAGTCAACAACCCATCACTGAAGTCACGGGCTTGTGAGCCTATTGCGAGGCTCTGGTTTATATACAGCGGAGTACGTACCCATTGATACGCCCTTTTATCCTTATGAGAGGAACTGTCAGGCACCAAGCGAACCTGTTTCTATGTTTAAGCAACCACCAATGATGGTGCCAACAATACTTCATCAATCCAACGGAGTCCATAATTGCGTAGGTTCAACCCGGCGTTATGGTCTCTGTCGTGCTGTTCATTGCAATTGGTACACGTCCATTCGCGAGTGGAAATATCGCCCTTGAGGGCCGTGTTTTTGACGCCACAATCCGAACAGATTTGTGTGGAAGCAAAGTTTTTGGGCGTTTTCACGAAATATTTACCTCGTTGCTCAAGTTTGTACTTGAGATACAGGCGAAAGTTGCCGAACCCATTATCTTGTTGGTTTTTCGCCAACTTCAAGGTTTGTCCAAGCGCACGAAGGTCGAGGCCTTCCACGACAATCATGTCATACCGATTCGCGAGGGTGTAGGCTTTCTTGTGGAGCCAGTCTTTCCGTTGGTTCGCAACTTTCGTATGGATTTTCGTCACTACTAATCGCTGGCGTTCCCATCGTTTAGAACCTTGCACCATGCGGGATAGCTTTCGCTGTTCTTTTACCAGATGCTCTTCCATGATTCGGTAGTAGTGCGGATAATTGGCTTTCTTACCTTCACTATCTACGAAGAAATCGGCTTGGGAGTAATCCAGACCAAGAACGCGTTCAGCAGCAGGGATACCAATGCTTTCGATTTCCATTCCAAATTCAACATTAATGGATACTTCGAACTTCCCTTGAGCATTCATTGTTATCGTGACGTTCTTGATACGACTGTTCTTCGGTAAGGGACGATGTGTATTCAATTTGATTGTTACTTCCGACAACTTACTTTTTTGGGCAAGCGGGAGATGGAGAACGTTGTTCTCAATAAAGATGTTGCCATTTTGGTTGAATGTGGTATAGCTTAGTTTGCTGTTCTTGCGAGAATGGAATTTCGGCATCCCTTTAAGGTCACGGAAAGTAGGCTCAATCCCAAGCGTTTTCTGACGTTTCAGTGCAGATTTCTTGAATTGTCCTTTGAACGCATTCTTATTGAATGAATTCATTGCTTTCTTGAAATGCTGTTTTGCTTCGTTCGAAGCGAATGCATCCACTTCATACAGGTATTTGTTGCCATCGTCGTCCACTCGAACCTGCTTGAACTCTTTGACTGTTGGCATCCCCATTTCTTTGAAAGTAGGCAGCTTGTCACCGACGGTGTGTCCATTTTTTTCAAGGTACGCATACAAATGAGCTACGTGAAGGTTGTAAATCAATCGGTCTGCACCAAAGCATTGACGGAAATAGCGTTCTGCTTCATCAGATTTTGGTGTTCCGCTATACACATAACCACGATTAACTATTTCTACTGACATTGATTTCACCTCCCCATATACATATTATACCGAAAATACGTTCGCTTTTCCAAGCGATAGCGTATGGATTACAGTGCAATAAAACAAGGGAATCATTAATTTCAAGCAGTCAACTGTCGGGCTTTGAGGCACCTCTGGCACCCCTAATCCCGAACGGCGATTCATCTCATGACTGAAGTCACGAGGGTTCTCGCCTAACTACTAAATGTTGTTCCGCAAAAAAGCGGATCGGAATGTGCATAAAATACAGAAATAAACAGATAATACCAAAGGAAGGGATATGATTGAGCGTGCTGGTAATGGCAGGAATGATAGGTGCTGGAAAGTCGACCTATACCGAAATGATTTCAAGAAGATTGGGGACGGAGGCCTTTTTCGAAAGCGTCGATTACAATCCGATCTTGGATAAATTTTATGATAATCCACAAAAATGGGCTTTCAGCCTTCAAATATATTTCTTGAATACGCGTTTCCGCAGCATCAAGGCTGCATTGACTGATGACAATAATGTCTTGGACCGTTCTATATATGAAGACGCGCTGTTCACGCGGGTCAACCACCTGCAAGGCAACATCTCCCAAGAAGAGATGGATATCTACAACGACCTGTTGGCGAACATGATGGAAGAATTGGAAGGCATGCCCAAAAAAGCGCCGGATTTGCTGATCTATCTGGATGGTTCATTCGAAACGATTTTGGATCATATCCGCAAGCGCGGCCGTGAATTTGAGCAGATCGAGGACGATTCCGAGTTATTGGCCTACTATGAATTGCTTTTCAAAAATTATGAGCAATGGTATCAGGAGTACGACCAAAGTCCAAAAATCAAAATCAACATCGATACGTACGACATCGTCAATAACAGCGGTGACGAAGAGCAGGTCATGGCCATCATCGAAAAAGCGCTCTTGGAAGTCCGCGGCGAAGAGGCCGAATTGACTTATGCCGGAAGCAATATCGTATAAGTGACAGATTGTTCAGATTGTCATCAAACAGCAGCAGTGCCATTCGGTGCAACTGCTGTTTTTTTGGCGAAAAAGCATAAATTTTTCGCGACGGACTGAAGCATATCCTTGGTTTATATACTATAATTAGGAAACAGACATAAATGACAGTTGTAGAGGACGGAACCAGACGATGGCGGCGGATAGGGCAGAACAAGCAGTGAATGTGGAACAATGGCAAGCAATCAATGAACGGGATCAGTGTTTTGATGGAGAATTCTATTATGCAAACAGGGATACGCAACTGTACTGCAAGCCGTCCTGTCCTTCCCGGCTTCCGAAATTCAACTTTATCTGCGTATTTACTTCAGCTGAGGCTACGGAAGCCCATGGCTACAGACCTTGCCGCAGATGCAGACCGAACGGGAATGCCGTTACGGATCTGGAATGGGCCAACCAAGCCGAGCGCTTTATCCACAGCCATTATCAAAACCCTTTGAGCGTGAATCGTATTGCCGAAGCTTGTCATGGTCCCTCATCGGAACTGCAGCAGATCTTCATCCGCATCTACGGGGTTTCGTTGATGGACTACTTGGATCGTGTCCGGATGGATCAAGCACGCTACTTGCTGATTCACTCGGGACGCTTCATAAAGCAAATAGCCGAACTGGTCGGGATGCCCTCCGCGGCGGAATTTTCCCGCAAATTCAAGGAAAAGGAAGGCCTGACACCGACTTTATACCGCAGACGCGTGCGCAAGCGCGAAAGAGGCCAAGACAGACTATAGGACAAACAAATAATTGAGAACAAAACAGCAGGCCAACCGATGGTAACTTGCTGTTTTTTATTTTGGGTTAAAATCATTTGACATAAAACGTCTACAGATGTAAACTAATTTCAGGAGCAAGAAACAACAACGGAAGGGTGAACAAAATGACCGATTCGACACAGAAAAAGATAACCGACGCTGAATGGGAAGTCATGCGTGTTGTCTGGACAAACGGGAAAGCGACAAGCCGGGAAATCATTTCGGTCCTGCAGGAAAAAATGGATTGGAAACAAGCCACCGTCAAAACGTTGATCGGAAGACTCGTCGACAAAGGTTTGTTGGCTACGGAACCAATCGGCAATAAATTCATCTACAGCGCAACCGTATCCGAACAGGAAAGCGTCGGCGGCGCTACCGAAGATCTTTTGGCGCACGTCTGCACGAAAAAAGTGGGCAGCACGATAGCTGAACTGATCGGAAGAGCCACGCTGAGCCACGCTGATGTTGCGTTGTTGGAAAAGGTGATCGCCGCTAAAAAACGGACGGCAGTCGATGAAGTGAAGTGCATGTGCACGCCAGGACAATGCAACTGCAAACAAACCGGCTGCGTACATAAGGAGGAATCACCAGATGGAAAATAAAAGTTATGATATAGAAGGCATGAGTTGTGCATCGTGCTCACAAGCCGTGGAAAAAGCGGCTGCCAAAGTCGCAGGCGTCAAGGAAGCAACAGTCAACTTGGCGACCGAGAAACTGACGGTTGCTGTCGATGAAAGCCATTTTTCCGAAGAAATTCTGAAGAATGCAGTCGATGCGGCTGGCTACGTTTTGGTGGCGAACAAGAAAGAAAAGACATTTCTGATCGAAGGCATGAGTTGTGCCTCGTGCTCCCAAACCGTGGAAAAAGTCACCCGGGCAGTTGCCGGCGTGTCTGATGCGTCCGTGAACCTGGCTACCGAAAAAATGGTCGTCTTATACGATCCGACAGTGCTTCATCCAGGGGATATCGAAAAAGTTGTGGCCGAAGCGGGCTACAAGGCTATCGAAGAGAACGCTACTATAGAAGAAAGCGACCAAAACCAAGCGAAGAAAGAGCAGCACATCAAAAATATGTGGAGACGCTTTTGGCTCTCGGCGGTATTCACGCTTCCGCTTCTGTATCTCGCGATGGGCCACATGTTGGGCTTGCCATTGCCAATGAGCCTCCATCCGAATATGTACCCTGTCACGTTCGCACTCACGCAGCTCTTGCTGACGATTCCGGTGATGGTGCTCGGGACGAAATTTTTTACAGTAGGATTCAAGTCCTTGTTCAAAGGCCACCCGAATATGGACTCGCTGGTGGCTTTAGGGACCAGTACTGCCTTTCTGTATAGCCTGTATGGCACCTTTGCAGCAATCGGAGGGAACAATGAGCTTGTCATGAACTTGTATTACGAATCGGCGGCTGTCATATTGACGCTGATCACGCTCGGGAAGTACTTCGAGGCTGTTTCAAAAGGTAAGACGTCTGAGGCCATCAAAAAACTGATGGGCTTGGCCCCTAAGACAGCCCGCGTTATTCGTGACGGCAATGAGCAGGAAATCAAGCTGGAGGCCGTTATGGCTGGGGACATTTTGGTTGTCCGTCCCGGCGAAAAAATGGCTGTCGATGGAAAAGTGACGGAAGGCCTGACATCAGTCGATGAATCGATGCTGACAGGCGAGAGCATGCCTGTGGAGAAAAAAGCGGGCGATGCGATCATCGGCGGCAGCATCAACAAAAACGGCACCATCCAGTACCGGGCAGAAAAAGTCGGAAAAGATACAGCCCTTGCGCAGATCATCAAGTTGGTGGAAGATGCCCAAGGTTCAAAAGCACCGATCGCAAAACTAGCTGATACGATTTCGGGCTACTTCGTTCCGATCGTCATCGTATTCGCTGTTCTGGCGGGGCTGGCCTGGTACTTCTTGGGAAAAGAATCATGGATTTTCGCGCTGACCATCACGATTTCCGTCTTGGTAATCGCTTGTCCTTGTGCTTTGGGCTTGGCGACGCCAACCGCTATAATGGTGGGTACCGGTAAGGGCGCCGAGAATGGTGTGCTGATCAAAAGCGGGACAGCCCTTGAAGTGACGCATAAAATCCAGACTATCGTTTTCGATAAGACGGGGACGATCACGGAAGGCAAGCCGAAAGTTACGGATGTTCTGGTCCGTGAAGGGCTAAATCCGGATGAACTGTTGCTGCTGGCTGCATCAGCCGAAAAAGGGTCGGAGCATCCGCTCGGCGAAGCGATCGTTCGCGATGCCGAAGAAAAAGAGCTGTCTTTGGCGAAACCATCCGCCTTCAATGCGCTGCCTGGTTTCGGTATTGCCGTCACAATCGATGGGAAAGAGCTTCTTTTGGGAAATGAAAAGTTGATGCTGAATCATGAAATCGGACTCGGTTCATTTGCCGAAACCTCCCACATGTTGGCTGAACAAGGCAAAACACCGATGTACATCGCAATGGATGGAGAACTGGCAGGCATCATCGCCGTTGCCGATACGGTGAAAGCAAGCAGTGCCGCCGCAATCAAAAAACTGCGTGGCATGGGTATCGAAATCGCGATGATCACCGGCGACAATAAACGTACGGCGCAAGCCATCGCCAATCAGGTGGGCATCGACCGTGTCCTGAGTGAGGTATTGCCTGAAGACAAAGCGGAAGAAGTCAAGAAGCTGCAACAGGGGGGGCGCAAAGTCGCCATGGTCGGAGACGGCGTCAATGATGCACCGGCATTGGCCCAAGCCGACATAGGCATCGCTATCGGATCAGGGACGGACGTCGCCATCGAGTCAGCGGACATCGTGCTGATGAAGAGCGACCTGATGGCGGTTGCCACAGCCGTCGAGCTCAGCAAAGCCACCATCAAAAACATCAAGGAAAATCTGTTCTGGGCATTCGCCTATAATGTCTTGGGGATTCCTGTTGCAATGGGGATTCTGCACGTCTTCGGGGGACCCTTGTTGAATCCGATGATCGCCGGAGCAGCGATGAGTTTCAGCTCGGTATCGGTTGTGTTGAATGCATTACGTCTGAAAGGATTCAAACCTTCCGTCTCAAAACGGTAAAGGATTAATAAATAGAAAAGAGGAAACGATTATGGAAAAAGAATTCATGCTAGAAGGAATGAAGTGCGATGGTTGCGTAGCAACAGTCAAAGAGAAATTCTCTGCGATTGCAGGTGTGGAAGAGGTAACGATTGATCTGGAAGGAAAGAAAGCAACAGTCAAGATGAACCAAGACATTTCCGAAGAGACTTTCAATGAAGCGTTATCCGGTACGAAATTCAAAGTAACCGGCAGCAAATAAGTAAAAATAATACAGGGGCTCCCTCAATTATTGCTGAGGGAGTTTTTTTCATACAAATTTGTACATTTTTTCTGTTTGGCTATTGTAGTGCGCACAATTTAGGAGTAGAATGGAACATGCAGTCCGGTCGAACAGACCAGCATGCGGGCGTAGTTTAGTGGTAAAATGCGACCTTCCCAAGGTCATGTCGCGGGTCCGATTCCCGTCGCCCGCTTACTGAAATTTAAATGCATCTTAACCTTACCGATAAATTCGGTAAGGTTTTTTATTTATGTTTACAATAAGCAAATGTTTTGTAATAATTTTTAGCCATTAAAAGCGGAATGGGTCCTGCCCGCTTGAGAAATGACACGGATTGAAACATATGTTACAGATGTAACAACTGATAAATCAATGGTTTGTCTATTTTTTGACGTGGAGTTTGTGAAAAAAGACAGCTGTTATGCCAATTGTTACAAATTGATTTTCTATATTACGACAGCGTAATATTTGACTTATGTTTGTAAGATAAACAGATATTTGAGACAGTCACGTTAAGATGGAATAACAAAGAAGGGATATTTAACTTTAGCGATTTGATTCATGATAGGATTGTCTCTGTTGAAAGAACTCCGATCGAGACCTGGATAAATACTTCATTTATCAAATAAAAAAGGTCATGAAGAGTATAAATTGCAATACGAAAACATTGCGAAGAGAAGAAAGGGACAAAACACACATGAAAAACTTCAAATCTAGATTATTCGTAACGAGCGCAACTTTAGCAGCCATCGGTTTTATGGCAACAGCGAATCCTACACAAGCAAATGCAACAGAATATACTTCATCCACTTGGACAGCACGTACAGCAGATCAAATCAAAGCGGATATCCAAAACTTGGAGAGCGGCAGCAAATACACTTTCCAATGGGGCGATACTTTATCTGCAATCGCATTGGCAACGGATGTATCAGTGAATGCCTTAGTTGATGTCAACAGCATCGGAAATGCAGACATGATCATTGCCGGCAACGCAATCGTATTGTCAGCCGACCACAACATCGTGACTGTTGAGCAAGACTCAGAAGTGAAGAGCTACGATGTCAGCTCCGAAGAAGCAGTTGAAGTCGAAACACCAGTTGAAGCAGTTGAAGAAGTGCAGGCAGCTGCACCAGTAGCAGAACCAGTAGCAGCACCAGCTGTAGAAACATATGTTGAGCCAGTTGCAGTAGCACAAACGGCAGCAACGACTTACCAAGCGAGCTCCTTCTTGTATCAAGTAGTCCAAGCTGAAGCAGGCCCAAGCTACCAAGAAAAATTGAATGTTGCTTCTGTTATCATGAACCGCGTTGAATCGGGAATCTGGGGCGGAACGACCATTGATGCTGTATTGTATGCATCAGGTCAGTTCTCAGTAGTTTCCAACGGAGCTGCTGCAGCAGAAGTACCTTCTGCTGACACAATCCAAGCAGTTAACGAAGTATTGAACGGGTACCGTTCAACCTCAGCGCAAAGCTTCCGTGCTTCAGGCGATGGCGTAACAAACGTATTCTTCTAAAAAATATAAACAATACAAAAAAGCTGAACCCGTCGCGCAATGTCATTAACTTAAGCAACTTGACAACTGTAAAAAAAGCGAGAATGCATTCAAATGATGCATTCTCGCATTTTTTTTATGATGAGATGATGATTTCATTCCTCCTCTTTATATTTCCCGTTATACTTAATGTAAAGAGGATGGTTCATATATCAAAGGGAGGGTTCAAAAATGACGGTCCAATTGACGGTATTTCAGGAATATATTGAAGAAGCCCAAACTATTTATCTGGAAGATATCCGCGAAGGGAACCCACAAGCTTTTACCCGAAAAAGGAAAACGACCCCGCTCACATTGATGCTTCAAATGTTTGCGCAAAAGGGGAACTCCCAATTTTGTGAACTCTTAAATTTCTACGATGATCAGAGCAAACCGCTCGACATTTCGACAGTCGCTTTTTATAAAGCCAGAATGAACTATAACCCCAAAGCCATCCTGTTGATGATGACTGACTACATGTCCATGATTTATGAAGAGAACGATGACCAATTGGTCAAGCTGAACGGCTACATTGTGACTGCGATAGACGGCTCTGATATCACTCTTCCTTCCACGGAGGAAAACGCCAAGAAGTACGGTGTGGCACTTAATGCAAAGGCATCCGCCAATCCGGTGATGGCTTCCGTCTCCCTGCTATATGATTGTATCAACAAATTAGTGATTGACACGTTTATCGGTCCCTACAAAAGCAGCGAGCGCGACTCGGCTTCGCAACATCTTCACGTATTGAAAGAAACGCTTCGGCAACCGACGATTACCGTGTTTGATCGCGGCTACTTTTCGATGCGTCTGGTTCACCAACTGATCCAGGACGGGCAAAAATTTGTGATGCGAATGGATCGCCAGAGCTTAAAGCGCTATTCCAGCCAGCTGTCTGTCGGGCAAGATCAAACTTTTGATGTCACATTTGACAGATTTCAGACAAACGACTACCGGAATGATCGAATTTTCCGGGCAACCTTGATGAATACGGTTTATCCATTGCGGTTTATAAAAATTCAACTTCACAAGCAGGATAGCGATAAGATAGAGGACGAAGTCCTTTTGACGAATCTAACCCCTGCAGAATTTTCATCCGACGACTTGAATGAAGTGTATCGATTGAGATGGGGAATCGAAACTGCCTACAACGTACTGAAAAACCGGATGAAGTTAGAAGAGTTCAGTGGTATTCGGGAACGGCTGATTCTTCAGGACATTTATTGTAGTGTTTGGTTGTACAACCTGACGATGCTTCACCTGATCGAAGTAAGCGAAACAAGGGCAATCCCCCAAGAGCGTTATAAATATGAAATGAAGCAAAATATCAGCATCGCTATCGGAATCGTGAAAACCTATTTCATACGATCGTTCATGAGTGAAACACGCGAACAACGGAAAGAAAGTTTCGAACAAATGAGTGCGCTGCTTACCAAGCACCTTGTCCCCGTCCGCCCACATAGGGCGGCTAAAAGGAAGAACCCGGTGAACAAATCCAGACGATCTTATCGTTACACATATTAACTT
>NZ_JBAWAZ010000011.1:0-1925 GCF_049589555.1 Trichococcus sp.
CAGCAGGGTTTCTTCGTCCTTGGTGACTTTTTCCGCACCGTTCACGATTGCGTTGTACAGATCGTCATAGACTCTGGCGTAATCGCCTTTTTCGGAGACAACTTTCTCTTCATGGTAGACGCCTTCATCATCCATGTACGTCAGAACCCCGTAATGTTCCGGCAGGTCGACACCGAAATCGGAATTGTTCGGCATGTGGAACAGCTTCAGATGCTCTTCCTGGCGGTCTCGGGTCTGTTTCACGAACATGCCCTTTTTCCCGTAAGCGACAAAACTCGGACGCTCCTTCAGCCTGAAGAAGCTGGATTTGATGGAAACCTTCAGATTCTGATAGTGGAAATCCAAATCGAAGTAATCATTCATCCGACCCGGCCCCAATAATTGCCGCACATCATAATGGATTTTGTCAGGCTTGCCGAAATAGGAAAGGACCTGATCGATAGTATGGCTGCCGATTCCGTACAGGTAGCTTGTATCCTTGGTGAAGCTGTCGATCGACAAGGGAATTTCCGGACGATAATAATCGATTGCTATCTCAACTTCCAACAGATCGCCTAATTTGCCGCTTTCGATGACTTTCTGCGTCGTCAGGAAGTCCGAATCGTAGCGTCTGTTCTGATAGCACTGGACCAGCAAGCCCTTTTCTTTCGCGTATGCAAAAATGGCTGCCGCTTCCTCGGAAGTTGCCATGAACGGTTTTTCAACCAGTACATTTTTGCCGTGATCCAAAGCTTGTTTGGCGTACTCGTAGTGAGAATTCGTATGCGTGCAGACGACCACCAACTGGATGTCATCATCATCCAGCACATCCGCAATATTCCCGGTGTAGTGGATGCCCTCGATTTTTTCCCAATCACTTTTCTCTGGATTCCGGCTATAGATTGTTTTGACTTTGATGTTGCTTCTTGATAAAGAAAACGGCAGATGATAACGGTTTGTGCTTTTCCCGTTTCCGATGTATCCGATTGTCAGCATATTTTATCCCCCTAAATTGTTGTATCTACTATCTCTATTGTAACGGTATATATCCGAATCTGACTGCTCCCCATGGATAAATCCAGGGGGTTCCAAGGGCTGTTGGGACGTCACGGACCGTACTGGCGATATTTCCAAAAAAGTGGAGATGTCGTTTTTCTATTTCCGTTCTATTCCCAAAAGCCCTTAGACTTTCTCAAAAAGGCGCCCGATGGCACCATTCGCGTTGAAGGCTCACAGCTGAACCTTTTGGTTGCTATTTACATTTGTTAAGCTAATTGAAAATCTCGCAGTCCGAAATTGCAGGACTGGCGTCCGGTTGATTGGCAGAGTGTCTGGATGCAGGTGTCGTGGTGCGCCATGAAGGTAGCAAACGTCGCGCTACATTTTGTGCGGTCAGTCTCGTTGCGTGTCGGTTGGCTGTTTTTCAGGAGGAATGCACTGTACAGATCCCGTTGGACAAGCTGCCCGGCAACAAAGGTCGTACGTTCATCACGTGTCTTTTTGATATACGTATCGTTTACGTGGTTATACTGGCTGGCACGAAATTTAAAGGTATCCACCTCGTACAGCGCACCCCCTTCTTGGGGTGCTTTTTGCTTCACGATGCCGACCAACATGGCCGGCGCATGATAGCCGATGGACTTGCCATAGCGTTTCTTGCGGTTGAACCGCCCGTTCTTGTTGACGGTCGTTTCTTTAGCCCGCTTCATCAATGCACGGAAATCCATGTCCTCCACATAAACCTGATTACCCAGTGCCAGGATGGCATTGGCGGTTTTGTTGTGGGCTTCTTTTAATGCCACCGCCCGACGGCGGTAGAGGTCCTTCAAGCGAAACATTATTTTCATGTAGTTCTTGCTCCGTACCCAAGTCAACTTGACACCTTGCTTGACGGCGCCGTCGACAGTAAAGTTGGCGGGGTTGGTTGCGCGGCGACTCCGGTCCAG
>NZ_JBAWAZ010000012.1:0-8133 GCF_049589555.1 Trichococcus sp.
CGTGGCTGCCTTGCACAAACATTTTGATGTAGAAGCTTATGTAGAAGGAAAAATACAGTATCAAACCAATAATCTTCACAGTCAGCACCTCAATATTTTCCGTCTTATCCTGATCACTCATCTTTGCTCGCTAGCTTGTGGGAACGTTTGGCGTAGTCCTCTGCTTTTCTCATTCCTCTTTCTTTGCCGCAGTCCCATTGAAGAATGCTCTTAGATTATCCGGCAACATATATTCCTTTTTGGATTTTGGAGATTCTGAATGCCCTCCATAGACTTCTTTCAAAATTGCATTCACGATCATTTCTTTTGGTGGTTCAGGATGTTCAATCCCTTCATAAATCCAGGACCTGCAATCTACAGAATCTCCGCAAATATCTCCGCAGTCCTTGCAAGAAGTTTCCGTAACATCCAAGGAGATGTCGTTACCGTTGATTCTTATCGTTGGCGAGCTGAGGAATCCATGTTTGATTGCCAACTCAGGTGATGAGATATTTACTTTATTGACAATCACTTCATAGCCAGCGGATGTCAAAACCGCCGAAACTTCATTTATTGCATGATCCAAATTACTTTCAGCGCCCTGACACCTTTTGCATGTGTCTAAATCCAGATACAAGAAATCGATGTCAATTTTCTTTTTTTCTTGTTTTTGTGCGCAGCAATCACCCCCGCAAGAACATTCATCTTTTTTACTACTCATAATTTCCCTCCCCTTTCTTGAAGACAGCGCGTTGAGTTGATTTTGTCCTATACTCAGAAATGACTTAAATCGTGAAGACGTTCTTCATTCATCTGCATATCCAAAGTAGACCAGAATTTTTTTCAGCACTTGATATTCAGGGACATAGCCATACCCCGCGGATTGATCTTCACTGATGCTGAAAGGAGCTGATCCGATAAGCGTTTCTTCATGGATGATGGTGCTGGCACCCCTGTCCAGGATGGTAATTTGGACATAACGCGTATAGGCAATTCCTTCATTCGAGTAGGTTCCAGTTTCCATGTAATAGCTGCGCAGCTTCACCAGCACATTCATTTCGGCATCCGACTTTGCCTGCAATTCCTCAGGCAAATCGAGATAGTGCGTTGAATACACGTACTTTTCTCCGGCTCCTTCCTCAACGGATTCATCGTTTTCGATGATGAACACTTTGGCTGGCGTCGGAACCGCTGATTCCGCTATCACGCCTTGGATAGCCGCATACGCATCCACATTCCCGATCAGATCGCTGCTTTCCAGTTCGCTGATTTGGCTCTCCCTGATCGCTTCCGGATCCGAAGATGAGGCAGCTTCGTCGCTCGATGAACCGCAGCCTGAAAGGATAAACAACAACATGGTCATGATGAGGAAAAACTTGTATTGGTGATTGTTATTTTTGATCATCTGAAGTCCCTCCTTGAACTGACAAAAGCCTATGGATTAAGGAAGATAATCGACTGTACTACGCACTTTGTAACCGCTCTTTTTCGACCTCATTATAACATATCACGAGCGCCTGAATCGCGTACGGCTTCACCCTGATACAATACAAAAAGACCATACAGAAGTCCCTTTTTCCCAGGAAGTCTGTATGGTCTATCTACTTGTTTATTTACCTAAGCGGTCCGGCATCATGAATTCCATGAAGCTCCAGACACCATTCGCAAGGAACAGTTCTTCGCGGTCGTAATTGGATATTTCTTGGCGGATCAGCTCATCCTTTTGATCGAGGGCTTTCGCACCCCAATGCGGATCGATCAGCAAAGCACGTCCGACGGCAACAAGCTCCGAATTTTCCAATACGTGCTCCGCATCTTCGCTCGTGCGGACATCGCCGACACCTACCAACGGCACGCGTCCGTTAATTTGTTCATGAATGTACGCCATCATGCTTTTCTCTTTATGATCCTCAGAAACAGAAACCAGTTGATGGTCTCTCAAGGAAATATGCAGATAATCCAAGCCTTTATCGGCCAATTGGTCCACAAGGAACAGTGTATCTGTAAAGCGGATGCCTGGATTTTCGTATTCCTCTGGGGAAAAGCGGTAACCGACGATAAAGTTCTCGGCGCCCGATTCATCCACGGTTGCTGTCACTTCATCAACCAATTTGTCGATGAAACTGAACCGTTTTTCCAGCGTGCCACCCCATTCATCGTCTCTGCGGTTGGAGTGCGGCGAGAAGAATTGTTGCAACAAATAAGTATTTGCACCATGCAGTTCCACACCGTCAAAACCGGCTTCGATCGCGCGACGGGTCGCGGCTTTAAAATTTTCAATCAGGTCCAGAACTTCGTCACTGGCCAATGCTCTCGGCGTTTCGGCATTTGGTCTTTCGGCAGCAATCGCACTTGGCGCTACTGGCTGAACGCCTCTCAATACGCTTGAATCCGTCATGCGGCCACCGTGGAAAATCTGCAGGATGGCTTTGGTGCCGTTCTTTTTGATGGCTGCAGCTAGTTTGCTCAAACCCGGAATGAAAACATCGGAAGCGATGCTCAATTCGCCTTCCCAGCCTTTGCCGTCGTTCTGAACATTTGCAGCGCCTGTGATGACTGCGCCGATTTCGCCGGAACGAAGCGCATAGTAATTGATTTCGTCGGATGTCACTACCCCATCATAAAAACTCATCTTCGTTGTCATCGGTGCCATCATGATGCGGTTCTTCAGTTCCAGTCCGCGTTTGAAAGTCAGCTTGCTGTTCATTGTTGACATATTTTTCTCTCCCTTTAGATCGCTTTTTATCATTTTACCGAGCCTGCCTGAAATTCCCAAACAAAACGCTCGGCCATTTCCAATTGCATGCGCATGCATATATTCTATTATAAGTCACATCCTTTTGCAAGAGGCTTGGCTATGATTTTCTCTGTAGGTACCACTTCAAACAAATAAGACTGCGGATCAGGCGTATATCGCCATCTACACAGTCTTAAATCATTACTATGTTCTTACATTTACAATAAACCCAATTCAGTAGTCTGTCTGTTTACTGATGGCGCTCCAGTCCTCGATTTCCTGTAATCTTTCTTTCATCTCGGCGGACACGATGTTCACTGCATCCGAACCCAGCAACAACCGTTTCGGAATTTCCTCTTTTTGGATAGTTTCGTAGATGACCTCTCCCGCCTTGTCCGGATCTCCAGGCTGATCTTGGTTGTCGACAATGTTCTCTTTTCGGGTTTTCCAAGCAGTATCG
The DNA here is from genome assembly GCF_049589555.1 of Trichococcus sp. Taxonomy (GTDB): domain Bacteria; phylum Bacillota; class Bacilli; order Lactobacillales; family Aerococcaceae; genus Trichococcus. The sequence continues at coordinate 3,177 of NZ_JBAWAZ010000012.1, forward strand.
GCATAATCTTCGATCTGCTTCTGGGTACCTTTCAGGGAAGTGTCGTAGAATTTGGTCCGGAAAGCGCCTGGCTCCACGGTCATCACTTTGATCCCCAACGGTGCGACTTCCTTCATCAAACCGTCCGTCATCAATTCCAAAGCGGCCTTGGATGCGGCATAATAACCGGAACCGACACCTGAGCGGGCGGCAGCGATCGAGGAAACATTGAGGATGGCGCCGTTTTTCTGCGCTCGCATGTATGGTAATACTTGCTTGATCAATGCAATCGGTCCGAAGAAGTTCGTGTCGAACAGCAGATTCACGCTGTCTTCCTCGCCTTCTTCAACGGAAGAACGATAGCCGTAGCCTGCATTGTTCACGAGGATGTCCACCCCGCCGAAATTATCCTCTGCCGCTTTCACGGCGCCCGCGATACTTTCTTTATTCGTGATATCCAAAGGCACAGCGATAGCAGTGGCGGGATAATTCTCGACGATATCCGCCACCGTGGCAATGTTCCGTGCAGTCACTACTGCGTTATCCCCATGTTTTAAAACTGCTTTTGCGATTCCTCTGCCGATGCCGCTGGAGCATCCTGTAATCAACCATGTTGTCATATTGTTTCCTTCCTCTCCGAAGCTGTTTACTTTGATCACTGCGCCTTTTTAGCGAATCAAAATGGCGCCACTCGCAGTACAAACAGAAGTATACACCTTGGAGTTCACTCAAAGGGAAGCGTTTTATTTCCGAAAATTACTTTTCCACGTTTTCTGTTTTTATTTCCTGATTGGATGGCGGACGACTGTCTTCATCTTTTCCGGAGCGACTTTGCGTGGATCGTTCAAGTAAATTTCATGGTGCCTGCGGATTGTGCCGTCTGGACTCATTTCCGAAATGGCATTGACGTATCCATTGGCCGCAGCAAAGTCGTCGATAGCTTTGACCGTCACTGCTTCCGTATCGTAGGGACCCATATGCATCATCTGAACGCAAATTCCTTCTGTGTATTCCGCCAACCTTGCATTGGTGAGATCAAGCTCCGGTTTCTTTTTCTTCAATCCCTCAACGGCCCATCGGAATACTTCATCAGTGACAAATTCCGGCTGCCGGATCATCGCTGTCCAGATCAATTTGTCCTTTTGGCTCGTGTCAAAGGGGCGATCAAGCTCCGTCCACCATAAGCCCTCCAATGGCGGAACGACATATTCGAAGAAATCCGCCGGGGCATTGCCGCTTTTGTTGCTCATTTTGATGGTGTAGGACAGCCCATAAAGCATTTCGATTGCTTTCGCGTATTCCCCTGATTCATCATTGGGGTTCCCCTTGCCGTCAACCATGATGAATTTCATCTTCGGTACATCGACAATCACAGGGACCGTCTTGGGCTGATAAAGATTCTTATATTCCTTTTTGAAATCTAATGGGCTTGGCATTTCATTTTTCCTCCCTTATCTGAATCGGCCTCCCTTATCTGAATCGGCTAAACGAAACTGAACAGAAATTACACCGTTCTGCTCCTATCCTTACAGCCGCTTATAATACTCCTTGAGGTTCATCCAGTATAGAAATAATATCCTTTATAAATTCCATCGTCTTCTTTTCAATCTGCTTCTTGAGTTCCTCTGGATGGTCAAAATCCGGCTTTTCAACCAGAGTTGATTCTATAATGGAATCAACTCCCGGAATAACCTGTGATAATTTATATTTACCAATATTTTCCCTGCTCATCAACGCGATGTACTCACCCTGAATTTTTCTGTTAATCCCAGCCAACCAAACTTCGAACACGCCTTTTTCATGCAAATATACTACGGCGATTTTCAGCTTCTTATTTTTCAAATCAGCAGGCGTAAAAGCAAAATAGGTCATATCCATGTAGCCAAAGTATAAACTACCAGCATTATAATCTGGATACTTGCTTTCCAAGTATGAACGAAGTACTGACATAAATGTCAGGATTCCTTTGTAAGCTTTCTGTATCTGCCCTTTTCTTAGCTGCGTAGCATATTCCTTTATATATTCATTTATTGGCTCCATAAAAATATTCCTCATTCCCCGATTCAGCAGACTGTACATAGTTCGAAGCGCGTATCCTATTTTTGTAACCGCTGTTTTAGCCCTCATTATAACATACCTCCCGCTAGCGAATACCGTATAAATCCCCCTCACAAGGCACTACAAATGGCAAATAAAAAAGACGTCCTGACCACGGACGTCTTTACTCGATAGGATTTTTGGATAACCATGCTTCAGTGTGGAAAAGTAATTTCTGCGAGTGTCCATAAAATGATCACAAGTCCAACCGGAATGGACAACAATGTCAGCAAGGCTCTGTCCTTATGTTTGATGATTGCTATCAGCCCCAGAATGAACCCGACCACTCCCAGCACTGCAAGAACAGGTGTCGGCAATGGTAATCTGATGGTTGCTCCCAAGGCCGTCATTTTGATGGCCATCAGCACGATGAATGTCAAAGTCAAACCCGCTGCCCATTGTCCGGCTTTTATTTTGGACCAAAACTGCATTTTCATGATAGTTTCCTCCTTATTCTTCTGAAAGATAGAATGCTGCATCTGGCAGTTTTTCTTCGGTTGCATCAGCTTCCGCTATTGATCCGTAGGCTTTCCTTTTTGTTATTGATTTCTGGTTTTTATAAACCGAACCCATTCCTCATATACCAAGAGCAGTTCCGCATCGAAATAGCTCAATGCTCGTTCTTTGATCTGTTCAGGAATGCCATAATAGGCTTCCGCGATCGCACCAGCGATGGCGGCCAAAGTATCGCTGTCCCCGCCAATCGAAACCGCATTGCGGATGGCATCCTCGAACGAAGTGGATTCCAGGAAGGCCACTATCGCTTGAGGAACCGTCGCTTGGCAATCCGTTGTGAAGCGGTAGGAGTCCCTGATTCCATCCAATGTGAAGTCCAGATGATAGTAGTTTTCCCCAATCCTTTTTCTGATCTCGTCTTTGGGTGAACCTGAACGCGCCATGTAGATGGCTATTACCGTTGCTTCCGCACCCTTCAGGCCTTCTTCATGGTTGTGCGACACACCCGTTACCGTTTCGGACAGGCGCTGTATCTCCTTTTCCGTTCTGCCGATATACGCAACCGGACTGATCCGCATGGCCGCACCGTTGCCGAAGCTATTGTATGGCTGAGGATCATCGCTGACTATCCATTGGAAGAACGCACGGCTGAAACCGCAATCTGGGTAGCGGCGCCCGAACGCTTGCATATACTGGATGCTCAGCTTCTCCAGCAAGACATAATAGTCTGCGCCTCGTTCCCGCCCCTCACCCGCGAATGCCAGTGCCTTCTCCGTTTCCATCAGCGCCTTGGCGACAGCTAGCGTCATGATGCTGTCATCCGTCATCCGGCAATCTTCCGTGAACAGTTCAAAATGCTTCTCCTTGTGATTATGCCACTCGAAACGGGAGCCGACGATGTCCCCGATGATTGCGCCCAACATAGGAAGTCCTCCCTTAATGAAATCCCTCAGTTCTGAATAATGTTCAAGTCCTTGAAAAAGCCTTCCGTCCCTTCTTCAACCCATAGTCCGATGGCGCCTTCGTTTTCCGGTCCATGTTTCAGGTCATTTACCAACAATACGGGATACTTCGAATTGTTCACATATAATTCGGCATGTTCGCCGTCCACTTTGACTTTCAGATCGATCCATTCATCCAAACCCATGTCGGCGTAAGATTCGTACTCGCCTGGGCTTTCGGCTCTGAAACGGTCAAATATGTAGTCAGGGTAAGAGAAATATTGTGTGGATCGGTTCCTTCTCAGTTGGCTCTCATTCCTGCCGTTCGTCGGGCGAATGTACAGCGATTCAAAATGCTCGTTGTTTTCATCGATGCGGAACGCAATGCCAAGGAAGCCTCTGGCGAATTCAGGCGCGTCAGGCAAGCGACGGCTCAACACCTTCACTTCGATTGTGCCGTTCTTGAAGTTAGTGCCCACCAACCTTGCATAGGTAGGCTCATCAAAAGCTTCGATTTTCGGATCTTTCGTTACCCTAAGTACTTCCGTTCCGTCAAAATCGACGTTGCTGATAAAGGAATTCACTGCGATAAAGTTGTCTGCTTTCATAGCTATATTCATACTTTATTCCCCTTTAAATAAATGATTTGTGCTGTTCTTATCATCAGTCTAGCACGAATTTTGAGGTTGCAAAATACGCACAAATAAGTAAGTATGAAAGAAAAGGACCCGAGGACAGTCAGAAATTCAGATTGTCCTTGCGTCCTTAAGTCACATTCGCATTCGTTGCTTCATTATTTTTATGATTTATCATCCTTCTCGATGTTGTATAACATCCGCTCAATGCGCCTATCAGGGATCAACCAGAGCAATGCCAAAATAACGTACAGTGCCTGGGCAATCCAAGGTTGGATGATTGCTAACCCGGAAGCAGTCAGGTAGGCCAGCATGGATACTTTTCCCTTAGTGTCATTTCCGATGGCTTGTTTGAGCGTCGAACTGCCCTGTTCAGCATTGATGATCATTTTTTGCAGCACATTATAGGCAATCGAAGCCATAAGCAACACTATGCCGTAAAGTGCTGCGGGCACCTTTGCAGAAGGGTTTGCCCCCATCCAACCAGATGCGAATGGAACCAGCGACAACCAAAAAAGCAGATGATGGTTAGCCCAGAGAACTGGGCCGGTCACCTTTTGAAGAGTGTGCAGCAGATGATGATGATTGTTCCAATATATCCCGACATAGACAAAGCTAAGTATGTAGCTCAAAAACGTTGGAAGTATCAATAGAAGAGCATCTATCCCTTGTCCCTCCGGAATTTTCAATTCCAGGACCATAATGGTGATGATAATTGCCAGCACACCATCGCTGAAAGCTTCAAGCCGATTTTTCCCCATAGCAATTCCCCTTCTGTATAAACTACTTGAATGATTATTTCGTCGCTGCCTATAATCTTCATTTTAGCTGTGGATTCTTATATATTCA
>NZ_JBAWAZ010000013.1:0-69003 GCF_049589555.1 Trichococcus sp.
AGAAAAGCGGGACAAGCCCGCTCTGCCTCGAAAGAAATTTAGGAAATCTGGCCCTGAATGAGCATCGCAGAGCGCAATGGGTCAGATTTATCTAATTTCCGAGAGGCAGGCTTGGACCGCTAGCCATCATTTTAGATGCATGAAACATTTTGCAAACCTGTAATACACCTATGGTGATGCACGTCCGAAATTTAAAGGCAAGACTATCTATGCCAGATCAAAACCGCGAATCCCCCTGAAGGGTGTTTGCGGTTTTTGCTTGTGAAACGGAAGCGGAATGGTTGACGCGTTGCATCCAATTGTGATAAAGTGTCTATCGGGACTTAAACAGTAATCATTACGTTTTGGAGGAATAATAAATTATGCTAAATAGATTGAAACTGACAGGCATTCTGTCTGCAGCGGCCCTTGTTCTGGTTGGTTGCGGAACGAGCGGAAGCGATGAATCAGCCGTTTCTGAAGATGGGATAAAGGTTGTCACAACCTTCTATCCGATGTATGACTTTGCGAAAAATGTGGTAGGCGATAATGGCGAAGTTTCCGTTTTGTTGGATGCCGGACAAGAATCGCATGGCTATGAGCCGACGCCACAGGATATCGCGGCGATCGCTGACGCTGATGTGTTCGTCTACAACAGCGATGAAATGGAAACGTGGGTACCCAGCGTGCTGGAATCCATTGAATCGAGCGATGTGATCGTCGTTGAGGCTGCCGAGGATATCGCGCTTTTTGAGTTGGAAGAGGCTGCCGAAGAAGAACACAGTGATGAAGAAGGCGAAGATGCCCACAATGTCGATCCGCATGTCTGGTTGGATCCGGTGTATGCACAAGAGGAAGTCGCCGCCATTTTGGCCGGAGTCCTTGTGGCGGATGAAGCCAACAAAGAGAGTTACGAAGCGAATGCAGCTGCCTTTAACGAAAAATTGGCGGAACTGGATGCAGCTTATCAGAGTGCCTTTGAGACTGCTGAAAACCGCACATTCGTCGTCCAGCACGCAGCTTTCGGCTATATCGCCCGTCGCTACGAACTGACTGAAGTGGCGGTATCCGATGTGTCATCCGATGCGGAACCGAATCCTGCCAAACTGGCTGAACTGCAGCAATTTATGATCGATAATCAGATCACTACCGTTTATTACTCGGACAGCGCCTCTTCGAAAACCGCAGAAACGCTTGCCGAAGAAGCGGGGGCTACGCTGGAAGTGCTGAGTCCAATTGAAGGGATAACCGATGAAGACCAAGAAGCGGGCAAAGATTACCTGAGTGTGATGGAAGAAAATTTGACAGCTTTGAAAAAAGTGATCCAGTAAGAGAAGAGAGGGATTCAAGTGGAATATATCGATGTACAGCATCTGTCGTTCTATTACGATGATGAACCTGTCCTGCAGGATATCACATTCCAAGTGCACGAAGGGGAATTCGTCATCCTTACAGGCGAAAACGGCGCGGCGAAATCCACTTTATTGAAGAGCATCCTGGGCCTGTTGAATCCCCGGGAGGGCAGCGCGACGATTTCGAAGGTGAACTATCGTGGGGAAAAGCTTACGATCGGTTATGCACCGCAGCAAATTTCGTCGTTCAATATCGGCTTTCCGAGCAGGGTACTTGAGTTTGTGGAGTCGGGCAGATACCAAAAAGGCAAATGGTTCAAAAAATTGGATGAAGAAGATAATACCCATGTAAAAAAAGCTTTGGAATCAGTGGGCATGTGGGAGATGCGCAACAAAAAAATCGGTGAACTATCCGGTGGCCAAAAACAACGCATCGCCTTGGCCCGCATTTTCGCAACCGATCCGGACTTGTTTGTGCTCGATGAGCCGACAACCGGAATGGACAAGGAATCGCGCGAGCGTTTCTATCGTTTGCTGAAACACAATTCACAAGTCCACAATAAAGCGATCATCATGGTGACACACGAGCATGAAGATATCAAAGAATTTATGGATACCCATATTCAGTTGGTCAGAAAGGAGGATTCGCCGTGGAGATGTTTCTCTATGGATTTATGCAAAGAGCCTTCCAAGCATCAACATTGATCGCAATCATGGCACCCATTTTGGGTCTGCTGCTGATTTTGCGCAGGCAATCCTTGATGGCGGACACGCTGTCGCATGTTTCATTGGCCGGAGTTGCTTTAGGGATGCTTCTTAACATTAATCCGACGCTCACTACATTAGCCATCGTCATTTTGGCAGCAATCGGAATCGAATATTTACGCGTCATCTTCAAAGGCTATTCGGAAATATCCATCGCGATTCTGATGGCTACGGGGATGGCGGTAGCATTGGTGCTGATGAGCTTCGTATCAGGGAAACAGAACGCAAGTGTCGAACAGTATTTGTTCGGATCGATCATCACCATAAATGACGAGCAGATCCTTATTTTATTGGTTTTGGCAATCATTGTCGTGCTGTTGTATCTTGTTTTCCGTAAACCGTTGTATGTGTTGACGTTTGACGAAGACACAGCCCATACAGCGGGCTTGCCGGTCCGCATGATGTCGCTGTTGGTTTCGGTGATCACAGGAGTCGCCATCAGCGTGGTGATGCCGATTACCGGGTCATTGCTGGTTTCTTCAATCATGATTCTGCCGGCAGCCATCTCGATGAGATTGGTGCATACCTTCAACGGCGTCATCCTGCTTGGGATAGGCATCGGTTTGACGGGAATGTACGGGGGATTGTTCGCATCCTATCAGTACGGGACGCCTCCCGGTGCCACAATCACCTTGGTTTTCGTGGCCATGTTCATTTTGACCAGCATCTATAAGGTCATCACCGAAAAGAAGTAGAATCTTAACAATAAGATATATGGACAAGAGCAGAACATTGCTCTTGTTTTTTTTGCTGAAATTCGATTAAAAACGAACAATCAACAATTAAAAGCTTCCATTTTTCAGGAATCAACTATATAATAGGGAAAAGAACGCAATATGAGGAGAGATTTGGATTGAAAATAAAGCGCAGTGAACGGTTAGTCGATATGACCCGTTACTTATTAGAGAGACCGCATCGGTTGATTTCATTGACCTATTTCGCTAAACGTTATGAATCAGCGAAATCATCCATCAGTGAAGACTTATCCATCATCAAAAAAACATTTGAAGATCGGGGAACTGGGATTGTCGAAACGCTGCCGGGTGCAGCAGGCGGCGTCAAATATATTCCGACAATCACCAAAGAAAATGCCCGCGATATTATAGAAGAAATGTGCGAAATCATGAACAGTAAAGATCGTTTGCTGCCAGGTGGATACGTTTATCTTTCCGACATGTTGGGCAATCCGGAAATCCTGCAGAAAATCGGGCGTGTCATCGCAGCTCAATACGTCGACAAAAAAGTCGATGCAGTCATGACGGTCGCCACTAAAGGGGTTCCGATCGCGCAAGCAGTTGCCACTTATCTGAATGTGCCGTTTGTCATCGTTCGCCGTGATTCGAAAATTACCGAAGGCTCCACAGTGAGCATCAATTACGTTTCAGGTTCATCCGATCGTGTTGAAAAAATGGAGCTATCCAAGCGCAGTTTGCCGCGCGGTTCAAAAGTTCTCATCGTCGATGATTTCCTGAAAGGCGGCGGCACCATCAACGGTATGCGCAGCATGATTTCCGAATTCGAATCGGAGACAGTCGGCGTAACCGTCTTCGCTGAAGCTGGCTACAATTCCAAGCGTGAAGTATTCGATTATACGTCACTGATCCGCGTAAACAATATCGATCTGAAAGATCATTCCATCAGCGTGGGCTTGGGCAATTATTTCGATTCAAGCACCGATTGAGAATAATCATTAAAAAAGAGCTGGACCTTAAAATTAAGGGCCGGCTCTTTGGTGTATGTTGGGAATTGGAATTTGGATTCGCCAAGCGTAATTGGAGAATTCACACGTGATCTTTCCTGAAGGAAGCCTCCGGTAGTTTTTTGTAGGCCAATTTTTCCAAAATGCTTCCGTAATCGGGATAGACTTTGATTAGCGCATCATAAGGCAGCAATTCAAAATCACGGTAATCGAATCCTGGGGAAACCATGCAACTTACGAGAGCATAGTCTCCAGATGATCCTTCGACGCTGCTTCCAAAGATGACCCCTTTCGGAACCGTAAATTGGAAAAGTTCCCCTTTTTCGGGATGGCGCCCCATCTTGACTGCCTCGTAACAGCCGTCGGGATACAACAGATGGATCGTCAAGGTGCTGCCCTCATGAAAATACCAAGCCTCATCGGATTTCAAGCGGTGAAAATGGGAAGGGTTGTCTGCAGTCAACAAGAAGAGGATATTGCTGTAGAGATAGCGTTCCCTCCGGTCCTCGGTAACGATCAGTTCGGGAGAATGGCCTGTTTCGCGAAAATAGCCGCCTTCCGCATGTGGCTGAAGCAACAGTTCGTGAATCCAAAATGATGCAGTCGGTTTTGTCATTGGGATCAATCCTTTCGGTGTGTCTTCCTGCCTACTAGTATATCCAAAAAACCGGTTAATAAGAAACAATGTATCCGCATTCTTCGTATTTCCATTAGAAAATGAAAAGAAGTCTGAATTTATGTACGACATTATATTGAAAAAAGCAAGTTTTTAGGCTAAGATAATTTAGTTGAAGGAATAAAATGAAAAGATAGGAGTTGCTTATGGCTAATCGTTTTGCAATCATACTTGCTGCTGGTCAAGGAACGCGCATGAAAAGTAAGCTTTATAAAGTACTGCATGCAGTTTGCGGAAAACCAATGGTAGAGCACGTCGTGGATCAAGTAGAGGCTGCTGGCATTGAAAAGGTAGTGACAATTGTAGGGCACGGTGCGGATACTGTTAAAGGATGCTTGGGGGATCGTTCGGAATATGTATTGCAGGCGCAACAATTGGGAACAGGGCACGCTGTCCTGCAAGCGCAAGCTGTGCTGGAGAACGAAGAGGGCACTACGTTGGTCATCTGCGGAGATACACCGCTCCTGACTGCAGAGACGTTGGAATCCTTATTGCAATACCATGAAGAGAAAAAAGCGAAAGCAACTATCCTGACTGCGCATGCTGCTGATCCGAACGGCTATGGCCGCATCATCAGAAATGCGTCAGATAACGTAGAAAAAATTGTGGAACAAAAAGACGCTTCTCCGGAAGAAGTGCTTGTGCAGGAAATCAATACCGGAACGTATGCGTTCGATAACAAGTTTTTGTTTGCCGCGCTGCAATCAGTAGGCAACAACAATGCGCAGGGCGAGTATTACCTGCCGGATGTCATCGAAATCCTGAAGAACCAAGGCGAAATCGTGACAGCTTACCAGATGAGCGACATGGGCGAAGCTTTGGGCGTGAACGATCGTGTGGCGTTGGCTGAAGCCTCCGTCTACATGAAGAGACGCATCAATGAAAAACATATGCGCAATGGCGTTACTTTGATCGACCCGGATAATACCTATATCGAGGCGGATGTGATCATCGGAAGTGACACAGTCATTGAACCGAACGTATTCCTGAAAGGGAAAACAGTCATCGGGGAAGATTGTTTCATCGGATCAGGCTCAGAACTGAGCAACACAACGATCGGTGACCGTGTCCAAATCAGAAGTTCAAATCTGGAGGACTCCGTGATGGAATCGGACAGCAACATCGGTCCGTTCAGCCACTTGAGACCGAACAGCCACATCGGAAAACGCGTCCACATCGGAAATTTTGTGGAAGTGAAGAATGCGGTATTGAACGAAGACACAAAAGTCGGACATCTGACTTATGTGGGAGACGCGGATCTCGGTAAAAATATCAACGTCGGTTGCGGCACTGTCTTCGTGAATTATGACGGCAAGCACAAACACCGTTCCAGCATCGGTGACAATACATTCATCGGTTGCAACGTGAACATTGTGGCGCCTGTCAACGTCGAGGCCAACACATTCCTAGCTGCAGGTTCGACCATCACAAAAGATGTGCCTGAAGGCGCGATGGGCATCGCCCGCAGCCGCCAGGAGAACAAACCAGGCTATTGGGAAAAATTGCCGCCAGCTAAAAAATAAAAGCAAAACCTTATACATGTATGGTAGAATGATTTTGAAAATACAATATCAGTATGTGTTTAATTTGGTAAAAACAAAAGATTAACGGAGGATTATCATGACAGAACATTACAAAGATCCAAAACTTAAGATTTTTTCCTTAAGTTCAAATCGCCCTTTGGCTGAGAAAATTGCGGCTGACGTTGGTGTCGAGTTAGGAACCCTTTCTTCATCCCAATTCAGCGATGGTGAAATCAAAATCAACATCGACGAAAGTATCCGCGGTTGCCACGTTTACGTCATCCAATCGACAAGCTCTCCGGTAAACGACCACTTGATGGAACTTTTGATCATGATCGATGCTTTGAAGCGCGCAAGTGCCAAAACAATCAACATCGTGTTGCCTTATTATGGCTATGCACGCCAAGACCGCAAAGCGCAATCACGTGAACCGATCACAGCGAAATTGGTGGCGAACATGATCACCAATGCTGGCGCTGACAGATTGTTGACACTTGATATGCATGCTCCTCAAATCCAAGGTTTCTTCGATATCCCGGTTGATCATTTGTTGGGAGCTCCGTTGTTGGCAAGCTACTTCTTGGATCATGAAGTCTTGCATGATGACGTAGTCGTTGTTTCGCCTGATCACGGTGGCGTGACAAGAGCCCGCAAACTGGCTGAATTCATCAAAGCGCCGATTGCCATCATCGACAAGAGAAGACCGAAAGCGAATGTTGCTGAAGTCATGAACATCATCGGTAATGTCGAAGGCAAAAAATGTATCCTGATCGACGACATGATCGATACTGCCGGAACAATCACATTGGCTGCCCAAGCACTGCAGGATGCAGGCGCGTTGGATGTCTATGCTTGCTGCACACATGCTGTATTGTCAGGTCCAGCCATAGACCGCATCAACAATTCCGTAATCAAAGAATTGATCGTTACTGATTCGATCAATATCCCTGCTGACAAAGTCAGCGATAAGATCGTACTGGTTTCCGTGTCACAATTGATCGCTGAAGCAATCAAACGTATCCACGAAAACCGCTCAGTAAGCCCGTTGTTCCAAGAAAAATTCGTAATCATCGACTAAGAATCCGTTAAACCAAAAAAAGTCCTCCCTTGGGAGGGCTTTTTTGTGGGCTGTGGAGACATGAATCGGCCTGATATGGCCTGGTACGGCCGGAAAAGATGAATAACTCAAAAGAATTCATGTTTTCCAGCCTAATTTGGCCGAAAAAGATGAATAACTCGAAAGAATTCATGTTTTCGAGCCCGAATCAGGACAAAAACATGAATAATTCAAAAGAATCCATGTTTTCGGGCATAGGCAGGGCCGTAGCCCTGCGACAACAGATAGAATTTATGTCCCGGGTAGCACAAGTTCCAAAAGCGAACAAAATAAGACGCGCAAATGATCGGGCGGTTACCCGTTTATTTGCACGTCGCTTTATTACAGATCCTTCACGAATCAGGGTAATATTCATCAAATGAAGTATCGCCCGCGGTTTTTCCCCAGCGCTTGAAATTCTGATTTAAGTATATTGCTTATGCGATTTTGATCGCCGATACCACACCAGTCTGTGATACGGCTGGTTGTAATTTTATCATCCGGGAACAAGATGCGGAAGTCGGATATGCCGGTTCTGATTGCTTCGTTTATGTTTATTTTCTTTCCGCATTCATCGCAAATCTGATGTTGTCCTCTAAATGTATCCTTTAGCGTTCCGCAAGCTGGACAGGGTACACCTTTTTTCATGTTCTCGTAGTGGTATTCTGGTAACTTGAAAGAATAATTGGGATCGTGAAGAGCTACGAGTGAATCTGCAAGTCTATATTGTTCGGCAGTTATCCCAGTGGTTTTGGGCATATTCCGGAAATGCCCGGGAATTTGACTGGGAAGGATATAGCTGGTTTCATTTGGAGCGCCAACCAAGGTGAATTCGGGATTTACGAAAATGACATAAGCTTCCACTCTCGTCTGAAGTCCCATCTCCGACAGCAGGAATTCCAATCGCACTTTCGTTCTCTGCAGTTGCATGGATGGATTCTCCAATAAAAACCCGGATGATTTTATGAAAGACCCTTCTCCCCACTGATGCATACCTTCATAATTCTTGATTTCGTAGATTTTGATCATATCTGAGAAAATCAAGAGCGCATCAATCTGGAAAGGGGATTCCCTGACTTCCAACTGAAGATCGTTCAAGACAATGCAATTTTCACTGAGGGGCTCGGTGAGTACATCAAGTCCGCCTTCACCCCCGAATCCCTTCTTTCGATTGATGAACCGGTAATGATCGGTTTTCCCAAGATGGGTGCGCGTGTGCAATATCTCGTAGATGCGCAGAATCTTTGGTTTCGTTCGTTCTTTGTATGCGATAGGAATCCCTCCTGATATAAGTAGTCAAATATAGTATACGCGGATCCCTGTACATGCCTTTCGTAGAGAATATCAGGTGCTGTCGCTTGATTGGTGATGGGGAGTAATCCATGCCTGCGAGTACGTTTGTCATCTGTGACCTGAAAAGATGAATAACTCAAAAGAATTCATGTTTTTGAGTCCACATCAGGGAGAAAAGATGAATAAGTCAAAAGAATTCATGTTTCCGAGCCCAAATCAGGACAAAAAGATGAATAACTCGAAAGAATCCATGTTTTCGAGCCCCCGGGCCCCCACGAGACCCTGCACAACATCAACACCAAGCCCTCAACACCAAACCCCACATCGCCGAAACCCGCAACAAACCAAAACAAAAAAACACCCGCCGTCCCTAAAGGGACTGGCGGGTGTTTGAGATCGGATACGATTATTTTGCGTCTGCTTCCAGGCTGGCGAATCCTTCTTCCAACACTTTTTTCAATGTGTTAGCGGATAGATCCATTTTTTCCTGTTCTGCATCAGATAAAGGAATTTCGATGATGTTGCGGATACCGGCACGGTTGATGACTGCTGGCACGCCGATGAAGATATCTTTGTGGTTATATTCCCCATCCAGATAGACGGATAAAGGCATGATCGCATTTTCGTCATTCAGGATCGCTTTTGTGATACGGGCTAAGGCTACAGCGATACCGTAGAAGGTCGCTCCTTTTTTCTCGATGATTTCATATGCGGCATCGCGCACTTTGAAGAAGACATCGACTAAAGCTTGTTCATCAACAGCTGAAGTTTGTTTCACCCATTCGTAAATTTGCAGGCCGCCAACATTAGCGTGGGACCATACAGGGAATTCGGTGTCGCCGTGTTCCCCTAAGATATAGGCGTGAACATTACGGGCATCTACGCCTACAAGCGCAGAGATGCTTTGACGGAAGCGGGCGCTGTCCAGAGAAGTACCGGAACCGATGACGCGGTTAGCAGGAAGACCTGAAAATTTCCAAGTCGCATAAGTGAGCACATCCACTGGATTGGATGCTACCAAGAAAATGCCGTCGAAACCGCTAGCCATGATTTCTCCGATGATTGACTTGAAGATGCGCAAGTTTTTGCTTACTAGATCGAGACGTGTTTCACCAGGTTTTTGAGCAGCTCCTGCAGTCAATACAACGATATCAGCGTCGTGGCAATCTGCGTATGATGCTGCATAGATTTTCTTGGGTGAAGTATAAGCTAAAGCGTGGGAAAGATCGATGGCGTCTCCCTCTGTTTTTGCTTTGTTGATATCAATGATACCCAACTCATGACCAATATTTTGTGTAACCAATGCGAACGCATAACTTGACCCTACAGCGCCGTCACCGACTAAAATAACTTTTTGTCCTGTATTTCCACTCAATTCTGCCATTATAATGCTCCTCTCGCTATTTGCTGGTTCTATTATAACACTAAACAAAGGTGATTACTCTTTGGGCCTATCCCGCTCGGCAAAGATTTTCAGAACCAGCGATGATTGCGCGAATGTGATAGACAGTGAACAACCTGTGAAATATTATATAAAGATATTATAAAATAAAACACTGCTGTTTTCAATGGGGAGTTGCGATTTTGTTCACAATATTTTTTTTGCGGGTCCCAATCCGATTTCTTACGATTCTCCGATGATTGTGGTATACTGTTCGAAAGCAAACTGTGCGGATGATATCCGTGCGGCCTTTTTTGGCGTAAAAGAGCAGAAAAGCACACGCTTGCTCTCTTGCAAACATAACTATGACTGGAAACAATAGGGGAATATAAATGAAAATGATCGTTGGATTGGGGAACCCAGGTCCTAAGTATACCGACACGAAGCACAATGTCGGCTTTATTGCTTTGGATGAATGGGCTTTTCAGAATAAAGAGAAATACAATAAAAATAAATTTGAAGCCTTGTACATAGAAACGACCGTAAACGGTGAAAAAGTTTTATTCGTCAAACCGTTGACTTTCATGAATGATTCCGGAAGAGCGGTAAGACCGTTGATGGACTACTACAGCATTCCGATCGAAGATCTGGTTGTCGTGTACGATGATATGGATATGCCGGTAGGCAAAATTAGACTTCGCCAAAAAGGTGGAGCTGGCGGACATAATGGCATCAAAAGTTTGATCCAGCACTTAGGGACACAGGATTTCAATCGGATCCGCATCGGAGTAGGACGGCCCCAACATAATATGACTGTCATTCAGCACGTGTTGAGTCCTTTTCCGAAGGACGAGCACGCCGAAATGTTGCACTCAGTACGGGATAGTGTCGAGGCGATCGACCATTTCATCAAAGGGAACAATTTTTTGGAGACAATGAATCAATTCAATAAAAAAGGTTAGGTTCAGCTTCAGCTGGACCTCTTTTGTGTCTGCCGCACAGCCTGCATAGCTGAAACAAGATGAAAGCGATAACCTTTTTCCGCAGAACATACCATGAACGAGGAGAATATTCATGAAAGAAATAGAGAAATATTTAAAAAGCACGAAAAATATACATACAGTGTTGTCTGAAATCAATTCAGAACTACCGCAGTTGGTAGCTGGGCTTTCCGGATCAGGCCGCAATCTGTTGACGAATATCCTGTTCGAAGAATTGCAGAAGCCGGTCATCGTCTTGACCCCCAATCTGCTCCAAGCGACCCAAGTGTATGAGGACATCAGTCAAATCGCACCCGAAGTTCCCATCCATATTTTCCCTGTGGAGGAATCGGTCGCGGCGGAACTGGCTTTTTCATCACCGGAATACCGAAGCCAACGGGTCGAAACGTTGGATTTTCTGAAGAGCGGCAAAAAAGGGATCGTCGTGATTCCGGCTGCCGGATTCAAAAAAATCCTCTCTCCAGCTTCAATCTGGGAAACGCATTGCCTTGATTTTTCCATCGGCATGGAGTTGGACCTGGAAAACCTGCCTGAAAAATTGGTCGCAATGGGCTATACCCGTGAACGGATGGTTGCCAGCCCGGGGGAGTTCAGCATACGCGGAGGCATCATCGACATCTATGCCCTGAACGAAGAGAACCCACTGCGTTTGGAACTGTTCGATACCGAAATAGATACATTGCGTTTTTTTGATGCCTCGACCCAAAAGTCCAGCGCATCTATCGAAACCGTCCGGATTTTACCGGCGCATGACACAATCTTCACGAAAGAGGAGATTGCGAAACAGGCCGGCGTGGTAGAGAAAAAAGCTGGAAAGGCCATCAAAGGTATCAAGAATCAAGAAGTCAAAGAAAGTATGACACGTGTCTTCTCCGAGCTGACGGATAATATGAAGCGCGGCGAATTATCGAGGGATCCGCAACTCTACACAAGCTTGGTCTATCCGGAACAGCCTACGGTTTTGGACTATATCGCCGAAGACGCGCTGCTGATCGTGGACGATTACAGCCGCATCCTTGAGGTGGAACGGACAATCGAAAGTGAATCATCGGAATGGAAAATGGCCAAAGTGTCGGAAGGTATGTGCCTGCCTTCGCAGGAATTCAGCGCCGATATCCGCGAGGTGATCAAAAAATCCAAACAGCACCGCATTTATTATGCGCTGTTCCACAGAGGCTTCGGAAATATGCGGTTCCACGGAGTCTATCCTTTCCAATACCGAACGCTGAACAACTTCTTCAGTCAGATGCCGCAAGTCAAACTGGAAATGGAGCGTTGGCTCAAACAGCATATGACGGTTTTCATGCTGGTCCCTTCTGCCGAACGTGCCGAAAAAGTGCAGCGGATATTCGCGGATTTCGGCATCCATAGCTACATCAAAGGCAACAATCCGTTTATCGAGAATAAAGTGAACATCCTGGTCGGCGGAATGGCGAACGGTTTTGAATTACCGCAGGAAAAAGTCGTGTTCGTCACCGAAAAGGAACTTTTCAACAAAGTTACGAAGAAGCAACCGCGCCGCCAAAAAATGACGAATGCGGAGAGATTGAAGAGCTACACCGAACTGAATCCTGGTGATTACGTCGTTCATGTGAATCACGGGATAGGCCTCTACACGGGAATGGAAACCATCGAGGTCGGCGGCGTCCACCAGGATTACATGTCGATCGCTTACCAGGAAGGCGCCAAATTATTCATTCCTGTGACGCAAATCCATTTGATTCAAAAGTACGTGTCCTCCGATGCCAAAACGCCTAAAATGCACAAGTTGGGCGGAACGGAATGGGCGAAAACGAAAAAGAAAGTCGCCTCGAAAATCGAAGATATCGCCGATGAATTGATCGAACTTTACGCTAACCGGGAATCCGAAAAAGGCTATGCCTATCAACCCGATACGCCGGAGCAACTCGACTTCGAAAATGCCTTCCCTTACACAGAAACCGATGATCAACTGCGCAGTGCCGCTGAAATCAAAGCGGACATGGAGAACGTCAAACCGATGGACCGATTGCTGGTCGGTGATGTCGGATACGGCAAAACGGAAGTGGCGATGCGCGCCATCTTCAAGGCTGTGCAGGAAGGGAAGCAAGCCGCTTTCCTTGTTCCTACGACTATCTTGGCGCAACAGCACTATGAATCGTTGACGCAACGGTTTGAAGAATACCCGTTTGAGATCGGTTTGTTGAGCCGCTTCCGCACGAAAAAACAGCAGGAAGAAACGTTGGCCGGCATCCGCAAAGGCACGGTCGATATCGTCATCGGCACGCACCGGATCTTATCGAAGGACGTCGTGTTCGCTGACTTGGGGTTGCTGGTTGTCGACGAAGAGCAACGCTTCGGTGTGAAGCACAAAGAGCGCTTGAAGCAGATGAAAGCCTCTGTGGACGTTTTGACGTTGACGGCAACTCCGATACCGCGTACCCTGCATATGTCGATGCTGGGGGTCAGAGATCTCTCTGTCATCGAAACACCGCCGGCCAACCGCTATCCGGTTCAGACATATGTCATGGAACAGAATAACGGAGCCGTCCGGGATGCGATTGAAAGGGAAATGGCCCGTGGAGGTCAAGCCTTCTACCTCTACAATCGGGTGGAAACAATCGAGAAGAAAGCCGAAGAGATCCGCGAGCTCGTCCCTGATGTCCGTGTCGCAGTGGCGCATGGCCAGATGACCGAAGTCCAGCTCGAGAATGTCAT
This sequence comes from Trichococcus sp., assembly GCF_049589555.1. GTDB lineage: Bacteria > Bacillota > Bacilli > Lactobacillales > Aerococcaceae > Trichococcus. The sequence goes on from NZ_JBAWAZ010000013.1 coordinate 13,463, forward strand.
CATGGATTTTATCGAAGGCCGCTACGATGTGCTTGTCACCACAACCATCATAGAAACGGGTGTGGATATCCCGAACGTCAACACACTCTTCATAGAAAATGCCGACCGGATGGGATTGTCTCAGCTCTACCAACTGCGAGGACGTGTAGGCAGAACTAATCGGATTGCCTACGCCTATTTGATGTATCAGCCGAATAAAATGCTGACTGAAGTCAGCGAGAAAAGACTGCAGTCCATAAAGGAGTTCACGGAACTGGGTGCAGGATTCAAAATTGCCATGCGTGACTTGTCGATCCGCGGAGCAGGGAACCTTTTGGGTGCGCAACAACACGGCTTCATCGACTCGGTCGGATTCGATCTGTACTCCGAGATGCTGGGAGAGGCAGTTGCGGCCAAGCGTGGCCTGAAAGCGAAAACGAAGCGTTCAATCGTTGAAATCGACTTGAGCATCGACGCGTACATACCAGCCGATTATATCGAGGATGAGCGCCAGAAAATAGACTTCTACAAACGGATCCAACGCATCGACGGCGTGGCTGATTACGATGAAATCGATGCGGATCTGATTGATCGCTTCGGCGATTACCCGCAAGAGGTTTCCGATCTGCTGGAGGTTGGTCTGATCAAAAATTATGCCGAAAAGAGCCAGATTGAAACAATCAAACGCCAAGGCGAAACAATTGTCATCACCTTCTCACAGGAAGCGACAGTCCGCTTGCAGGGGCCGGCAGTGTTTGAAGCCCTCAGCAAAATCCCGTTGAAGGCCCAAATCAATTTGAATAATGCCAAATTGGTTGTCAGTCTGGTCATCGGGAAATTACCGAACCGCCAATGGCTGAATCATCTCAATGCATTCGTCAAAGCGTGCGTCGCTGAATCGGACGAAACAACGGGAGAAACCGATGGGAAATAATCGCTTGAAGCAGATGATGAAGGGTGCGTTGTTGCTGTCTTTGGCCGCATTCATCAGCAAGGTGCTCAGCGCGGTGTACCGAGTGCCGTTCCAGAATATGGTGGGAAACACAGGCTTTTACGTTTATCAGCAAGTTTATCCTATCTATGGCATCGGTATGACCTTCGCTTTATCGGGCTTTCCGGTATTTCTTTCCAAGATGATTGCGGAAACGCCGGACAGAGGGACCCACAGAATGATGCTGAAGCGCAGCCTGGCCATACTGGGCGTCTTCGGCTTCATCATGTTCATGGGCATCTATGGCTTTTCCGGTCAACTGGCGCTCTTGATGGGTGACCCGGAGTTGAAGCCCATTTTGCAGTCGGTATCCTGGATGTTTTTGTGGATGCCGATACTGGCGACGATGAGGGGGCATTTCCAAGGAAACTACCGCATGGAACCGACAGCGATTTCGCAGGTATCGGAACAACTGGTGCGTGTAGGGGCGATTCTTTTCGCGGCTTATCTGTACACGAAAACAAAAGGTGACCTCTATGCGATGGGCGCAAATGCCATGAGCGGCGCGACAGTCGGTGCGGTTCTGGGCAGCCTGATCCTATTGGTCGCTTATTACAAAGAAAAGCGGAATCATGATTCGCCAACGCTTGATGGGCGACACCTGAAACAGGAGGCGCCCGCCGCGGAATGGGGACGCTTGATCCACCGCTATGCGACTGAAGGAGCGACGATTTGCCTGCTCAGCGCTATCCTGGTCCTGTTCCAACTCATCGACTCGTTTACGCTCTACAACGGCTTGCTGGATGGCGGTACAGCCAGTGATTTGGCAAAAAACGTCAAGGGCATCTATGACCGTGGCCAACCGCTTGTGCAGCTGGGCATGGTCGTAGGGACCGGGTTTTCGGCCAGCTTCATCCCGATGATGAGCCATGCGCATGCACAAGATCGCCTAGGCGAATTCACCCGATCCGCCGTGTCGTTGCTGCGGATGACAAGTGTCTTTTCAGCAGCCGCGGTGACGGGACTGTTGGCTATTTTGCCGAACGTAAACAACATGCTCTTCGGGGACCGGGAAGGCATCGCGGTTTTGTCTGTGTATATTTTGGCCATTTTTGCGGCTTCGGTCATGACCGCCTATCATTCCATCCTGCAAAGCCTGGGACAGTACAAGATTTCCTTGGTTGCCCTGGCAGCGGGTCTTGCGGTCAAGTTCTTCGGCAATCTGCTGTTGGTGGAACCGTTGGGGACGATGGGGGCAAGCATCGCTTTGATAGCCGGTCTGGGTGCCATGTTGCTGGTGCTTTGGCTGAACAGTGAACGCGCCTTGCGGGAAGTCTGGTTCAGGGATCGTTTTTTCCTCAAACTGATGGCTGGCTGCGTTGTCCTTTTTGTTACGGTAGGGGCGTTGCGGGTCGGTCTGGAAAGGTATCTCTTCACTGATGGAGGCCGGCTGACGGATTCCGTGATAGCTGCGGTGACGGTTTGTGCTGGTGTGGGCGTATTCTTATGGTATATTCTAAAAGTGAGGCTCTTTACTTTGCGGGAGTGGATAAGTATTCCGTTCGGAAAAAAACTGCTGCGCAAATTGCCGGATAAAACGAGCGACTTAAAATAGGAAAGATTTCCAGAAGGAGAAATATATGGGTAAAATTGAAATAATGGGGCTTGGAGCCGGTGATTTGGAACAACTGCCGTATGGCGTATACAGTCGATTGCTGGAAGCTGAATTTGTCCATCTGCGGACCAAGGAGCACCCGGTCGTTGAAAATCTGAAGGCTGCAGGCGTGCAGTTTGAAAGCTTTGATGACATATATGAATCGAAGGATAATTTTGATGACGTATACCGTCAGATCGCAGATTATTTATTGGAAAAGGCAAAGACGCAGGATCTGATTTATGCAGTGCCGGGACACCCGTTGGTTGCGGAGGATTCCGTCAAGCATCTGCTGCAGAACGAGTCGGGGATCGAAGTGGAAATCGTTGGAGGGAAGAGTTTCATCGACGATTTCTTTCAGGCGGTAGCCATCGATCCGATCGAGGGTTTCCAATTGTTGGATGGGTTGATCTTCCACCAGGACCAGCTGAGCTTAGGCAATCACCTGATCATCATGCAAGTTTTCAATGAATTTGTGGCCAGCGATGTTAAATTGAAGTTGATGGAGAAGTATCCGGATGAGCACCAAGTGGCTTTGGTCGATGCGGCAGGGACCAAGCTGCAGAAAGTGACCTGGTGCCCGTTGTACGAGATGGACAGGCTAGAGGGCGTGCACAACTTGCTTTCCTTGTATGTTCCGCCGCTTGAGAAAGATGAGCGCACCAAAAGCTTTGAGTTGACCCAAGCCTACATGGATGCCATCGTAGAAAAAGATGTTTGGGTGCAATCGCAGACACATGAAAGTCTGTTGCCCTATCTGAAGGAAGAATGCGAAGAAGTGGCCGAGGCGATCCAGAACGATGATATCGATAACCTGATCGAAGAGTTGGGCGACATTCTGCTCCAGGTTTTCTATCACGCCTCATTCGGCGAGCGGGAAGGTTTTTTCACGATGGAGGATATCCTGGAAACGTTGAACAAAAAATTACGCAGACGCCATCCGCATGTTTTTGACGGGGTGAAGGCTGATACGATCGAGGAAATCGATAAAATGTGGCAAGCGATAAAAGCAAAAGAAAAGGGGAATTCCGATGAGACTAGATAAATTTTTGAAAGTATCCCGCTTAATCAAACGCAGATCAGTAGCCAAAGAAGTAGCGGACAAAGGGCGCATCCTGATCAACGGCAAGCAAGCGAAGTCGAGTTCGACTGTCAAGGCCGGCGATGAAATGACGCTGCAATTCGGGAATAAAACCGTCGTCGTGCGCGTCGACAAAATTGTGGAAACGACCAAAAAGGATGAAGCGCAGGAAATGTATACCCTCATCAGCGAAACGGTTGCACCAAGAGCGGAAGAAAATCGCTTCTGATGATGCGAAAGGCCATGGACAATCCGCGCTGTTTCTTCTATACTTTTACATGAGTAAAAGTATTCGGAACTAATGTTGGTGTGGAAGTTTTCAAGGAGGCGATCAGGGTGAAGGAAAAGACCAAGAAAAAGACAGCTGACAACGTAACCGTGATGCAAAATGATTTCACGAAGGCGCAGCACAGTCAGAAACGTATATTTCAGAGGGCGAAGAAAGCCCATATGAGAAGATTGTCGCTGATCTTTTTCTTTGGCGCTGCCCTGATTGGACCTTGCCTGTGGAAAACAGTCGGCAACTGGCTGGAAATCCGTAATCTGGATGCGGCCATCGCGTTGGCCCAAACAGAGAAAAAACAGGCTGAGGACGAAAATACGCAATTGACCTATGAAGTCAAATTGTTGCAGGATGATGAATACATCGCCAAATTGGCGCGCGGTAAATATTATTTGAGCAAGGATGGCGAAATCATCTTCAGTTTGCCTGAAGATAATCAGACAAAAATGGCCGAGAAACAAGAGAATGCGGCAGATTCGGATTCATGAATACAGCAATGAATAAAGATTCTATTTTTTTCTGCATAATCCGTGTTATAATTAGTTGAGCAAAAATGAAGGAGGAACTTTTTTTTTATGTCAATAGAAGTTGGGAACAAAGTATCAGGAAAAGTTACAGGGATTACAAATTTTGGTGCATTCATTGATTTAGGTGGCGGTAAGACAGGACTAGTTCATATTAGTGAAATTTCTGATACTTTCGTAAAGGAAATAAAGGACGTTTTGAAGGTTGGCGATGAAGTAACCGTAAAGGTGATGTCCATTGCAGATGATGGGAAGATCGGCTTATCCATCCGTAAAGCTGTTGACAAGCCAGCAGGGGAAGTCACCAGACCTCAACGAGAAAGCAGACCTTATCAAAAAAGTACAACTCCTCGTCCGGAAGGCTCTTTTTCTAAAGGCAGAAAAGATTTCTCAGCACATCAGGATAAAGGACTTAAAAACGACTTTGACTCGTTGATGAGCAGCTTCTTGAAGGACAGCGAAGACCGTCTGACTTCCATCAAGCGCAATACGGAAGGCAAACGCGGCGGCCGTGGCGGCAGACGTGGATAGAAAACAGTAATTTCTAGAGGTTGGGCAAAAGGGAAACCGATTGTCGCACCCTCTTTTTTGCTTTACGAAGAAAGAGAGCAGGGATGTTATGCAGGAATATATTCTGCGTCTATGCAAAGCGGTGGAACGGCACCAACTTTGGGATAAAGAAAGCCGCTTGCTGTTGGCGGTATCCGGCGGTGCGGATTCCATGGCGTTGCTGGGGCTTGTCCAACAATTGCCGCCGGAATGGCAACCGCAGTTCGTGGTGGTGCATGTCCACCATCATCTCAGGGAAGAGTCAGACGAGGAATACCGGATGGTCAGAGACTACTGTGAGACCCAAAGAATCGCTTTTTTTGCCGAACACTGGACAGAAGAAAGCCATCCGAAGTCAAACCTGGAAATGGCAGCAAGGGAATTCCGCTATGCCTTCTTTGCTGATATGATGGAAAAATGGCCAGCGACCCACTTGGTGACAGCACATCACGCGGATGATCAGCTGGAGACGATCCTGATGCGTCTGGTGAGGGGAAGCACGCTGAAGGGCATCTCCGGAATCGCTATGTCGCGCACTTTTGGTCGTGGGCAGCTCGTCCGCCCATTGCTGCAGTTCCAAAAAGACGAGCTCTATCAGATTTGCGGAATAGCCGGGATCCCTTATCGGGAAGACAGCACCAATTCGGAGCTGACTTTCACGCGGAACAGATACCGCAACAGCATCATTCCACTATTGAAAGTGGAAAACAACCAAGCATCCAGGCATTTCGGCGATTTTTCGGAAGATCTGCAGGATGTATTGACAGTCGTTCAACCTATTGTCTCCCAGTCGTTTCGCTCGTTGTTCAACAAGGTTGAAGCGGACTGGGTATTGGATCTGGCTGGATGGCAAGCCTGTGACGTTTCCTTGCAACGGCTCGTGCTCAGTCATTTTGTGACGGAGCGGTTGATACCGGCAGGGCAAGACTTCCGCAGGAGCCAGCTGACTGCCATCATGGATCTTATCGAAAACCAGTCTCCCCAAAAGCAAATATCTTTGGCGGGAGGGTGGCAGGCCAGAAAAAGGTATGATAAACTTACTTTCTTATCCCCCGATTCAGTCAGGATCGATTTTGCCGATTTTTCTGAGCAATTGGAGCTAAATAAATGGGTAACCTTGCCTTCTCATGGTAGAATAGGATTATTTCATAACGATAATGCGGTTTCAAAAGAACTGCCGATGGATGCTCTGAGCGTTGGAATCACTGACGAATCGGCGCGGATGCCTTTTACGGTGCGTTCCCGGCATTCGGGCGACAAGATAGTTCTGAACAAAAATCAGCCATTCACAAAAAAAGTGAGCCGGCTTTTTGTGGATAAAAAAATTCCGGATGAAGAAAGACGAAAAGCCTGTATCGTCACTGATGACGAGGGACGTATTTTATGGGTGCCGGGCTATGCCCAGTCCGTCTGGTTGTCCGAGAATGACAATGAACAAACGCGTTACAGATTGATTTACATTAAATAAATTTTTGAGGTGAAAGAAATGTTGCATCCTGATATCAAGGAAGTATTATACAGTGAAGAAGAAATCAGCGCAGTAGTCAAAGACTTGGGCGCGCAATTGACGAAAGAATATGAAGGGAAAAATCCATTGGTGATCGGCGTGCTGAAAGGTGCAGTCATGTTCATGACCGACTTATCGCGCGCGATGGCATGCGATCTGGAATTGGATTTCATGGATGTCTCCAGCTACGGAGCCGGAATGGAATCAAGCGGAGATGTGAAGATCCTGAAAGATTTGGATACGACTGTGGACGGCCGCGACCTGTTGATCGTCGAGGACATCATCGACACCGGAAGGACGTTGAGCTACCTGATTGAAATCTTTAAATACCGTAAAGCCAAATCCATAAAAGTGGTCACTTTGATGGACAAGAAAGAACGCCGCGTCGTTGATTTGGAAGCGGATTACATTGGGATCAACGTTCCGAACGAGTTCGTCGTCGGATACGGATTGGACTTCAACGAAAAGTACCGTAACCTCCCTTATATTGGGGTTTTAAAAACCGAAGTTTATGAGTAAAATCATTCGTTAAAATTGGTCAGATATGATATGATTAGTGAGATACCAGTATATTGTGCAAACAAAAAAGATGAGACGTAAGATAAAGTCTGCGAAGAACGATATCTGACGAGGAGGTTCTAAATGAAAAAAAATAATTTTCTTAAAAGCAGCGGCTTTTATGTGCTGATCTTCCTTGCAATCATTGCAGTGGTTTCGATGATTACAGGCGGCATGGACACAGAGACGAGCCAAGAAATTTCCGCAAGCGAATTTATGGATGCCTTGAACTCGGAAGAGGTAGATAGCTTTACGATCCAACCGGGTGCAGGCGTTTATGAAATCAGCGGTGAATACCGCACCGAACAAGAACTGGAAGTGGCTGATTCATCCAGCGATCTGCTGTTGTTTGATGATACGACCAGTACTTCAACGAAGAATTTCACAACCAGAGTTTTACCGAATGATGAAACTCTGAAACAGATCACGGACATCGCCGAAACGACGGATACACAGATGGTGCCATTGGAAGAAGATCAGTCCGGTGCATGGATCAGCATCCTGTTCAGCGTATTGCCGATCGTCATCTTCATCTTCTTCATGTACATGATGATGGGACAAGCTGGAGGCGGGCAAGGCGGTAACCGCAATGTCATGAACTTCGGCAAAACAAAGTCAGAGGATGCCACCAAGAAACCGATGAAAGTACGTTTTTCAGACGTCGCTGGTGCAGAGGAAGAAAAACAAGAGCTTGTTGAAGTTGTGGAATTTCTGAAGGATCCACGTCGTTTCACGGCACTTGGAGCAAGAATTCCGGCGGGTGTTTTGCTGGAAGGACCTCCAGGAACAGGTAAGACCTTATTGGCAAAAGCTGTCGCTGGTGAAGCTGGTGTGCCTTTCTTCTCGATTTCCGGTTCGGAATTCGTGGAAATGTTCGTCGGTGTCGGTGCCAGCCGTGTGCGTGATTTGTTCGAGCAAGCCAAAAAAGCGGCTCCTGCAATCATCTTCATCGATGAAATCGATGCTGTCGGACGTCAACGTGGCGCCGGTATGGGTGGCGGACATGATGAACGCGAACAAACACTGAACCAATTGTTGGTTGAGATGGACGGTTTTTCCGGCAATGAAGGCATCATCGTAATTGCCGCTACCAACCGTTCGGACGTACTCGACCCAGCATTGCTCCGTCCAGGCCGTTTTGACCGCCAGATTTTGGTGGGCAGACCGGATGTAAAAGGCCGTGAAGCGATACTTAAAGTACATTCCCGCAATAAACCGTTGGCAAGCAACGTCGACCTGAAAGTTGTCGCGCAACAGACACCAGGCTTCTCTGGAGCAGATCTGGAAAACCTGTTGAACGAAGCTGCCTTGGTTGCGGCCAGACGGAACAAAACAAAAATTGATGCTCTTGATGTGGACGAAGCACATGACCGTGTCATTGCCGGTCCTGCCAAGAGAGATCGTGTCATCAGCAAGCGCGAACGTGAAATGGTTGCTTACCATGAAGCCGGTCATACGATAGTCGGTATGGTGCTGAGCGATGCGCGTATTGTCCACAAAGTTACGATCGTTCCACGCGGTCGCGCTGGAGGATATGCAATCATGCTTCCGAAAGAGGATCGATTCCTTATGACGAAGGATGAATTGTTGGAACAAGTTGTCGGCTTGCTTGGTGGACGTGTTGCGGAGGAAGTTGTCTTCAACGTCCAAACTACAGGCGCCAGCAACGACTTCGAACAAGCTACCGGCTTGATCAGAAGCATGGTTACCGAATACGGTATGAGTGAGAAGCTGGGCACTGTGCAGTATGAAGGGAATCATCAAGTATTCGTCGGGCGTGACTATGGCCAAACCAAAGCTTACTCCGAAGATATTGCTTACCAAATCGACTCGGAAGTCCGTCGTATGATGAGTGAAGCGCATGTCAGAGCGCGTCAGATCATCGAAGAACACCGTGAACAACTGAATTTGATCGCTGCAAAATTGTTGGAATTGGAAACATTGGACGAGAAAACAATCCGCAGCTTGTTCGAAACCGGCCAAATGCCTTCGGACTCGAATTCAGAAGAATATCCAAGCGAAAAAGCGCAGTCTTTTGAAGAAGCCAAACGGGCCCTTGAAAAGAAAGAGGCTGAAAAAGTTCGTCAAGAAGAGCAGATGCTTGCTGCTGGCGAACCTGAAGAGTCATCTGAAGTTTCATTACCTGCTGCTGATGAAACAGCGAAAAATGAAGCTATCGATACGGAAGAAAAATAAAACAAATAGAGGTTTGCAAAAAGTCTGGGATGACAATCCCGGACTTTTTGTCATCAAAGAGCAGCTCTGCAAAAGTAAGTGAGCAAAGTGTGGTTGCTTTCGCCCCGACCTATAGTAGAATGATAGAGAAACAATTTAAGAATGTGATGGAGGATTATATATGAGCGACTATTTGATTAAAGCTTTAGCCTATGAAGGACAATTCCGTGCCTACGCGATCGACGCTACAGCAGCGGTTGCAGAGGCTCAACGAAGACATGATACATGGAGCGCCTCTTCTGCAGCTTTAGGCCGCACGATGGTAGGGACGTTGTTGCTGGCAGCTGCCGGTTTGAAGAACGAAGAAAAAATGACCGTCATCGTGAATGGGGATGGCCTGGGAGGCCGCATACTCGCAGATGCGAACGGCAAGGGCGACATCAAAGCCTATATTGCAAACCCGAACGTCAACCTTTCCTTGAACGGCGATGGCAAACTGGATGTGCGTGCAGTTGTGGGGACGGAAGGCACCTTGACCGTCATCAAAGATTTAGGGATGAAAGAACCGTTTACGGGACAAGTTTCTCTTGTCAGCGGTGAATTGGGCGAGGATTTCACCTACTACATGGCAAATTCTGAGCAAATACCTTCGGCCATCGGTTTGAGCGTGTTGGTGGACACCGATGATTCGATCAAAGCTGCCGGCGGTTTCATGATTCAGGTGATGCCTGACGCCAGCGATGAAGCCATCACGAAAGTGGAAAAGAATATTGCAGCCATTCCGTTGGTTTCCAGATTGATGGAAAACGGTGCAACACCTGAACAGATTCTGACGCGCATACTGGGCGAAGAAAATGTGGAAGTGCTGGAGAAGATGCCTGTGCGTTTTCACTGCGATTGTTCAAGGGATCGTTTCAGCGAAGGGTTGAGTTCGATCGGCAAGACTGAACTGCATGAAATGATCGAAGAGGATCATGGAGCTGAGGTTGTCTGCCATTTCTGTGGCGAAAAGTACCACTATTCGGAAGCAGATCTGCAGGAACTTGTGACGGCCATTGATGAAAAGCGCGCTGCCAACATCTGATGGCGCCGGCTTCTCGCTTGTAATGCGGTTTCACGTAACCTACAATGAAAGTAATCTATCCGTTTGACGGAACTGATCAGTAAAATCTATCTGAGCTGGAGGAATCGACATGGTAAAAATAGTCTCTTCAATTGCGAGTTTGATCGGGGAAACTCCGATAATCAAACTGAATAAAGTGGTACCCGAGGGTGTGGCTGATGTTTACGTCAAGCTTGAATCATTCAATGCGGGCGGAAGCGTGAAAGATCGGATCGCTCTGAACATGATCGAAGTGGCGGAAGAAGAAGGCCTTCTGAAGCCTGGGTATACAATCGTGGAACCGACCAGCGGGAATACGGGTGTCGGCTTGGCTATGCTGGCGGCAGCAAAAGGCTATAAAGCCATCTTTGTGATGCCTGATACGATGAGCATGGAAAGACGTTTACTGTTGGCAGCATATGGCGCCGACTTAGTTTTGACGCCAGGCGCTGAAGGAATGAATGGCTCGATTGCGAAGGCAAGGGAAATCGCAGCGCAGCCGGACCACTTTATGCCGATGCAATTCGATAACCCTGCCAATCCTGCTGTGCATGAAGCCATCACCGGCCCGGAAATCATTGAGGCTTTTGAAGGCAAGACGCCTGATGCCTTTATTGCAGGAGTCGGAACGGGCGGAACCGTGACGGGAGTCGGCAAGGCATTGCGCAAAGTCAATCCTAATGTGGAAATATATGCACTGGAGCCTACCGATTCGGCTGTATTGAGCGGAAAACCGAAAGGCCCGCACAAAATCCAGGGTATCGGGGCGGGCTTTATCCCGTCTGTCTTGGACACGACACTTTACAACGGTATCGTCCAAGTCTCCAATGAACAAGCCTTCGAAATGGCCCGCCGTGTCGCACAGGAAGAAGGCATTCTGGTGGGCATTTCAGGCGGGGCTGCCATTGCCGGTGCGATCGAAGTGGCCATCCGTTTGGGCAAAGGCAAATCCGTCTTGACTGTGGCGCCGGATAACGGCGAACGTTACCTGTCCACGCCTCTGTTCAGCGTAAAATAATAAATGGATAAGAAGGACAGGCCGATCGGATGGCTTGTCCTTTTTCTTATATCTGATGCATCATCTGCAATCAGGCAAGATATTTTTCTTTTCTTACGGATTGTAAGATGATAGAATGGTCCAAGAGTTTTTCGAGCATCCAGAAAACGGATGGGATCACCATAAATAAATAACAAAGGAAGTAAAAAATGTATAAAATTGGCAATATTGAAATCAATAATCCGGTCGCAGTCGCACCGATGGCCGGAATCAGCAACGCGGCCTTCCGTGTCACCGTCAAAGAGATGGGCGCCGGTTTGGTCGTCTGCGAGATGATCAGCGACAAGGGCATTCAATTCCGCAACGAGAAGACTTTGCGGATGCTGCACATCGAGCCGAATGAATATCCGTTGAGTGTGCAAATCATGGGCGGCAACAAGGATACGCTGGTGGAAGCCGCTAAATATGTGGCGGAAAACACAGAAGCAGCCATCATCGACATCAACATGGGGTGCCCCGTCAGCAAAGTCATCAAGGCGGAAGCAGGAGCCAAGTGGTTGTTGGATCCGGGCAAAGTCTATGAAATGGTTTCCGCTGTCGTGGATGCCGTTGATAAGCCTGTAACCGTGAAAATGCGTACCGGTTGGGATTCCGACCATCTTTTTGCAGTGGAGAATGCCTTGGCTGCAGAACGCGCTGGTGCAGCCGCTGTTGCGATGCACGGCCGCACACGCGTACAGATGTACGATGGCAAAGCCGACTGGAACATCTTCAAGGAAGTCAAACAAGCTTTGACGCGTATCCCGTTATTGGGGAACGGGGATGTGAAGACGCCTGAAGATGCGAAGCGGATGCTGGACGAAACAGGGGTGGATGGTGTCATGATCGGCCGGGCTGCCTTGAGCAATCCTTGGATGATCAAACAGACAGTGCACTATCTGGAAACCGGAGAGATGTTGCCGCAGTCGACCCCACGTGAAAAATTGGAAATCGCAAAACTGCACTTGGACCGATTGACCGATCTGAAGGGCGAAACAGTCGCTGTCAAAGAGTTCCGCAGCATCGCGGGATATTATCTGAAAGGCATTCCGCGTGCTTCAAAAACAAAAGCCGCAGTCACTTCTGCATCCAGACAACAAGAAGTTGTCGACTTGTTGGATCGGTTCATTTTTGAAATAGAAGAACGCGAAGCCTCAAAAGAAGCGCCTACATCCGAAAAAATCGAAATAAATAGCTAAGACGGCTTGATTTTTCACTCTTTTATTGGCAATATTAAGAAGATTATGAAACAAGTAGATTTAAGAACGGAGTGACCTCATTGAGTCAAGAAAAACATTCAGAAGAAATGAATGACCAATTACTGATTCGCCGTGAAAAAATGCAGACTTTACGCGAAGAAGGAATTGAACCCTTTCAAAATGGTTTTGTAAGAACACACTTATCCGCAACTATCCATCAAGATTTCGATGCTTTTACGAAAGAGGAAATCGAAGCAAAAGATGAAACCATCGTTTCCGTAGCCGGCAGAATCATGACAAAGCGCGGCAAAGGCAAGGTTGGATTTGCACATTTGCAGGACAGCAAAGGCCAAATCCAGATTTACGTGCGCAAAGATGCTGTCGGGGAAGAGAATTATGCAATCTTTAAACAGGCCGATCTCGGCGACATCATTGGCGTAACTGGCCCAATCATGAAAACCGATGCCGGTGAAGTCACCATCAAACCGACGCAACTTGTGCATTTGACGAAAGCCTTGCGTCCGTTGCCTGACAAATATCATGGTTTGACGAACGTTGAACAGAAGTATCGTCAACGCTACCTTGACTTGATCAGCAACAAAGAGAGCTTCAACAAGTTCGTGCAACGCAGCCAAATCATCAGCGAAATCAGAACTTACCTGAACGGCCTCGGCTACCTTGAAGTCGAAACGCCGACTTTGCACAACATGGCTGGTGGGGCTACCGCAAGACCTTTCATCACGCACCATAACGCATTGGATATGGAATTGTACATGCGCATCGCGTTGGAGTTGCACTTGAAACGCCTTGTGATCGGCGGCATGGAAAAGGTTTATGAAATCGGTCGCGTATTCCGTAACGAAGGAATCGACACAACCCATAATCCTGAATTCACGATGTTGGAGATGTATACAGCCTATACAGACTTCCACGATGTGATGGAAGTGGTTGAAGGCATCTTTGAGACGGTTACAACAAAGGTCAAAGGCTCCTCAACAGTGGTCTATGACGGTACTGAAATCAACTTGGCCGGACCATATCCGCGCATCCACATGGTTGACGCAGTCAAATCCGTTACAGGCGTCGATTTCTGGGCACCGATGACGGACGCAGAGGCGCAAGCTTTAGCGGAAAAACACAATGTGCCGTTCACGAAGAATATGACGGTAGGGCACATCATCAATGAATTTTTCGAGGCATTTGTGGAAGATACGTTGGTTCAGCCGACATTCATCTACGGTCATCCGCTGGCAATCTCTCCATTGGCACGTAAAAATGAAGAAGATCCGCGCTTTACGGACCGTTTTGAAATCTTCATCATGGGTAAGGAATACGGAAACGCCTTTACCGAGCTTACGGATCCGATCGATCAAAGAGAACGTTTCGAAGCGCAAGCGATGGAAAAAGAGCAAGGCAACGACGAAGCGCATGGCGTTGATGAAGACTTCATCGAAGCTTTGGAATACGGTATGCCTCCGACAGGTGGATTGGGCATTGGCATCGACAGATTCGTGATGATGTTGACCGACAGTCAATCAATCAGGGACGTCCTGCTGTTCCCGACGATGAGAAATCTAGAAATTTAACTTAAATGTGAGGGGGCTACCGCAGATTGCGGCAGCCCTTTTGTATGTTTAGAGAACAGCGCGCTGCCGGCGCACTCGGAATCGAATGGAAAAAATGAAAAAAAACGGAAAATATTGCAAATAATACAAGAGAAACGGTTGACGGACAGAAATATACATGTTATGATTCATAAGGTGATTTTATACACAGATTCCTGAACAATATCTTTCAGTCGTGCTGACTGGTGTATGATTGTCACAGAAAGAATAGTAGGTCGAAATATTCGATTTATTTATTTTTTTAACTAAAAAGGAACCACCTGGATGTGTGGACCTAGCTATCCCATCGAGGAAGGAGGAAAATCAATGCCTACAATCAATCAATTAGTGCGTAAACCTCGCAAATCTGCTATTGTAAAATCAACTGCTCCTGCTTTAGGAAAAGGATACAATAGCTTCAAGAAATCTCAAACAAATACAAACTCACCTCAAAAACGTGGTGTTTGTACTCGTGTGGGTACAATGACTCCGAAAAAACCTAACTCAGCGTTACGTAAGTACGCTCGTGTACGTCTGTCTAACTTGTTAGAAGTTACAGCTTACATTCCTGGTATCGGACATAACCTACAAGAACATAGCGTGGTGCTAATCCGTGGCGGACGAGTAAAAGACTTGCCAGGGGTACGTTATCATGTCGTTCGTGGCGCTCTTGATACAGCTGGTGTAGCCAACCGTATGCAAAGCCGTTCTAAATACGGAGCTAAGAGACCTAAGAAAAAATAATTAAACAATAAACGAAAAACAAAAGTTAAGGAAGGAGGAATTTGAATGCCTCGTAAAGGTCCAGTTACAAAACGTGAAGTAATGCCAGATCCGATTTACAATTCAAAATTGGTGACTCGTTTGATCAACCGTATCATGGTTGATGGAAAACGTGGTAAAGCTGCTACAATCTTATATAACGCATTTGAAATGATCAAAGAATCTACAGGAAACGACCCGTTGGAAGTTTTCGAACAAGCTATGAAAAACATCATGCCTGTTTTAGAAGTAAAAGCACGTCGTGTAGGGGGTTCTAACTACCAAGTTCCTATCGAAGTACGTCCAGATCGTCGTATGGCTTTAGGATTACGTTGGTTGGTAAACTACTCTCGTCTACGCGGTGAAGATACTATGGAAGAGCGTCTAGCTAAAGAAATTATGGATGCTGCTAACAACTCTGGTGCTTCAGTTAAGAAACGTGAAGATACACATAAAATGGCAGAAGCTAACAAAGCTTTCGCTCATTACCGTTGGTAAAATTTTCTTGCAAGAATTTTTTCTTGCAAGAAATTTGCTTTATGGTTGTATAAGTCACCATTTTTCCAATAAAATGGACTTGCAATTACTTTTACAAGAGAGAGGTGTTTGAAGAAGATGGCACAAAGAGAATTTTCTCTACATAATACGAGAAATATCGGTATCATGGCTCATATTGACGCTGGTAAAACAACGGCAACTGAACGTATTTTGTACTATACCGGTAAAATCCATAAGATCGGTGAAACCCATGAGGGTGCTTCACAAATGGACTGGATGGAACAAGAACAAGAACGTGGTATTACCATCACTTCAGCTGCTACTACTGCACAATGGAAAGGGTATCGCGTAAACATCATCGATACTCCCGGACACGTGGACTTCACTATTGAAGTTGAACGTTCCCTACGTGTATTGGATGGCGCTGTCGCTTTACTTGATGCACAATCAGGTGTAGAACCTCAAACTGAAACAGTTTGGCGTCAAGCTACAACTTATGGTGTTCCTCGTATCATTTTCGCTAACAAAATGGACAAAATGGGTGCAGACTTCTTATACTCTTTAGGAACTCTCCATGACCGTCTGAATGCTAATGCGCATCCGATTCAATTGCCGATTGGTTCTGAAGATACATTCAAAGGTATCATCGATTTAGTCGAAATGAAGGCTGAAATCTATGACAACGATGAAGGTACTGAATACCATGAAGAAGAGATCCCTGCGGAATATCTTGAAGCAGCTGAAGAATGGCACACTAAATTAGTTGAAGCTGTTGCTGAAACTGATGAAGCTATGATGGAAAAATATCTTGATGGTGAAGAAATTACGAAAGAAGAATTGAAACAAGGTATCCGTACTGCTACATGTAATGTAGAATTTTTCCCGATGCTTTGCGGTTCTGCTTTCAAAAATAAAGGCGTTCAATTATTGCTTGATGCAGTCATTGACTACCTTCCATCACCATTGGATGTTGCTGCCATCACAGGTACTGACGTAGATACTGAAGAACAAATCGCTGTTCCTGCAAGCGACGAAGCGCCATTTGCAGCCTTAGCATTTAAAGTTATGACTGACCCGTTTGTAGGTCGTCTGACATTCTTCCGCGTATATGCTGGTACTCTACAAAGTGGTTCTTACGTTCAGAATGCCACTAAAGGCAAACGCGAACGTGTAGGCCGTATCCTACAGATGCATGCTAACCACCGTAACGAAATCCCAGAAGTATTTGCTGGAGATATCGCTGCTGCAGTTGGTTTGAAAGATACGACTACAGGAGACACTTTGTGTGATGAAAAGAAACAAGTAATCCTTGAATCCATGATTTTCCCGGAACCAGTTATCGAAGTTGCTATTGAGCCTAAATCAAAAGCTGACCAAGATAAAATGGGTATCGCGCTACAGAAACTTTCTGAAGAAGATCCTACTTTCCGTGCTTCCACTAACCCAGAGACTGGTCAAACGATCATCGCTGGTATGGGTGAGTTGCACTTGGACATCATCGTTGACCGTATGAGACGTGAGTTCAAAGTTGAAGCTACAGTAGGTGCTCCTCAAGTATCTTACCGTGAAACATTCCGTCAATCAGTTCAATCTGAAGGTAAATTCGTTCGTCAATCAGGTGGTAAAGGTCAATTCGGTCACGTATGGGTTGAATTTACTCCTAATGAAGAAGGAAAAGGCTTTGAGTTCGAAAATGCTATCGTCGGTGGGGTTGTTCCTCGTGAATACATCCCTGCAGTTGAAGCAGGTTTGAGAGACGCTATGGAAAACGGTGTGTTGGCTGGTTATCCATTAGTTGACGTTAAAGCTAAATTGTATGATGGTTCTTACCATGATGTCGATTCATCTGAAACAGCATTTAAAGTTGCTGCTTCACTTGCTTTGCGTAACGCAGCTAAGAAAGCTGACCCTGCAATCCTTGAACCAATGATGGCTGTAGAAATTACAGTTCCTGATGATTATTTGGGAGATGTAATGGGACATGTAAGTTCTCGTCGTGGACGTATCGAAGGTACTGAAGCACGCGGTAACGCACAAATCGTTAAGAGCAGCATTCCATTATCAGAAATGTTTGGTTATGCTACAACTTTACGTTCTTCTACACAAGGCCGCGGAACGTTCTCAATGACATTCGATCATTACGAAGCTGTTCCTAAATCTGTTCAAGAAGAAATCATCAAGAAGAGCGGAAAAAATAGCGAAGAGTAATCTCGCTGTTGCTTAGCTTGTATATTGCTTTTTCGAGCACAAATCGGTATACTTTATACGATAGACGATTAAAGTCTAGACAAATTATAAGCACTCAATATGAGGAGGAAATGATTTAAAATGGCAAAAGTAAAATTCGACCGTTCAAAACCCCATGTAAACGTTGGTACAATCGGACACGTTGACCATGGTAAAACAACATTAACTGCAGCTATCACAACAGTTTTAGCTAAAAAAGGGTTCGCAGAAGCATCTAACTATGCTGCAATCGACAACGCTCCAGAAGAAAGAGAACGTGGTATCACGATCAACACTTCTCACGTTGAATACTCAACTGAAACTCGTCACTACGCTCACGTAGACTGCCCAGGCCATGCTGACTATGTTAAAAACATGATCACTGGTGCTGCACAAATGGACGGAGCTATCTTAGTAGTTTCTGCTGCTGATGGTCCAATGCCACAAACTCGCGAGCACATCTTGTTGTCTCGTCAAGTTGGTGTTCCTTACATCGTAGTATTCTTGAACAAAGTTGACATGGTTGACGATGAAGAATTATTAGAATTAGTTGAAATGGAAGTTCGTGACCTGTTAACAGAATACGATTTCCCTGGCGACGATGTTCCTGTAATCTCTGGTTCAGCTTTGAGAGCTCTTGAAGGCGACCCAGCTTACGAAGAAAAAATCTTGGAATTGATGGCTGCTGTTGACGAATATATCCCAACTCCAGTTCGTCAAACTGACAAGCCTTTCATGATGCCTATCGAGGACGTATTCTCAATCACTGGACGTGGTACTGTTGCTACAGGCCGTGTTGAACGTGGACAAGTCCGCGTTGGTGACGAAGTTGAAATCGTCGGTATTGCTGAAGAAACTAAGAAAACAGTTGTTACCGGTGTTGAAATGTTCCGTAAATTATTGGATTACGCTGAAGCTGGCGATAACGTAGGAGCTTTGTTACGTGGTGTTACACGTGAACAAATCCAACGTGGTCAAGTATTGGCTAAACCAGGTTCAATCACTCCACATACAACTTTCACTGCTGAAATTTATGTACTTTCAAAAGAAGAAGGCGGACGTCACACTCCATTCTTCACAAACTACCGTCCACAATTCTATTTCCGTACAACTGACGTTACAGGCGTATGTAACTTACCAGAAGGCGTTGAAATGGTAATGCCTGGCGACAACGTTACTATGACTATCGAATTGATCCACCCAATCGCTATCGAAGACGGAACTAAGTTCTCTATTCGTGAAGGTGGACGTACAGTAGGCGCTGGCGTTGTAGCTTCAATCACTAAATAATTTTATTTCAAAATAAAATTCGAAAAACGGGAGCCTCGGCTTCCGTTTTTTTTTTTTTTAGAAAAATTCCGATCCGGGAAGGCGCTCTTGAATAGAGCGTCTTTTTGTGTTGGAGTTGGAGCAAAGGGGCTGCCGGAGAGAGAAATCCAGAATTTTTACCATATCAGCTTTATCCATATTAATGTTCATATTATATAGAAGAAAGAGGATTTTCGACCGGGGTACTGAATCAAACCATTGCTGGCCCATTTGTGTTTTTGCTGATATATTGCCCAATTTTTAACTTTTTTTGTTGCGACCTCATTTTATGTCAGGTTATATAACGCGAATTTAGTGATTGAACCGTTTTCATGACACGATTACAGTACTTGTCGAGGGCGGGATAGCCTTTTATTTGCTGTTAGGGCAACTTGTGCAGTCGTATTTCTCCATAACGCCTTGTTCATGTCACATATCATCACACAGGTCGTCATCATTTTGGTGCTTTTCTTTTTCTTAGGGTGTAAAGTAAGAAACATCACAAAGCAGTAATACACCAAAAAATTTATCAGCAAAAGGAGAATCTATATGGAGAACATTAATTATGCAGATACAACTTTCGTCTTCCTTGCAACGATCTTGGTCATGATGATGACGCCAGCTTTATCCCTATTCTACGGAGGGATGGTCCGGAAGAAAAATGTTCTAAGCACGACGATGCACAGTTACGCTGCCATCGCAATCGTTTCTATCCAATGGCTATTATTCGGATATTCTTTTGTATTCGGAGGCGATTCAAAATTTTTCGGCGATTTGTCTTTCACATTACTCAACGGTGTAGGCTTCACGCCGATTGATTATGCACCGACCATTCCACATCAACTATTCATGATGTTCCAGATGGCTTTCGCAATTATCACTCCAGCCTTGATTTCAGGAAGCATCGCGGAACGCATGAAGTTCCCAGCATTCCTTGCCTTCATCCTTTTATGGACGACTTTCGTCTATGATCCGATTGCCCATTGGATCTGGGGAAATGGCGGTTGGATCCGCGAACTGGGTGCACTCGACTTTGCTGGCGGGAGCGTCATTCATATCAGTTCCGGTATATCGGCTCTGGTAGCAGCCATTTATCTAGGCAAAAGAAAAAACCACGATTCCGTCAAGCCACATAATATTCCGATGACGATGATCGGGGCTGGCCTACTGTTGTTCGGCTGGTTCGGTTTCAACGCAGGGAGTGCTCTTGCAATCAATGATATTGCACTGGACGCCTTCATCACCACAAACACTGCCGCTGCCACAGCCGGCATAAGCTGGATGATCTGCGAATGGATCATCCACAAGAAACCGACTGCACTTGGTTTCGTCAGCGGTATTGTAGCTGGTCTGGTTTCCATCACTCCTGGTGCCGGATTCGTCAGCCCAATTTCAGCCTTAGCCATCGGTTTCATCGGCGGTATCGTCTGCTTCTATGGCGTATCCGTTCTGAAGAAGAAATTTGATTATGATGATGCACTTGATGCATTCGGATGCCATGGCATCGGTGGTATCTGGGGCGGAATCGCAACAGGAATCTTTGCAACAAGCAACATCAATCCTGCCATTGAAGGTGGGTTGGTAGATGGCAGTGCCTCACTTTTGATTGCAGAAGTTGTCAGCATTTTGGCTGTACTTGCATACGCCGGCATCATGTCCTATCTCTTGTTGAAATTAATCAGTAAATTCATGCCAGTGCGTGTCTCTGAAGAAGAAGAAGAAATCGGATTGGATTATGCTCTCCATGGCGAAACAGCATACGGCAGTCTCGCTGTAGCTTTGAGTGATACCAATTATTCAAATACAGCTGCATCGGTCGTGCCGGGCGAATTGAGAACGGCCTTCCAAAAATTCCAGGAGCGCACTTTCTCTGGCAACAATCAGGAATTGGCTTTCGCGAATGCATCTCTTGAAGACCTGGACAAATCAGTCGTTGTGGAATACCAAGCCTCCGGAGCTACAACAGGCGGTCAAGATGCACAAACTAAGATCACTAAAATTGAAATCATCACGAACGAAAGTAAATTTGAAGGTCTGAAAAAAGCACTGAACAGCATCGGCATCACAGGCATGACCGTTTTCGATGTATTCGGCTACGGCATGCAAAAAGGGCATAGTACCTATTACCGGGGTGTCGAGACCGAAGCAGATCTGCTGCCGAAGATCCGGGTCGAAGTCGTCGTAAGCACAGTTCCCGTCCAAGAGGTTGTGGACGCTGCCAGAAAAGCATTGTACAGCGGCAACATCGGGGACGGGAAAATCTTCATCTATAATGTAGAAAACGTCATCCGCGTCAGCACAGGGGATGAAGGCAAGAAAGCTTTGGAATATCCAAACGAATAAGCAATCAGGGGCTGTCTCATGCGAGATGGTCCCTTATTTAATTTTGTTGCATTTCTCGAGTCAGGATATTCAACATTACCGTTGGACTTGCATTCTTCTTACAGATCAGTATAATAGTGAAGGGACAAAATGCTTCATAGTGCTCAGGCAATACAAGTCATTTGGATAATAGCAGAAACTGAATATTATTTTCAGAAAAGACTTGCTTTAACTAATGGGATTATGTATAATATATTGGTACGGCATTCATGGTTATGAATAATGTATTGGGGACCGTTCATTCGGGAACTGCAGCTAAGAGACGAGAGGTTGCGACACACCCGGTCGCTTTGTCACGGCGGGTGTGCCGGGGAATTTTCGTGGAGCTAGTCTTATGAATTACATCTGACGAAGGAGGGAACAACATGGCAAAACAAAAAATACGTATTCGTTTAAAAGCATATGAACACCGTGCTCTTGATCAATCAGCGGATAAAATCGTGGAAACAGCAAAAAGAACGGGAGCTACCGTTTCTGGTCCGATTCCATTGCCGACTGAAAGATCACTATACACAGTGATCCGTGCTACTCACAAGTACAAAGATTCTCGTGAGCAGTTCGAAATGCTTACACACAAACGTCTAATCGACATCATCAACCCAACAACAAAAACTGTTGACGCTTTGATGAAGCTTGACTTACCAAGCGGCGTAGACATCGAAATCAAATTATAATCAAACCTATCATATAAAAAACAAACGGAGGTGTTACCATGACCAAAGGAATCTTAGGCAAAAAAGTAGGAATGACTCAATTCTTTACTGCAAACGGTGAGTTAGTACCAGTTACAGTTATCGAAGCTACTCCAAACGTTGTTTTACAAGTTAAAACTAACGAAACGGACGGCTACGAAGCGGTACAACTAGGCTACCAAGAAATGCGTGAAGTATTGTCAAACAAACCTGCTAAGGGTCATGCAGCAAAAGCAAAAACTGCTCCTAAGCGCTTCATTCGTGAATTTAACAATGTTGAGCTAGGAGAATACGAAGTAGGAAAAGAAATCAAAGTTGATATCTTTGAAGCCGGCGACATTGTTGATGTCACTGGTACCACTAAAGGACATGGCTTCCAAGGCGTAATCAAACGTCACGGACAAAGCCGCGGACCAATGGCCCACGGATCTCGTTACCATCGTCGTCCGGGTTCAATGGGTGCTGCTTCATTCCCATCCCGCGTATTCAAAGGTAAAAAATTAGCAGGACGTATGGGTAACGATCGCGTTACTATCCAAAACCTTGAAGTCGTTATGGTTGACGTTGAGAAAAACGTAATCCTGATCAAAGGTAACGTACCTGGTTCTAAAAAATCATTAATCGAAATCAAAGTAGCTCGCAAAGCTGCAAACAAATAATATAAAAGAGAGGAGGAACGAGAAAAATGCCAAACGTAGCCTTATTTAAACAAGATGGAACACAAAACGGTGAAGTAACTTTGAATGAAGAAATCTTTGGGATTGAGCCTAACGAAAACGTTGTTTACGATGCAATCATCATGCAACGCGCTTCTTTAAGACAAGGAACTCACGCAGTAAAAAACCGCAGCGCTGTCAGCGGTGGTGGTCGTAAACCATGGAAACAAAAAGGAACAGGCCGTGCACGCCAAGGTTCAATCCGTTCACCACAATGGGTTGGCGGTGGAGTTGTCTTTGGACCAACACCTCGTTCTTACAGCTATAAATTAAACAAGAAAGTTCGTCGCTTAGCTATCAAATCAGTTCTTTCAACGAAAGTTGCTGAAGGAGACTTGATCGTAGTTGAAACATTGAACTTCGATGCACCAAAAACAAAAGAATTTGCAAATGTGTTGAAAAACCTTAACGTTGATACGAAAGTATTGGTTGTTGTAGAAAACGACAACGATTTTGCAGCATTATCAGCACGTAACCTTCCTGGCGTAACAGTCGTTAACGAAACAGGAATCAACGTATTGGATGTTGTTTCAAACAACAAATTAGTCTTGACACAAGCTGCTCTTTCTAAGGTAGAGGAGGCTCTTATATAATGGAAGCAACAGACGTTATCAAACGCCCAATCATCACGGAAGCTTCTATGCTTGCAATGGATGAAAAGAAATATACCTTTGAAGTGGATGTACGTGCTAACAAAACATTGGTTAAACAATCTATCGAATCATTGTTCGGTGTAGATGTTAAAAACGTAAACATCATGAATGTACGCGGCAAACTTAAACGTATGGGCAAATACAAAGGCTATACAAAAAAACGCCGTAAAGCAATCATCACTTTGACTGAAAATTCTAAAACAATCGAATTATTCGAAAATTAATTTACTGAAATAATCAAATAGGAGGGGAAAAAACGTGGCGATTAAGAAATACAAACCTACCACAAACGGCCGTCGTAATATGACTGGTTCTGATTTCGCAGAGATCACAAAAACAACACCTGAGAAATCTTTGATCGAACCAATCAAAAGAAAAGCTGGCCGCAACAACCAAGGTAAAATTACCGTTCGTCATCAAGCTGGTGGACACAAACGTGCTTACCGTGTGATCGACTTCAAACGTAATAAAGATGGAGTCGTTGGTATCGTCAAAGCTGTCGAGTACGATCCAAACCGCACTGCAAACATCGCGTTGATCCAATATGTTGATGGAATCAAAACTTACATTATTGCCCCTAAAGGCATCGAAGTAGGCCAACAAATCGAATCTGGAGTAGGATCTGATATCAAAATCGGAAACGCAATGCCATTGTCAACTATCCCAGTCGGTACTGTTATCCACAACATCGAAACAAAACCAGGCAAAGGCGGTCAATTGATCCGTTCAGCTGGTACAAGTGCTCAAGTACTTGGACAAGAAGGTAAATATACACTAGTTCGTTTGAACTCAAGCGAAGTACGTTTAATCCTTTCAACTTGCCGTGCAACAATCGGTTCAGTAGGTAACGAACAACACGAATTGATCAACATCGGTAAAGCTGGACGTAACCGTTGGTTGGGTAAACGCCCTACTGTCCGTGGTTCTGTAATGAACCCGAACGATCACCCACACGGTGGTGGTGAAGGTAAATCTCCAATCGGACGCAAAGCGCCAGTTACTCCTTGGGGTAAACCTGCTCTTGGTTACAAAACTCGTAGCAAGAAAGCTAAATCTAGCAAGCTAATCGTTCGTGGACGTAAAAAATAATTATCACAACAATAATTAACTGAAGCAACACATAATCGAAAGGAGGCTTCACCATGGGTCGTAGTTTGAAAAAAGGACCTTTTGTCGATGAACATTTAATTAAGAAAGTTGAAGCTGCTCTAGCTAGCGAAAAGAAACAAGTAATTAAAACTTGGTCTCGCCGCTCTACAATTTTCCCACAATTCATCGGACAAACGATTGCAGTTTATGATGGAAGAAAACACGTTCCAGTTTACATTCAAGAAGACATGGTAGGACACAAATTAGGAGAATTCGCTCCAACAAGAACATACCGTGGCCATGCCGCAGACGACAAGAAAACAGGTCGCCGTTAATTACGAGGGGAGGAAATAACATGCCAGAACAAATCACAGCTGCAAAAGCATCTGCACAAACTGTTCGCATTGCCGCTCGTAAGGTTCGTTTAGTAGTGGATCTTATCAGAGGCAAGAGCATCGGAGAAGCAATCTCCATTCTGAAATTCACACCGCGTGGCGCTTCGCCCGTTGTAGAAAAAGTGTTGATGTCAGCAATTGCCAATGCAGAACATAATTATGATTTAGATATCGAAAACTTGGTAGTAAGCGAGGCTTATGTTAACGAAGGACCAACGATGAAACGTTTCCGTCCACGTGCAAAAGGATCAGCTTCACCAATCATGAAACGTACTAGCCACATCACAATCGTGGTATCAGAAAAGAAGGAGGGATAATCTGTGGGTCAAAAAATTCATCCATTAGGATTACGTGTCGGCATCATTCGTGACTGGGATGCTAAATGGTACGCTGAAAAAGATTTCGCAGCTTTCTTACATGAAGATTTACGTATCCGTAAATATATCGAAAAGAACTTAAGCGAAGCTTCTGTTTCTAAAATTGAAATTGAACGTGCGGCTAACCGCGTGAACGTTTCTATTCATACTGCCAAACCTGGTATGGTAATCGGTAAAGGCGGTTCTGAAGTTGAAAAAACTCGTAAAGAGTTAAATGAACTGACTGGTAAAAAAGTACACATCAACATCGTGGAAATCAAAAGACCAGACTTGGATGCTAAATTGGTTGCTGAAGGTATCGCTAAACAGTTGGAAAACCGTGTAGCTTTCCGTCGTGCTCAAAAACAAGCTATCCAACGTACAATGAGATCTGGCGCTAAAGGGATCAAAACGCAAGTTTCTGGTCGTTTGAATGGTGCAGATATCGCTCGTGCTGAAACTCATGCTGAAGGAACTGTTCCATTGCATACATTGCGTGCGGACATCGACTACGCTTGGGAAGAAGCAGACACAACTTATGGTAAATTAGGCGTTAAAGTTTGGATTTACCGTGGTGAAGTTTTACCAGCAAAAAAAACAACTGAGAAAGGAGGGAAATAACCAATGTTAGTACCTAAACGTGTAAAACACCGTCGTGAGTTCCGTGGAAAAATGCGCGGAGAAGCTAAAGGCGGAAAAGAAGTAGTTTTCGGCGAATATGGTTTGCAAGCTATTGACTCTCATTGGATCACAAACCGTCAGATCGAAGCTGCTCGTATCGCTATGACTCGTTACATGAAACGTGGTGGGAAAGTTTGGATCAAAATATTCCCTCACAAATCATATACATCCAAAGCTATCGGAGTCCGTATGGGTTCTGGTAAAGGGGCACCTGAAGGTTGGGTATCTCCAGTTAAACGCGGCAAAATCATGTTCGAAGTAGCAGGCGTCCCTGAAGAAGTGGCACGCGAAGCTCTACGTCTTGCATCTCACAAATTGCCAGTTAAAACAAAAATTGTAAAACGTAAAGAAATTGGTGGTGAATCGAATGAAGGCTAATGAACTTAAAGAGTTATCCACTGCTGAAATGATTGATAAAGAAAAACAATTCAAAGATGAATTATTCAATCTACGATTCCAACTTGCAACCGGACAGTTAGAAAATACTGCCCGCTTGAAAGAAGTACGCAAATCAATTGCACGTATTAAAACTGTATTGCGACAACAAGAATTGCAAAAATAGTAGATCAGCAAAGGAGGTCACAACGAAATGACTGAAGAACGTAACCAACGTAAAGTCTACCAAGGTGTTGTTGTTTCCGATAAGATGGATAAAACAATTGTTGTAGAAGTATCTACAACAAAAACACATTCAACTTATGGTAAACGCGTTAAGTACTCTAAAAAGTACAAAGCACATGATGAAAACAACCAAGCTAAAATGGGAGATGTAGTTAGAATTATGGAGACTCGTCCTCTATCTGCTACTAAAAACTTCCGCTTGCTCGAAGTTGTTGAAGAATCAGTAATCATCTAATCAGACAAATAAATATTTTTATATCCGGAAGGAGGATACTGAAGTGATACAAACAGAATCCCGCTTAAGAGTTGCCGATAATTCAGGCGCTAAAGAAGTGTTAACTATCAAAGTGTTAGGTGGTTCAAACCGCAAATTCGCAGGAATTGGTGATACAATCGTCTGCACAGTAAAACAAGCTACACCCGGTGGTGTTGTCAAAAAGGGTGATGTAGTTAAAGCTGTTATCGTTCGTACGAAACACGGCGCACACCGTAAAGATGGTTCTTACATCAAATTTGACGAAAATGCTTGTGTAATCATTCGTGACGACAAGAGCCCTCGTGGAACACGTATCTTTGGACCAGTTGCACGTGAATTGCGTGACAACAACTACATGAAGATCGTTTCCCTTGCTCCAGAAGTATTGTAATCAACTGTCATAAATGAAGGAGGTGCAACAAAGCATGCACGTAAAAACTGGTGATAAAGTTAAAGTCATTACTGGAAAAGATAAAGGTAAAGAAGGAGTCATCCTTAAAACTTTCCCTAAAAAAGATCGTGTTATTGTCGAAGGCATTAATATTGTCAAGAAACATCGCAAAGCTTCTCAAACAAACCCAACAGGTGGAATTCTTGAAGAAGCAGCACCTATCCATGTTTCTAACATTATGTTAATTGATGCTAAAACTGGCGAACCTACTCGCGTAGGATCTAAAGTCGTAGATGGCAAAAAAGTCCGCGTTTCCAAAAAAACCGGCGAAATCATTGATTAATTATTAGAGGAAGGAGGATATTCTAAATGAATCGTTTAAAAGAAAGATACACAAAAGAAATCGTTCCATCATTGATGGAAAAATTTGAATACACTTCAATCATGCAAACACCTAAAATTGACAAAATTGTCATCAACATGGGTGTGGGTGATGCAGTTTCAAACACAAAAAACCTAGATAAAGCAGTTGAAGAACTAACTTTGATCTCTGGTCAAAAACCAGTCATCACATTAGCTAAAAAATCAATCGCTGCATTCCGTTTACGTGAAGGTATGCCTATCGGCACTAAAGTTACTTTACGTGGCGAAAGAATGTACGACTTCTTGGATAAACTAGTAACAGTTTCATTACCACGTGTACGTGACTTCCGTGGGATCAGCAAAAAATCTTTTGATGGTCGTGGAAACTATACTTTAGGTATCAAAGAACAATTGATTTTCCCAGAAGTTGACTATGATAGAGTCGACAAAGTACGTGGTATGGATATCGTTATCGTAACTACTGCTAACACTGACGAAGAATCAAGAGAATTATTGACACAACTTGGAATGCCATTCCAAAAATAAGCTAAGGAGGCGAATAATAATTGGCTAAAAAATCCATGATTGCTAAAAACAAACGTCCCGCAAAACATTCTACTCAAGCTTACTCTCGTTGTGAACGTTGCGGACGTCCACATTCAGTTTATCGCAAATTCAAACTTTGCCGTATTTGCTTCCGTGAACTTGCCTATAAAGGACAAATTCCCGGCGTGAAAAAGGCTAGCTGGTAATTTAACCATACTCGCAAAAGGAGGTATAATGTAAATGGTCATGACAGATCCAATCGCAGATTTCTTAACTCGTATTCGTAATGCCAACATGGTACGTCACGAATCTTTAGAAGTGCCTGCATCAAAGACAAAATTAGAGATCGCTAACATTCTTAAGGCTGAAGGTTTCATCAAAAACTTTGATTACACTTCAGACGACAAACAAGGTGTTATCCGTGTATTCTTAAAATATGGTCCAAACAACGAACGCGTCATCACTGGTTTGAAACGTATTTCAAAACCAGGTTTGCGTGTATACGCTAAAACTGGCGACATCCCTAAAGTATTGAATGGTTTAGGAATCGCAATCGTGTCTACTTCGGAAGGTGTTATCACCGACAAAGAAGCAAGAGCGAAAAACATCGGCGGCGAAGTATTAGCTTACATTTGGTAATTTTCAAAAAATAAGAGAAGATAAAGGAGGTGCAGCCCTGTGAGTCGTATTGGAAATAAAGCAATCGAAATCCCAGCTGGCGTAACCGTTACTCAACAAGGTAACACTGTTACAGTTAAAGGCCCGAAAGGCGAATTAACTAGCACATTTAATGAAATGATCGGCATCAAGATTGATGGAAACACTGTTACTTTCACTCGTCCTAACGAAGAGAAATTCACTAAATCCATTCATGGTACTACACGCGCGTTGGTAAACAACATGGTTGTAGGTGTATCTGAAGGATTTATGAAAGAATTGGACTTAGTAGGGGTTGGGTACCGTGCTCAATTGCAAGGTAAAAAACTTGTATTGAACGTCGGTTATTCTCATCCAGTTGAATTCACACCTGAAGACGGTATCGAAGTGGAAGTACCAACTAACACTAAAATCTTCGTTAAAGGTTACGATAAAGCTAAAGTTGGCGCTTTGGCAGCCAACATCCGCGGCGTACGCCCACCAGAGCCTTACAAAGGTAAAGGTATCAAGTACACTAACGAAATCATCCGTCGTAAAGAAGGTAAGACAGGTAAATAATAGTCCGCTATTATTACTTGCTTCCTGAACGACCCAACAAAATAAATTTAAAGAGGTGACAATTGTGATTACTAAACCAGATAAAAACAAAGTGCGCCAAGCTAGACACGCACGCGTAAGAAGAAAAATCTCTGGTACTGCAGAGTGCCCACGCTTGAACGTTTTCCGTTCCAACAAAAACATCTACGCTCAATTAATTGATGACGTAGCGGGTGTGACGCTAGCAAGTGCCTCTACAAAAGAAACAGAAATCGCAACCGGTACTAAAACTGAAGCTGCTGCTGCAGTTGGAAAATTGATTGCTGAACGTTCTGTTGCTAAAGGTATCAAAAAAGTAGTCTTTGACCGTGGTGGCTATCTGTACCATGGCCGTGTACAGGCTTTAGCTGAAGCTGCTCGCGAAAATGGACTAGATTTCTAAGAAAAGGAGGATAACCACACATGGTTTATGTTGACCCAAATCATATTGAATTAGAAGACCGCGTTGTTGCGATCAATCGTGTAACAAAAGTTGTTAAAGGTGGACGTCGTCTACGTTTTGCTGCTTTAGTTGTTGTAGGAGACAGAAACGGACATGTAGGATTCGGTACTGGTAAAGCAGCTGAGGTTCCTGAAGCTATTCGTAAAGCTATCGAATCTGCTAAAAAGAGCCTTATTGAAGTTCCAATGTCTGAATCAACAATCCCTCACCAAGTTATCGGAACTTTCTGTGGCGGTAACGTAATGTTGAAACCTGCTAAATCCGGTTCCGGAGTTTCTGCAGGCGGACCAGTCCGTGCCGTTGTCGAATTAGCTGGTATCGCTGATATCACAAGCAAATCCCTAGGTTCGAACACACCAATCAACATGGTACGTGCTACAATCGAAGGCTTGAAACAATTGAAAAATGCTGAAGACGTTGCGAAATTACGCGGCAAAACAGTTGAAGAATTACTAGGATAAGGAGGACTACATAATGGCAGAAGTAAAGATCACTTTAAAACGCAGCTTGATTGGACGTCCTCAAAACCAAAAAGATACTTGCAAAGCTTTGGGATTGTCCAAAATCGGCAAATCTGTTGTTAAACCAGCTAACCCAGCTATCTTGGGTATGGTCAACACAGTAAGCCACTTAGTTACATCAGAAGAAGTTAAATAATAAACATCAGATTAAAGGAGGTGCCAAGTTACTATGAAACTTCATGAATTAAAACCTGCTGTAGGTTCACGTAAAGAACGTAACCGTGTCGGTCGCGGATCTTCATCCGGTAATGGTAAAACATCCGGTCGTGGACATAAAGGCCAAAAAGCTCGTTCAGGCGGCGGTGTGAGACTTGGATTCGAGGGTGGACAAACTCCATTGTTCCGTCGTCTTCCAAAACGTGGATTCACGAACATCAACCGTAAGGAATATGCTGTAATCAACTTAGAAATCTTAAACCGTTTCGAAGATGGTACAGAAGTTACTCCAGCTTTATTAGTTGAAACTGGTATTGTCAAAGATGAAAAATCAGGCATCAAAGTTTTGGGCAACGGAAGCGTTGAGAAAAAACTGACAGTTAAAGCTAATAAATTCTCCGAAGCAGCACAAAAAGCTATCGAAGCTGCAGGTGGGACTGTTGAGGTGATCTAATGTTTGCTCTTCTGAAAAATGCATTTCAGGCGAAAGACATTAGAAATAGAATCTTTTTTACTCTAGGTATGTTGATTGTGTTCCGTCTCGGAACACATATTACTGTACCGGGTGTTGATGCGGGTGCCATCACAAACTTGGCATCGACGGGCTTGTTCAGTCTGTTGAACACATTCGGAGGTGGAGCACTGAGTCAGTATTCCATTTTCGCTATGGGTGTTTCGCCATACATCACTTCTTCTATTGTCGTTCAATTGTTACAAATGGACATTGTTCCGAAATTTGTGGAATGGTCCAAACAGGGTGAAGTAGGTAGAAGAAAGTTAAATCAAGTTACAAGATATTTGACAGTCATTTTAGCATTTGTGCAATCTGTCGGTGTTTCGATCGGTTTCAACCAACTCTCTAATTTGGGTTTGGTCAACGATCCAGGTATAACAACCTATATGATCATCGCGTTAGTGATGACAGCAGGTTCGATGCTGGTTGTTTTTCTCGGAGAATCCATTTCAATGCACGGTATCGGAAACGGAACGTCATTGATCATCTTCTCAGGTATCATCGCAAGAATCCCAACAGATCTTTACACTTATTACAATGATCGTTTTGTGGATGCAGGATCCGATTTAATGAACAACATTTTGTTCTCGGTTGCGCTTTTGACAGCAATATTATTGGTGGTCATACTCGTTGTGTACGTTCAACAAGCTGAACGTAAAATCCCCATTCAATATTCCAAGCGTGCTTCCGGATCTAATCAATCCGCGCATTTACCTTTAAAAATCAATTCTGCTGGAGTCATTCCAGTAATCTTTGCCAGTTCTTTCATGATGACCCCGCAGACGATCCTTGGGTTTTTCGCGGCAAGTCAAAGTGAAGCTAGCTGGTATCAAATTTTGTCAACCATCTTTAATTACCGTGAACCCATCGGTGCAACAATCTATACGGTATTGATCGTTGTCTTCACTTACTTCTATGCCTTCATTCAGATTAATCCTGAAAAGATGGCAGAGAACTTGCAAAAGCAAGGCGGCTATATTCCAAGTGTACGTCCGGGTAAAGGGACAGAAGATTACATTTCCGGCATGATTATGCGATTAAGTACGGTCGGCGCGCTATTTCTTGGACTGATTGCGTTATTGCCAATCATTGCCTCAGGTTTGTGGGATTTGCCGGACTCGCTCGCCCTTGGCGGTACAAGTCTTCTGATTGTAGTTGGTACTGCATTGGAAACGGCAAGACAAATTGAAGGTCGAATGGTTAAACGTAATTACCAAGGATTTATTCAATAGTAAGTTTGTGGGGGGGAAAGTGATTTCCTCGTCACATATTCTTACATCTTTAGGAGGCAGTAAAATGATGAACCTAATTATTATGGGTCTTCCCGGTGCTGGAAAAGGAACACAGGCTGAAAAGATCATCGCGAAATACAATATTCCGCATATCTCTACAGGAGACATGTTCCGAGCTGCCATGAAAAATGAAACAGCCTTGGGCCTGGAAGCAAAATCATATATGGATAAAGGCGAACTTGTTCCAGATGAAGTTACAAACGGAATCGTTAAAGAGAGATTAGCAGAATCTGATACTGAAAAAGGCTTTTTGTTGGATGGTTTTCCAAGAACCCTCGTACAAGCAAAAGCTCTTGAAGCTATCATGAATGAACTCGACAAAAAAATCGATGCTGTTATTAACATTGATGTGAACCCTGAAGTTTTGATGCAACGTCTTACAGGTAGAATCATTTGCCGCTCTTGCGGAGCGACTTACCACAAACAGAACAATCCTCCCAAAGTGGAAGGAACGTGCGATCGTTGTGGCGGACACGATTTCTATCAACGCGAAGATGACAAGCCTGAAACCGTAGAAAATCGCATTCAGATTAATCTAGAACAGTCTAAACCAATCATTGCATTTTACAGCGAAAAAGGATTAGTACATAATGTGGATGGCGGAATCGGCATCGACAACTTGTTTACCGAAATCCAAAAGATTATAGAATAGTTGCAAATGTCATTTGAAATTAATCGGAAATTTCTTTTCAATCGATACTTGCTATGGTATAATCTAGCAGTTAGAGTAAAAATTGCCAAGACATAAGATTAATCAGCTCAACAGAATGTTAGGAGGTTAGCAGGCGTGGCGAAAGACGATGTAATTGAGATCGAAGGAGTTGTCGTTGAAACTTTGCCCAATGCAATGTTTAAAGTCGAACTTGAAAATGGTCACATAGTATTAGCTCACGTATCTGGTAAAATTAGAATGCATTACATCCGCATTTTGCCAGGCGATAAAGTTACGGTAGAATTATCACCGTACGATCTTACTCGTGGACGCATTACTTACCGCTTTAAATAATTGCACTCCATCACTAAATAGGAGGGAATTTAAATGAAAGTTAGAGCATCAGTAAAACCCATTTGCGAAAAATGCAAAGTCATTCGCCGCAATGGTCGTGTTATGGTGATTTGCGAAAATCCCAAACACAAACAACGCCAAGGATAATAACAAGGAGGTGCCTATAAATGGCTCGTATCGCAGGAGTAGATGTTCCGCGTGACAAACGTGTAGTTATTTCATTAACTTATATTTTTGGTATCGGATTAAACACAGCTCAAAAAGTTTTAGCAGCAGCTGAGGTTTCAGAAGATACTCGCGTTCGTGATTTAACGAATGATGAATTAGACCGTATCCGTATTGAAGTGGATAAATTAAAGGTTGAAGGCGATCTTCGTCGTGAAGTTAACCTAAATATTAAACGATTGATTGAAATTGGATCTTACAGAGGAATGCGTCACCGTCGTGGTTTGCCTGTTCGCGGACAAAACACTAAGAACAACGCACGCACTCGTAAAGGCCCAGCTAAAGCAGTCACTGGTAAGAAAAAATAATAATTAAGTGAAGGAGGTCAAAACTTCATGGCTAAAAAAGTAGCTCGCAAACGCCGCGTGAAAAAGAATGTTGAAGCTGGTGTAGCACATATCCGCTCAACTTTTAATAATACTATTGTTATGATTACAGATGTTCATGGAAATGCTATTTCATGGTCATCAGCAGGTTCATTAGGATTCAGAGGTTCTCGTAAATCTACTCCTTATGCTGCACAAATGGCTGCAGAAGCAGCAGCTAAAGTTTCTATGGAACATGGCATGAAAACAGTTGAAGTAGCTGTTAAAGGTCCTGGTTCTGGACGTGAAGCTGCCATTCGTTCATTACAAGCAGCAGGTTTGGAAGTTACCGCAATCCGCGACGTAACGCCTATTCCTCATAATGGATGCCGTCCACCAAAACGTCGTCGTGTTTAATTGAGAATTGTACTTGTATGTAACGAAACGCAATGGACTCACTAACATGAACTTCACGTTTTGAAAGGGGTAAATTGATAAATGATCGAAATTGAAAAACCAAGAATTGAAACGATTGAGATCAGCGAAGATGCTAAATTCGGCAAATTCGTTGTAGAACCACTAGAACGCGGTTATGGAACAACACTTGGGAACTCATTACGTCGAATTCTATTATCTTCACTTCCTGGTACAGCTGTAACAACTATCCAAATCGATGGTGTTCTACACGAATTTTCAACGATTGATGGTGTTGTCGAGGATGTTACCCAAATCATTCTGAACATCAAAAAATTAGCTTTGAAATTGTATACGGACGAAGACAAAACAATCGAGATTGACGTAAAAGGTCCAGCAGTCGTGACTGCAGCGGATATTACCCATGACAGCGATGTGGAAATCTTAAACCCTGATTTATATATATGTACAGTTTCAGAGGGAGCACATTTTCATGTTCGCTTGGACGTAAAAAATGGCCGTGGTTATGTTCGTTCCGAATATAACAAAACGGAAGATATGCCGATCGGTGTTTTGCCAGTCGACTCCATCTATACTCCAATCAGCAAAGTGAATTATCAGGTTGAAAACACTCGTATCGGACAAAAAAATATTTACGATAAATTAACGTTGGATGTCTGGACAGATGGTTCCATCAGCCCGGAAGAAGCAGTCAGCTTGGCTGCCAAAATTTTAACGGAACATTTGAATATTTTTGTTAATCTGACCGATGAAGCCCGCAAGGCCGAGATAATGGTTGAAAAAGAAGAAACACATAAAGAAAAAATGCTGGAAATGACTATCGAAGAATTGGATTTATCCGTACGTTCTTATAACTGTTTGAAACGCGCAGGCATCAACACAGTCCAAGAATTGACAGACAAGTCTGAAGCAGAGATGATCAAAGTACGTAATCTGGGACGCAAATCACTTGAAGAAGTGAAAAACAAGCTGAATGATCTTAATCTAGGCTTGCGTCAAGACGACTAGTACTGTACAAAGGAGGAAAACCTAGGATGGCTTACCGTAAATTAGGACGCACAAGCGCCCAAAGAAAAGCAATGCTTCGTGATTTGACTACTGACTTACTCATCAACGAACGAATCGTTACAACTGAAGCTCGTGCTAAAGAAATTCGTTCAACTACTGAAAAGATGATTACTTTAGGCAAACGTGGAGATTTATCTGCTCGTCGTTTAGCAGCAGCATACGTTCGTAACGAAGTTGCAGATGTACGTGAAGAAGATGACAAAATCGTTGTTCAATCGGCTTTACAAAAATTGTTCTCTGATATCGCACCTCGCTATGCAGAACGTCAAGGCGGATACACACGTATCTTGAAGACAGAACCTCGTCGTGGCGATGCTGCACCAATGGTTATCATTGAATTAGTATAATTCAATCGCATAAAGATGAAACGTTCACTTTTAGATGAAATAGAGTGTTATGATGATGGGATTGCTTCTGGCTCCCCTAGTCTAGCTCAAGGTTCTTCCGAAGATCGCATGATTTTCGGAAGGGCATTTTTTCATCAAAAAAAGTGCTTTTTTTATCAAAAGAAACTAGAAAATGCTAATATATTTTCTAGTTTCTTTTGATATATAAATAAAAGCGTTTTATTTCTGTACCGTGTCAAGACAGTGGATGAAAAATATGGAAGAGTAGTTTATACTTACAAAGTAGACATTCCTTTTCCGTAATTTTCATCTTTTTTTATACCCGCTGGGCTGTGGGGCGGATGAACGGTTACGGGCAGTAAGATTCAACTATAGAGAAAGTAGGACAGCCATCATGAATGAAATTATCGAGTTGCGCAATGTGACTTTTTCCTATTCAGAGGAAGATGCAAGACCGGCATTGAACAACGTTTCCTTGACAATCCAGCAAGGTGAGTGGATCGCCATCATCGGGCCAAACGGTTCAGGCAAGTCAACCTTGGCTAAAACGATCAACGGCTTGATAGAAGCGAACTCCGGAGAAGTGATCATTGAAGGGATACCTTTGAATGCAGAGACGGTTTGGGACGTCCGAAAAAAAATCGGGATGGTTTTCCAGAATCCGGACAATCAGTTTGTCGGTTCGACCGTGCAGGACGATGTTGCTTTCGGTTTGGAGAATGTCGGCATACCGCGCGAGGAAATGGTGAAGCGCGTTGCTGATGCTGTAGCGGCTGTGAACATGGCCGACTTCATGGATAAGGAACCGGCACGTCTTTCGGGCGGACAGAAGCAACGGGTGGCGATCGCTGGGATCGTGGCTTTGTCTCCTGACATCATCATCCTTGATGAGGCGACGACCATGTTGGACCCTGAAGGCCGTCATGAAGTCATCGAGACCATCCAGGAGATCAAGGAAAAAGAAAATTTGACTGTGATTTCGATCACCCATGACATCGATGAGGCCGCCAAAGCGAACCGCATCTTTGTGATGGAAGCCGGGCAGTTGAAACGGATCGGCACACCGGAAGAAATATTCAGCTTGGGCAAGGAAATCATCGATATCGGTTTGGATATCCCATTCCCTGAAAAGCTGAAATACCAATTGAAGAGACAGGGACTGGAAGTTCCTGAAGAATATTTGACTGAGGAAGGGATGGTGAGTTGGTTATGGACATTACTTTCGAAAAAGTAGGCTATTCCTACTCGGCCGGAACGCCTTTCGAAAATCGGGCCCTCTATGATGTGAATCTGAATATCCCGGACGGCAGCTATACGGCATTGATCGGCCATACCGGCAGCGGCAAGTCGACGGTCACGCAGCATCTGAACGCATTATTGAAGCCAACTGAAGGCAGCGTAACGATCGGGGACCGCATCATAACGAACAAATCGAACAACAAAAACCTGAAGGACCTGCGCAAAAAAGTGGGGATTGTGTTCCAGTTTCCGGAGTCGCAGCTGTTCGAGGAGACTATCGCGAAGGATATCGCCTTCGGTCCGATGAACTTCGGCGTCAGCGAAGCGGACGCAATGGCGATCGTGAGGCGCGTGTTGCCTTTGGTCGGCTTGGATGAGTCCTTCATGGAACGTTCCCCGTTCGACCTCTCAGGGGGTCAAATGAGACGCGTAGCGATCGCCGGAGTATTGGCGATGGAACCGGAAGTACTGGTCTTGGATGAACCGACAGCTGGATTGGATCCTGCCGGCAGACGCGAAATCATGAATATGTTTTATCAACTCCATATCGACAAAGGACTGACCATCGTATTGGTTACGCATCAGATGAATGATGTCGCAACGTTTGCGGATCATGTGGTCATCCTTGAGAAAGGCACGGTTGTCCGGATGGGCCCGCCAGCAGAGATTTTCCAGGATGCCGCTTGGCTCCAGGAGAAACAATTGGGCTTGCCATCCGCACTGGCTTTTCTGGATACATTCAGCAAAAAGACAGGCATCGATTTTGGAAACGAAAGACCGCTGCGTACGGAACAACTGGCGGCTGTGCTGATCGCGAAAATAAATGAGAAAAAAGGCTCCAAAGATGCCGCTAAGGAAGAGGGTGGCATCGATGTTGGATAAATTATTGTTCGGGCGCTACATCCAAGGCAACTCGCTGATCCATCGACTGGATCCGCGAGCGAAGCTGATCGGAGCTTTCTATTTCATCCTTGTCATTTTCCTGGCCAATAACTGGCAGACCTATCTGATCATGACATTGTTCACATTCCTGTGCGTCATCCTGTCCGACATCAAACTGACGGTCTTTCTGAACGGTGTGAAGCCGCTGATTTGGCTGATCCTGTTCACGGTGTTGCTGCAGATCCTCTTCACACGGGGCGGGGAAACATACCTGGAACTGGGGCCGATCAGCATCACTTCGTTCGGGGTGATCAACGGCGCCTTCATCTTCATGCGCTTCGTACTGATCATCTTCATTTCGACGTTGTTGACGCTCACGACGATGCCGCTGTCGTTGACCGATGCGATCGAAAAGTTGCTTGGGCCATTGAAACGCTTTAAGGTTCCTGTCCATGAAATCGCCTTGATGCTTTCCATCGCACTGCGTTTCGTGCCGACATTGATGGATGAAGCATCGAAGATCATGAACGCGCAACGGGCTCGCGGCGTCGAGTTCGGCGAAGGCAATATCGTCAAGCAGATGAAGGCAGTCACACCGATCTTGGTGCCGCTGTTCGTCAGCTCGTTCAATCGTGCCGATGAATTGGCGAACGCCATGGAAGCACGCGGGTATCAGGGCGGGGAAGGCCGGACGAAATATCGCGTTCTCGATTGGCAGTTGCGCGATACGCTGAGCCTGCTGGCGTTTGTCGCACTGACAGGGCTGTTGTTGTTCTTCCGATCTTGAACGCATACGGGCTGAGTCAGCCGCTATAGAACGAGTCTGGGGACCGGGTAGCATTTCCGGTCCCTTTTAAAATAGAAAAAACTATAATCCCACAAATTATCCAGAAAAAGAAAGGGGCATACGCCAACCATGACTGCACAACGATACAAATGCATCGTGCAATATGACGGAACGGGTTATGTGGGCTATCAGGTCCAACCTAACGGCAACAGTGTCCAGACGGAAATCGAAAAAGCTCTGAAAAAAATGTCGAATGGGCAAGTCATTCCGATCCATGCATCCGGCCGGACGGATTCAGGCGTCCATGCGCTCGGACAAGTCATCCACTTTGATTACCCGGCTGCAATCAAGCCTGATCATCTGCTGCGGGCGTTGAACAGTTTGCTGCCTGATGACATTTTGATCAAATCGGTGGAGCTCGCTGCAGAGGAGTTCCATTCGCGTTATCATGCGATGGGGAAAAAATACATTTACCGGGTCGATCTTGATCGCTTCCCGAACCCATTCAAACGACTCTACACGACGCACCATCCTTACCGCTTCAATATGGAAAATCTGGAACGGGCCATCAAAAAACTGGAAGGCGAGCACGACTTCACCAGTTTCTGTTCGACAAAAACGGACAAGACCGACTTGGTCCGGACTGTCTATGAAGCGAGCGTCAGGAAGGACGAGGAAAACAATGAGCTGGTCTTCACTTTCAGAGGCAATGGCTTTCTCTATAATATGATCCGCATTTTCGTGGGGACGCTGTTGCAGATCGCTGACGGCCTGAAAAAGGTCGAGGAAATCGACCGCCTTTTGGAAGTGAAAGATCGACGCAAAGCCGGACCGACAGCCCCGTCGCAAGGATTGTATCTCGTGGAAGTTTATTACGATGAAGAAAGATTAAGGAATGGATAGGGGGAAGATGGATGTTTAAAAAGGAAAGAGCGGAAATCGATGCCATCGACCAAGAGTTGGTGAAGCTGTTCGAACGCCGGATGGATGCAGTCACGGAAATCGCGCGGATCAAGAAAGAGAACGAGCTGCCGATTCTGGACCAATCCAGGGAAGACAAGGTGCTGGATAAAGTACGTGGGCTGACCGAGAACAAAGCCTACGAAGACAGCATGGAAGACCTCTTCCGTTCCCTGATGACGATCACAAAAGCATTCGAAACCAAGCAGAACGAATAATAGAGCAAAAAGCATGCTGAAAAGCGGCTGTGTAAAAGACGAAATCTTTTCCACACCCGCTTTTTTGCGTTCTAGGGCAATGGAAGTCGGCGCCAGCTCCGGTGTAGCCATCGCTCATCGGAGGACAGCTTCTGTAATCTCCGCCAGCTCCTATGAAGCAGCCCCCACCGGAGCTGACGCTCCCGCAAACTGTCCGAACTCCGGCGAGGCCGTCGTTCACCGGAGGAAATCACCGGAGGACAGCTCCAATAACAAAAACCTCCGTCAAGCGCTATGCCGCTCTTCGGAGGTTTCCAACATATTTTCTTTTGCGATCTACCTTATCAGACTTTGGCAACAACCGCAGCCTTCGCAAAGGCCTGACGCAGATCGGCGATCAGGTCATCCGCATCCTCGATTCCTGTCGAGATGCGCAGCAGATCGTCCGTCAAGCCATAGGATTCGCGGACTTCAACCGGAATATCGGCATGGGTCTGGGTAGTCGGGTAGGTGATCAGACTCTCTACGCCGCCCAGGCTTTCAGCGAAAGTGAAGATGTTCAGGGCATCCAACACGGCAGGGATGTACGCTTTATCATGGAGCGTGAAGCTGAGCATCCCGCCTTTGCCCGGATAGTAGACCGATTTGATCAGATCTTCCGATTCCAGATAGGCCACGACAGCATTTGCATTCGCCTGATGCTGCTTCATGCGCAACGGCAACGTCTTCATTCCGCGGACCAAGAGCCAACAGTCGAAGGCGTCCAACGTTCCGCCTGCGGTATTCAGTTGGAAAGCCAATTTTTCCCCAAGAGCCTTGTCGTTCGTCACGACTGCACCCGCCAACAGGTCGTTGTGGCCGCCGAGGTATTTGGTGGCGCTGTGGACGACGATATCGGCGCCCAGATCCAAAGGACGCTGCAGCAGAGGTGTGTAGAAGGTGTTGTCCACAATCACCAGTAAGCCGTGTTTTTTTGCGATCTCAGCCACAGCCGAGATATCCGTTTCCTTCATGAGCGGGTTCGTCGGCGTTTCGATGTAGACAGCAGCCGTGTTGTCCTGGATGGCGGACGCGATATCGAGCGGGTCATCGACATAAGTGAAGGAGTAGAAGCCTTTTCTCTCCATATCCTGGAAATAACGGAAGCTGCCGCCGTAAAGGTCCCTGGATGCGACGAAATGGCTATTGGCCGGGAAAATGCTGAACGCGAGCTGAATAGCGCTCATACCAGAGCTGGTAGCGAACCCTTGGACGCCGTTCTCAAGGACAGCCAAGCCTTCCTGAAGGATATCCCTAGTCGGATTGGCAGTGCGGGTATAGTCATAGCCGGTCGATTGACCCAAGCCAGGATGTCCATAAGCTGTGGACAAATAAATCGGTGCACTGACGGCGCCGGTTTTCGGATCTTTTCTGTTGCCCAATTGCGCAAGATAACTTTGAATGCTGATATTATCCATCTTCGATTCCCCTTTATGCGAAATGACACACATGAGTGCATTATCATTTATTTATCATTTAAAATTAATGTTAGTGCAATGGTAGCATGAGGGTTTGAAGTGGTCAATATTTTTATGTATTTAAAGTCAGTGATGCTGCGATAAATAACCGATCACGCTTGAACGGTTATTTATCTGGAATGATGTTAAAATTCCGAAACTCGCGTATAATGGAAGTATAAGAATGAATGAAGGAGAGTGGAAGAATGGTAACGTTCATCAAAGAACTCAAGCGCATCCCACGCGGCGATGTGCCGGATTTTGTGGCTGCCGCTATGCCCCAGTTTTATGAAGCAATCGGATGTCCGAATGATGTGGTCCTTTCCGTGCAAGCCAGCATGGCGCATTACTCGACACCGAAAAAGAACGTCGCAGTCGAAGAATACGAAGCTTTTGAATTAACAATCACAAAAAAAGGGGAGTTCGTCTCGGTGGAAGACATCGTGAAGGACAACAGTATCATCGAAGCATTCAAGCCTTACAAGACATCCGGCAAAGGTGCCTATCCATTTGTGCCGGCCGAGGTCATCGAGCAATTATATTTATATTTGAAAAAATAAAAAACAGGTTCCACAAACGCAGTTGCTGCGGGCGGGTGGAACCTGTTTTGCGCTGAAAATGCGCTGAAAAGGATAAAATATTTCTTGTGAACCGATTGACAACTCTCTCGGAATGTCGTATCATATAAGACGGTATTGTTTGCCCCACGATGAGCCCCGGAAACTCAATTGGATCAAACAGACAGAGAAGAATATGGAGGAAACAAACGTGCGTACAACATACATGGCTAAAGCAAACGAGATCGACCGCAAATGGTTCGTAATCGACGCGACTGACATCCCATTGGGACGTTTATCAACACAAGTTGCAACTATTTTACGCGGTAAAAACAAACCAACTTTCACACCACACGTAGATACTGGTGATTATGTGATTGTTATCAATGCAGACAAAGTTACATTAACAGGTAAAAAAGCATCTGACAAAATTTATTCCCGTCATTCAGGTTATCCAGGTGGGCTAAAACAAATTTCAGCTGGTGAATTACGTGCTAAGAATTCAAGAAAATTAGTTGAATTGTCTGTTAAAGGCATGCTACCTAAGAACTCTTTAGGTGCTAAACAATTCACTAAGTTACACGTATACGGTGAAGCAGTTCACCCACACGAAGCTCAATTACCAGAAGTTTTAGATATCACTAACCTAATTTAAGGAGGGAATTTCATTGGCACAAGCACAATATATCGCAACTGGTCGTCGTAAGAATTCGACTGCACGCGTACGTTTATTACCTGGCACAGGTAAAATCATCTTCAACAAAAAAGACATGGAAGAATACATCCCATTCGCTTACTTATATGAAGTAATCAAACAACCTTTAAACCTTACAGGTACTTTAGGTAGCTACGATATCTTCGTTAACGTAAACGGCGGCGGATTCACTGGACAAGCTGGAGCAGCTCGTCACGGTATCTCTCGTGCATTATTAGAAGTAGATCCTGACTTCCGCGGACCATTAAAAGCAGCTGGTCTGTTAACACGTGACCCACGTATGGTTGAACGTAAGAAACCAGGTTTGAAAAAAGCTCGTAAAGCATCACAATTCTCAAAACGTTAATATTTATTGTATCAACGTTTTTAAAAAAGTTATTTGCTTCAATTTGGTTCAAACGACCAATTTGACAAATCAATTAACAGCCTTAAAGCATCGGCATCTTGCTGATGCTTTTTTTATGGCATAAATTCAATAGAATGAAAGCATGGAGTGTTCCATTAACAAAGGCGGTGTAAACAGTGAATCCAAAAGAAAAAATGTTAGAAATAATCAAGAATAAACAAGGCGGCGGAAGGTCCAAACAAATCGACACGCCGAAAAATGATATCAAGAACATGCGCAAAGGTCCAAAGATTTATAATAAGTAAGCTGATCTGCAATACTGTGAGGATCCCATTCGAAAGAGTGGGGTCTTTTTTTTGTTTTTTTAGATGGAGTTTTCGTATAAAATTCAAGAGGGGCAATGAACAGTTAGTCAACCTTAACTTAATAGCAGAATATCTCCATTCTTAGAACACTGTTTACAATAATTATTAACTTTCGTGAGCAAATTGTAAACGGTGTTATTAAATGAACAATTTGGCTGATTAACAAGGGGCCTCATGTTATTATTTGTGGTATCAGGGGGTGTTGTATTTGAACTATATCAGAACATTTTTGGCGTATTGTTTAGCAGGTTTTTTGGTCCCTTACCTTTGGAGTTATGTTTCCATTTTGGGAATTTATGCTGGTTTTGCAGCGGCAATATTAATAATTGGACCCGTTTGGTATATTGTTCACTACAAGGGTCTAATCTATCAAGACAGTGAGGCAGCGACAGTCGATATGGGAGCTGGCATCGCAATTGCTGTTTTTACGAGAGATGTTTTATCTAAAGGGGTTTATAATAGCTTTTCATCATTACCAACAATTATTCTTTTATCAATCGGTGCAGTGTTTGCAGCAGTAGTTTCACACTACTTTGAAAGAAGGAAGGGGAATCCTGATGTATAGAGAAATATTAACAATTATAGGCGGATTTATATTACCTTTCGCTATCATACAAGTATGGGGAAGGTTGGTAAACCGCTGGAAAGTAGTTGGAGGTTTTTTGTCAGCTTTTCTAATTGTTGGTCCAATTTGGTTACTCAACCATGGAATGACTTTTTCTCTTATACACCAAACTGGAGGAGCTTTTGTTGATATGGGATTAGCAACTGGCGTAGGTATATTTGTGTATGGATTGCTAGGAGGAAAAAGTTTTCAAAAATCACTATACTTATTATCGGCTGCACTTCGTGGTGGGCTAATTGCAGGTATTTTACTCTATTTAGTCAGTAAATAACTATCCTTACATAACTCTTATGACTTCCAAAAAATATTTCGTGGGCGGTGCACTTGCTGCGCGCATATTACAAATTGGGTGATCCTATTCAGAAGAGTGGGATCTTTTTGTATAGGATGAAAAGAAGGCAGCATGTATGATTGTTTTCCAGGCAAGTTGCTTTACAAAAGTTAGTTGCTGCTTTATGATTGATTAATCAACAGTTGACCGGTCAAATGTTCGGTAAGCCAGAAAAATACGCATAATCGAGGTGAAATTCTATGGACTTGAGAGAGATAAGCAGGTTGCTATATCAGATCAAACTCACAAATCAGGAAATCAATACGCTGTTCGAAAAAGAAACGGGCTTCAGTTTGACGCGGTATGAAATGCTGATGTTCCTGAAAGATAAGGGGACATGCTCCCAAAAGCAGATCCAGACAGAGCTGAAGATAGACAGCGCGGCAATTACGCGCCATCTGAAAATATTAGAACAAAAGGGCTATGTCATCCGG
The DNA here is from genome assembly GCF_049589555.1 of Trichococcus sp. GTDB lineage: Bacteria > Bacillota > Bacilli > Lactobacillales > Aerococcaceae > Trichococcus. The sequence continues at coordinate 58,079 of NZ_JBAWAZ010000013.1, forward strand.
GAACGGAATGTAGAGAACAACAGAGAGGTCTTTGTTCAATTATCAGAGCAGGCGATCCAAGATTTGGCTGCCTGCGGAAAAGAACATGAGCAGGGGAAATCTTCCCTATCGCTGTCCTTAAGCGATGGGGAAGCAGAGCAATTATCCGATTTACTGAACAAACTATACTTGAAAAGATAAAAAGAAAGAGGCTGCAAACATGACCACTAAACTTATCAACAACGATTTTTCGGATATCGCATTCGGAAGAAAATCGATCCGTCTCTATGATGAAAATTTTAAAATCAGTCAGGAAGAAATGCTGGAAATGATCCAGGAAGCCACAACCACACCATCATCCGTAAACATGCAACCTTGGCGTTTTGTGGTTGTCGAGAGCGAGGAAGCAAAAGCCAAATTGAAACCGCTGATCCGTTTCAACACAAGACAAAATGACACTTCGTCAGCGATGGTGCTGATATTCGGCGATATGCAATGCTACGAGTATGGGGAAGAAATTTATAATGCAGCTGTCGAACAAGGGAAAATGTCAGCGGAGGTCAGAGACCAACAATTGGCTGCCATCATTCCTTACTACAAGAACTTTTCAAAAGAAAAAATGAATGATGTCGTAAAAATCGATTCCAGTTTGGCAGCGATGCAATTCATGCTTGTGGCCCGCGCCCATGGCTATGATACAAATCCCATCGGCGGCTTTGAAGCGGATCAGTTGGCGGAAGCAGTCGATTTGGACAAAGAAAGATATGTGCCGGTCATGATCCTGTCAATCGGCAAGGCAATGGAAGAAGGCTACGAATCCGTAAGATTTGCACCAGAAAAAATCACTAATTTTAAGTAGGTGGAGAAATGATAGTAATCAATGCAGAATTCTATATTATACCCGAGCAAAAACAAAAATTCTTAAATGAAATTTCAGAACTAATTAAGGAATCTAGGAAAGAAGAAGGCTGCCTATCTTATCAACTTTACCAAGCTATTACAGATGAAAATAGTTTTGTAATGGTTGAAAAATGGGAAAACCCACAAGCGATTGAGTTACATAATAAAATGTCTCACTTACAAAATTTCGCTGAGAAAGTTCCTAATTATAGTCGCAAGGCGCCTCAAATTACGGTTAGTCTTGTAAAAGAGTAATCAAAATCTTCTCAATACCCGAATTCCAAAAGATGCTTGATAAAATTGCATTCTTTGGAAATAAGTATACTCAGCTTTAGCCCAAAAGACCTCATTTCCTGAAAGAGTGAGGTCTTTTTGATATATAGATTTTGCCTTTGGAGATGAAAAAGCATCCCTGGGAAGCAGCTTCTCATTATTTCAAACTTATGCAGAACAGACTTCAATGCTAAACGATAAATTGATTGAGTGGCAGAAAATACTGATTGAAAAATATGCGATTGACATGGATACAAGCAGGCACAAAAAGCAGGGGATTGAGGGTGTTGTTGCCAATATTACAGGGGTGATCAATGAGGACTGACGGTATACTAAATGGGAGGAAAGTTAAACAATTAAGATCAAACATCGACTCAATCCAGTTAAGCTTGAGCAAGCGTTTCACGAAACAAACATTTATCAAAATGATCTTCAACTTTTAATTAAAAATGGATAAACATATTTGTGTTTACCGGAAAAGTAATGGCTATGCTTCTTAAGACAGAAAAAAAACGAGACTATCTCTTGGAAAAAGAGATAGTCCCGTCTTGTGCTGTTATGCGGAAAATATTTGTTAAGGCCTCTGTAACGAATTTATGCTTTAACCGATGCACCTGTACCAGCATCCACATCATTGCTGTAGTTGTCTTTGACGGAGGCGCTGGAAACGGCATCGACATCGCCCTCGAGTTTTTGGCCGGTTTGGGCCAGATACCAGTCGATGATCGGTTTGAAGTCCAGGATGTATTCGTTGACGCCGGCATAGTTGCCATCTTTATCATGTAGCGCTTGATAATTATGCACGACATATTTGTCCGGACCATGAGTCGGAACGTTGACGCGGAAGGCGTCCATTGTGCCGGAACGCAATTGTTGGAGTACCCATTCCACGCCTTTGTGGACTCTTTCCGGGTGACATTTGGAGAGCGGATTGCCGACTTGGCCGGGCACGCGCGCAGCGAGCATTTCTTCTGCCGGTTTCGTATGGTTATAGTAGAGAAATTGGTTGTTGCTGTCTGCATAAGTCAATTCCATCGGCATCGAAGCCAGGAAGTAATTCAGCTGATCAACGGTCAACAAGCCGCGTTCGAGTTTGACGTAGGTATTGCCTTCCACAGCGCCCACAAGCTCAGCGGCTTGTTCCAGCCAGTCGTCGGCTTCCTTATCGACGCCTTCAATCGTTGTTGCAATTTTTCCGATAGCGTACAGGTCTTCCGGTTCGAGCACCGGTTTTTTCGGTCCTTCAACAGCAGAGACCAACGTGATGAACTGGGTGAATTTTTCCAGACAGCTGCCCAGAAAATCGACGGTGCGTTTGTCTTTCAGATTTTCCTGTTCATCGAATGCTTCTTTGACCTTGCCCAGCAAAAATTCATTGCCTGGAAGGACGATGGCATTGACGCCGGGTGCATCTAGAATTTGGCGCAGGTGCAGTTGGGCACGGGAAGAGCCTTGATCATAGTAGGAAGCTCCCACGATCATGACCGGTTTGTTTTCCAATGGATGGATTTTGAAGGACAACCATTCCAGCACACTCTTTAAGCTTGCAGGGATCGTGTGGTTGTGTTCAGGCGTGGCGATGATGACGCCATCCGCCTGCAGGATTTTTTGGCTCAACTTTTGCACAGCAGCGCTGTTCGTTTGGTCATCACTCTGATTGAACAAAGGGATGTCCTTGATTTCCAAAATCTCCAGGTCGAACAAGTGGCTGAATTGCTTTTTGATGTATTTCAACAAGATGCGGTTATATGATACTTCCGCGTTGGAACCTACAATACCGACTAATTTCATAATGTTTGTCTCCGATCTCTAGTTACTTTCCCAAGAAAAGTTTTCAGCTGCTTTTACGTGTGCGGCGTGGGTGTGCGATAGTTGTTTCATGATGTTGATAAACATTAGGAAGTCCTCGAACAAGCCTTCCAGCTCTTGGACCTGATCCGGATTCTTCAGATTGTTGTCTGCGTCGAAAGCCTGCAAAGAATGGCTGAGCAGGAACTCAGAACTTGGCATGATGCGGGCTTTCAATTCCGGCGCATCCAAAATTTGACGCAAATGCGCTTGCGCACGTGAGGAACCCAGTACGCCATAGGAAGCCCCTGTGATCATGACAGGCTTGTCGACGAAGGGGTAGATGCCGTAGGACAACCAACTCAAGGCGCTCATCAGGGAAGCGGGGACTGCGTGATCGTATTCTGGTGTGCTGATGATGACGCCGTCAGCTACTTCGATCTTTTCCGCCAAGGCTTTCGCCTCAGCCGGGATCTGCATGTCTGCCGGTTTGTCGAAGATAGGCAGGTCCTTGATTTCGACGATTTCGATGTCTGCCTTATCCGAAAAATGCTTTTGGATGTATTGCAGCAGCATACGGTTAGTGGAGTGGTCCGAGTTTGTGCCGACGAGGCCGATTAATTTATTCATGTGAATACTTCCTTCCAAATATTAGTTTTTTTATGATTCATTTAAACACGTGATTAGGCGGGGTGTTTGCGTTGCAGCCGGTTTTCCAAGCCTTTTGAGCAGATGAGGCTGCCGTCTTTCATGATCAGGATTCCGTCGATTGCTTCCGATCGGTCCAATGTGGCGAGGATCACGTCGGCAGGTTGGCCGAATAAGCGGGTCGTCCAGATTTCCCCATCGACAGAGTCATCGGCAACCACGGTCAGGCTGATGACATCCGTTTCTGCCGGATAGCCGGTTTGTGGGTCCAGAATATGGTGATAGTGCTTGCCTTGGGCTTCCAGCTGCCTCTCATATACACCGGAGGTAACCGCTGATTGGTTCTGGATCTTCAATACCGCGCTAAAATGCTCGCGGGGGAGCAGTGGGTTTTGGATGCCGATGCGCCAATAGGGATCTTCATGATTCTGGGATGGTCCGAACACGACGACATTTCCGCCCAAATTGATGAGAGCGGAAGCTACGCCGGCTTCCTTGAAGTATGCCGTCAGTAGATCGGCGATATAGCCTTTTGCCACGGCCCCCAAGTCGATCGCCATGCCTTCTTGCTGAAGGAAAACGGTCTGATCCTTCTCGGACAAGAGGATTTTGTTGGAATCGGTGATTTCAAGAAGCCTCTGAATCTCTTCAGCATTCGGGACTTTTGCATCACCGAAACCGATCCGCCAAGTCTGCACCAACGGTCCAATCGCGATATTCAGATGACTGCCAGGAGCTAAGCTATGGTATTTCCCCACCTTGATCAAGTGAAATAAATCAGGATGGACGGCGAGAGGGGCTTTCCCTGCCAACTGATTGATTTGCATCAGCTCCGATGTTGGATCATTGGCGCTGAAACGCTGTTCGTATGTTTTCAGGCGTTGGATCGCCTCCTCCAAAATAGCATCAGGGTGCGTGTGCGTCACAAGTAGATCGATGATCGTTCCCATCAGACGGACCGTTGCCTTCTTTTGTTCCATTTTTTCCACCACCTTCAGGATAAACGTGTCATTCTTTTGCGGGATTCCCTGAAAGGATCTCACTTTCTAACTGCGCCAATTCTTTCAGCGCAATCGTGTTTTTGTTGATTTTTGAATAGGCTCTGGCATCGTAGATCAATTCCAGCACTTCTTGCTGCGGCTTCTCCTGGAGGATGGCATTTTTGGCCAACTGGATGGCTGCACGGGCAAGGTAGTAGGTCACATGATTGTCTGAACAAATGGAAACAGCATAGGAAAGCAGTGCATTGCTCAGTTCAATCTCATTGATGAGGGAATAGAAGGTACCGCTTTGGAAAACAATATTCAGTACACGCCAGACATCCTCCATCGTCTTGATCGGATAAGCATAAATTTTTTCCAGGACCTTACTGAAATAAAACTCTGCCTTTTCCAGTTTTTTTTCACGGCTGTAGACCATGCCGATACCGGTATAAGCCAGCAGGCGATAGATTTCCACATCGTTCCCATCGTCAGCCAGTAAGATTTGATCGAAGGTGAACAATACATCCGTCACTGAAACCTGCTGCGCAATCATGATGAAACCGTTCAAATAATGGAAGCGTAGGGCCAGGCTGTTTTCTTCGATTTCACTCACGGTAATGCTCTGCAGCAGGTCCGAGGCCTGGTCGTATTCACTTGTGATCAGAAAGAATTCTGCTTCGTTCATTTTTTCTGTCGCTTCTGTATACTTGACGCCTACTTTAGGGAACAGTTCTCCCAAGGGTAGATTTAGTCTGTTGCACAGTTTGATCAGGATCTTCAGGTTCGGGACTTGCCCGTTGTTCTCGAAGCGGCTCAAAGTAGCTTGGGTACAGATACCCTCTGCCAGGTCCATCTGAGAGAGGTTCAACGCTTTGCGGGCTTCAATAAATCGTTCGATGTTCATTTTTTCCTCCCTAATAATCAAAGTGGCTCGGATGACAGCAACGAAGATTCGAATCGATATTGTGTTTTGTTTCACATTACTTATGTAAGTGATTATACGCTTACTGAATATAAGGGTCAATAGAATATATAAAAAATTATATAAAACGAGGGTTGGAAGATGACTGAACCTATTTTGAAGGATCCACGCGAGTTGTATCACACTGGAAAATTTGCAGATCAGGATCAAGACACCCCTGCTTTGCAAGATAAGATGCTACCGAAACCCGATTGCGGGGAGGAAAGCTACGTAGGTAACCACTTGTTGGAGAATCACCGTGTATTGATCACTGGTGGCGATTCCGGAATCGGACGGACAGCTGCGATAGCCTTGCGGACCAACAGCGCCGCGGTAAAAACTGCCGGCATTTCCGCGACCGTTACCCAAATGTTGGGCATCAGCGAACCGGCGCTGTTCGGGGTCGTGATGCGCACTGGTATGAAGGCGATCGGCGTGATGTTGGCGAGTTCCGCTCTGGGAGGCATGGCCCTTTCGCTGCTAGGGATACAGGCGAACAGTTACGGATTGGCGGTGTTGTTGTCGCCACTGATGTATATCTACGATCCGTACCAATTGACGATGTATGTGGTGATCGGCATCGCAACCTTCATCCTGGCGTTTGTTTTGACGAACGTGCTGGTGATGGGGAATGAAACAATTGTGACGAAGGTCAAAATACAGCATTAATTTTCAGGCCAACTATCCAGAGTAACATATGGATAGCTGGTCTTTTTGGTATCGTTTACATCATTGCTGGAGCAAGAACATGACAGATAACGTGAAAAACGTTCACAAATTGTTAATAATAAATCCGTTGTACGAGCTAAAAATGCGTGGTATATTCTGTGTGTAAATGTTACGTCGTTTCATTTGAAAACGTTTATAATTTTTTAATCGCAACCGAATATCACATTGTGATATTGTTTCTATCCATTTTATCAACTGGTTCGGCGTCGATTTATCAATATAAGAAAAGGGGTCATGAAATGCAACACGCAAGCGCAAATAAAGTACAAAATGTAACCGATGACAAAAAAAATGTAAGGGAATTCGGATTACTGGATAAAATAGCCTATATGGCGGGGGATATGGCAAATGACTTGTTCTTCATTTTCTCAAGTTCTTTCCTGATGTTGTTCTATACAAAAGTATTAGGAATCAGCGGAGCAGTTGTCGGTACGTTGTTCTTGTCAGCACGAATTATCGATGCTTTTACCGATATGGGGATGGGACGTCTCGTTGATACCCTGAAGCCTTCGAAAGACGGCCGCTTCCGTGTTTGGATCAAACGTGTAGCACCATTCGCTGTTATCGCCGGTTTCCTGATGTTCTTATCAGTCGTTCAAAACTGGTCTATGACTGCAAAAATCGTCTACATTTTTGTTACGTATCTGTTCTGGGGAAGCATCTGCTACACAGCGATCAACATCCCTTATGGATCGATGGCATCCGTAATCAGTGAGAAACCTGAAGACCGTGCGTCACTTTCTGTATTCCGCAGCATGGGCGCCAGCATTGCCAGCATCTTCATCTCATTCTTTGTTCCTTTGTTCGTCTATACGACTGATGCGAACGGTGCACAAGTAGTCATTCCGGAACGCTTCACGATCATTGCTGCAATCTTTGCAGTGCTTGCTTTCGCGCTATATCAGTTCTGCTATCACTTCACGATCGAACGTGTACAGATTCCGCAAAAACCGGCAACTGAAAAACAATCTTTCGGTAAAGAAATGGCTGTTCTTGTCAAAGGCTTGTCAACAAACCGCGCACTAGGCGGAATCATCGCTGCAGCGATCTTCCTGTTGTTGTCCATGCTGTTGGTGAACACGATGAACGCATATCTGTACGCTGATTATTTCAAGAGTTCCAAAACATTGGCTGTTGCCGGTATCCTTGGTACTATCGGTACGCTGATGATTGCACCTTTTGCAAATAAAATCGCTTCCCGTTTTGGTAAAAAAGAATCAGCGACAGTAGCGTTGTTCTTCTCAGCAGTTGTATATGCAGTCCTGTACTTTATGCATACGGATAATGTAATGGTCTTCCTTCCGATGGCATTTCTTGCAAGCCTGGGAATGAACTACTTCAACGTTGTTATCTGGGCATTCATCACAGACATCATCGACTACCAAGAAGTCAAAACCGGAAGTGCGGATAGCGGTACAGTATACGCCGTCTACTCCTTCTCAAGAAAACTTGGCCAAGCTTTGGCTGGCGGATTGGGCGGTTTCGCTCTGGCTGCTATCGGTTATGCATCAGCTGCGGCAACACAAGAAGCATCCGTTCTTGACAGCATCTACGATGTGGCTACGCTTGTACCGGCTATCGGATACACTTGCGTTGCGCTATGCCTATGGTTCATCTACCCACTGACTAAAGCAAAAGTTGCAGAAAACGTGGCGATCTTGTCAGAACGCCGTAAAGCAGCAAAATAAAAAATTAAATTAGCTAGTAAAAGGGGCGCCATCCTATAATCAGGATGGTGCTTTTTTTTTTTGCGTGCTGTTTTTTTCGAATGGCTGAAATTCAGCTCCGACCTAGCGAACCTTCGCCGGAGAAGATGACCCTATTTCATCCCCAGCTTCGGCAAGCATCGGCTGACAGGAGCTGAGGCCCCTGATCATTTCCGCTTCTCCGGCTAGACAGCCTTGGCCGGAGAAGGCGACCCACTGTGACTACCGCAGCCCAATCCATTTGAGGGCACAAAATTCACATTCGAATATAAATTACTTCGTTTACAAAGATGCTACAAACTTCGTATATATTTCATTGTATTTTGACGGGATATTTACAATGCCTTGTTATAGTGGATTAGTAAGCAAAAAGAAGGAGGCGTCATCAGAATTGTCCTATTTAACAGCGCAATCCGGCAGTGATGGATTGGCGGACAACAGTATGGAGTTTGTTGTGTTCTTCTGCGACAAACAGGATATTTCAGCCATCAAAGTCGATGTTCGGATGAACAGGGAATATCAACTTGTTCTGCACCACGATGCATTGGAGGAGGGGCAACAGTATGTCGCCTTGGAAGATGTGTTTGCTTACATCGCCCGGGAAAACAGCCCGATCCGCATCAATTGCGATCTGAAGGAAAGCGGGCTGGAAGAAGCAGTATACAAATTGGCCGACAAATACGCTCTTTGGCCGCAAGTGGAGTTGAGCGGAACGGTGGCCTGCAGATTTCTGTCAAAGTGGAGCAATCAGATCTTGATGAACATCGAAAATGGTATGGATGATTCATTTCATGGCGAGCATATCGGACGATGGGGAGAAAATGTGTTGCTCGAAGCGTTGTCCAAACTGGCCCGCAGCCAAGCAAAAATCATCAACATCAATCATCAGTTGTTCACCGATGCCGTAAAGGAGAAAGGCAAACTGTTGGAATTGGAGTTTTCCTTGTGGACCGTGAACGACTTGATCGCGATCGAAAATTACGAAAAGGAAAATATCTACAACATCACGACCAGAAAAGCCTGGGCCTACATCCAACAAAAAGGGGCGCAGACAGGATGAAACGCTTGAAAAGAGTGGAAGCATCGTTGAGCATCCGTCACATTCACGCAAAAGGTGCCTTCCACTGCTAAACAGCGGGGGCACTTTTTGTGGTTGTGAATAGAGAATTATTCAAGGGAGGAAACATGATGATCCAAAAGCACACCCGAACAGAGTCCACAGAAACAATACTCGAGAAGGAAATGGTTTTTACTCCGGCCTACCACCAGAAGCACAGCAAGCTTCCGTTCGTGCTGACGATAGCCAATCAGAGTCTGTATGCAAACTTTTCCTTTTTGCCGCAGCATGTGGATCGGGAAAAGGCTTTGGTCATCATCTCTCAGGTGCTCCCTGACTATTTTGGCGGGAACATCCGCATTGTCTGACTTGGACCAAGCCCAAGTCAGACTGACGATTCAAGGAGGAAATTAAAGTGGACTACTATGCAATAGAGTTGCACGCGCACACGAATCACAGCGATGGCGGCTTCACGACTGAGGAACTGCTGGGAAGCGCCCAGGATTTCGGCTATGACATCCTGACGATCACTGACCACAATACGGTCGCGCCTTATGAGGAATGGAAAAATAATCGGCATTGGTCGGGCGATATGCTGGTCATTCCAGGGATCGAGTGGACGACCTACTTAGGCCATATGTTGGTCATCGGTTCGAAGCAGATGATTGATTGGCGCAAAGCGGATCGGGATACAATCGATTCCCGCATCAGCGAAATCAAAGGCATTGGCGGTATCGTAGGCATTGCCCATCCTTTTTCGATTGGCAGTCCGATCTGTACCGGGTGCCGATGGGAATTTCAGGTGAAGGATTACGACAACGTCGACTTCATCGAATTATGGAACCGGGTCAATCCGGACGAAAGCTTCCGGAGCCGATTGGCATACGAAATGTGGACAGATTTGCTGAAGAAAGGCCACCGGATTTCCTGCAGCACCGGACGTGATTGGCGCCGCATCGAAAGCGAAATGGACAACACTGCTCTGACGTATATCGGATTGCAAGAGCTGACTGAGGACGGCGTCAAGGAGAGCCTGGAGAACGGCAACTTTTACATCACGCTCGGGCCGCGGCTGCAGATGCAGATCGAACAGAACGGGCGGATCCATCATCTTGGGCAGGAACTCCAGGTTGGAGTCGCGCAGCTGCACGTCAGTTTGGAATCGATTTTGCAGGAGAAATTACGGAACTTCGGCTTTAAAGGAGAGCGGCTCGTCGTCATCCGAAATGAGGTAGTCATCAAAGAAATCGAACTGAAAGAAAATCAGTCAAGGGAAGTTCCGCTGACGCTCCACCCGGGATACGTGAGGCTGGAGTTGTACGGGGAAGCGAAGGGCGAAAAGGATCGGCTGTTGGTGATCAGCAACCCGTTTTATGTGGTCTGAAGCGGGGATGGTGTGCCTGCCATCCCGCACATAAAACAAACAAGGGGTTCCCTCAACTGAGAGAGCCCCTTGTTTGTTTTACTTCATTCAAACTGGACAAAAATGTCCAAATCATAAGGCGTATAGGCTGTTTCGACTGTTTTTGAATCATCCAAATAGATTTTGTAGCGTCCACCGGTGACATAGACGAATACGGTGAAATCATTTTTTCCGTAATAAGGGCTTATTTCGTTCCACTGTTCTGCAGGAAGTTTCCCAAGAGACAGGCCCTCAATCATAAGGTTGCCGTCTTTGATGGCCACGTTCAGCGTCGTGACTTGTTCGTATTCATAGATTCGCCGATTTGTCCGAGCAATCGCTACATCCTCAAGACCTCCGAACGGTTTGCAGAAGGGATCTTCCAGGATGATGTGCTGCGCAACTTTCTGGATAAGGCTGTTATCCGCGAACAGTGCACTGCATCTCCAGCGTGTCTGAAACAGTATTCGGCCAACCCCGTCGTTTGCATCTTCTGAAG
>NZ_JBAWAZ010000014.1:0-2474 GCF_049589555.1 Trichococcus sp.
CAACTCGATGCTGAAAGCCTTCATCCGCAACGCCAGGTAGGCTTTGTATATGATCGGAACCACCGCGATGAGCGTCGCGAGGATCAGAGCGTAGTCGGCAGCAGCGGAATAGCCGAGGGTATTCAGGATGAAGCCGACTGCAATCAGGACTCCCGAGAGTGCGGTAATGCGGTTTTTGTATTTGTTGATCCATTTGATCATTTAAATGACCTCCTCTTGTATTTCCTATAGCCTAATCATACGTCATTAAGCAGGAAAGCGACTTGATTATGGTCAAGCTTTGGTTGCGGAAATACGCGACGGCTTCTTCGCAGGAGCAACGCAGCGGATGAGCGGCCTCAGCTCCGATGAAGAGGCGCTCGCGGGAGTTGCGCGACTGGCTGGGGGCTGTGCTCCGACGAGAACCTGCTCGCAGGAGAAGAGCCCGCACATTACCGCTGTTCTCCGGTATGGGAAGCCTCGCCGGAGGAATGCACCGCCCCCGGTCACCGGAGGGCATCCGAACACAAAAAAGCTGCCTGCAAATTGCAGACAGCGGAGTCCTTCGGCAGGGCCGAGCATTATATAGAAGAAACGACTAGATGGCATCCCCATCAACAACGGCAGCGTCGTCGTTCAGGATGGAGGAGTCGAATTCCCCAATGTTTCGGGAAGAAACGACGCCCGCCAGCATGCTGTCGTTGACGTTAGTCAAGGTACGCATCATGTCGATCACCGGTTCAACCGAGATGACAAGTCCGGCGATCGTAACAGGCAAGTTCAGCGCGCCCAATACGATCAAAGCGGCGAAGGTAGCGCCGCCGCCGACACCGGCAACACCGAAGGAACTGATTGTCACGACCAGGATCAGCGTCAATACGAAGCCGATGCTGGTGACATCGATGCCCAAAGTTGGCGCCACGATGGTCGCCAACATGGCAGGGTAGACACCCGCGCAACCGTTCTGACCGATGGACAGGCCGAAACTGGCGGCAAAGTTGGCGGAGGCATCATCGACGCCCAATGCTTTCGTTTGCGTCTCAACGTTCAAAGGCAGTGCGCCGGCGCTGGAACGGGCAGTGAAAGCGAAGCTCAAGACTGGGAAAGCTTTTTTGAAATAGGTGATCGGATTGACGCCGACTCCCGCCAGAATCAAGCTGTGTACCAACAAGACGACCAGTAAAGCGGCATAGGAAGCGACCACGAACAGTCCCAAATTGACGATGGCTTGGTAACTGGATGTCGCCATCATTTTGGTCATCAATGCCAAGATTCCGTAAGGAGTCAGGCGCAGAACCAAGGTAACGATACGCATAACGATTGATTGGATGACTTGCAGTCCTTTGTTGAAAAGGGTGGCATTTTCAGGCTGCTTTTTCTTGATGCCCATATAAGCGATCCCGACAAAAGCGGAAAAGACTACGACGGCGATCGTACTTGTGCTGCGCAGACCGGCCAAATCCTGGAAGATGTTGGTCGGGATGAAGCTGAGCACCTGACCAGGAATAGTCAAGTCAGCGACTTGCGTCTGTTGAGTGGTCAAGGCTTCGATCCTTGCAGTTTCAGCGGAACCTTGCGTGAATTGTGCACCGTCAAGATTGAAGAGGATGACGGATGCCCATCCGATAAGGGCAGCGATGGCGGTTGTACCAAGCAAAGTGCCGAGTACGGATCCGCTGATTTTGCCCAGATTTTTGGTTTCTTCGATGCGTGTAAAAGCGCCCACGATCGACACGAAAATCAACGGGATGATCAGCATCTGCAGGAAGCGGACGTAACCGTTACCGACGATATTGATCCAATCGATTGCAGTCAGTGTGATTGTGCTGTCAGGTGCAAAAAGTAACTGGATGGCGGCCCCGAAGATAACCCCTAAAGCCAGCGCGATGAAAACACGTTTTGAAAACTTGACGTGTTTGGCGCCTAAACGATAAAGTGCGAAAAGCAATGCCGCAAATACGGCCAAAATAATGACAATGGAAATGATGTCCATTTGAAATCCTCCTTTAATTTATCTATTCCGAGAACGTAAAAAAGCCCTCGTCCCTATACTCCAAATGCTTGGAATACAGGGACGAAAGCTCTTCGTGATCCACCCTTATTCGCACGACCCTCGCAGATTGTGCCTTATGAAGTACGCAAAACCAGCCATACTTCTGTACGCTATCGGGTACAAACCGAAATGACACTAACGCATCATTTTGCTCCGAGACGCATTTTCGCTTTCCTGACCATGCCTCTTCTCACCGACTGAGGCTCTCTTTGATGACCGTGAAAGGTACTTCTTCTCTTCAACGCACAACTTATTTTCATTTGTGTTTTCATGATAACATGCTTATTTTTCGAAAGCAACTGATATCCCTCGGTTCAGGAATAACCGGATTTGCAAGAAAAACGAGCTCCGGACTGATCCGGAACTCTTTCTCAATGATAATCTAGGATTCTTTGACCGATTGGACTTCGTAGCCCAACTTTTGGATCGTTTCGCTGATGTC
>NZ_JBAWAZ010000015.1:0-12215 GCF_049589555.1 Trichococcus sp.
CAAGCACTATTTCGAAAAAGGCGCCAGCTATGTGATCGTCGGGACGAAAGGGCTGCAGGATCTGCCATGGTTGGCTGAGATGACGGCGAAATATCCCGGAAAAATCTACTTGGGTCTGGATGCAAAAGGCGAACTGGTCGCCGTGAACGGTTGGACAGAAACGGGCCGCCAGACCATCTATGATGTCGTGGAAGCGACGAATCCGATGGCCTTGGGAGGCATCATCTATACGGATATCTCGAAAGACGGCAAGATGGCCGGGCCGAACTTTGAGTTGACGGGCAAGCTTGTCGAACTCTCGACCCATCCCATCACCGCATCAGGCGGCGTCCGCAACATCGAAGACATCAAAAAATTGGAAGCTTTGGGTGTGGCGGCAGCCATCGTCGGCAAAGCGGCCAATACGGATGCCTTCTGGGAGGGCTTGGCATGATAAAGAAACGGATCATTCCCTGCCTGGATGTGAAGGACGGAACCGTCGTAAAAGGGATCCAATTCAAGGGATTGCGCGAAATCGGCGATCCGGTCGAACTGGCGAAGCGCTACAATGCTTTGGGTGCGGATGAACTTGTCTTTCTGGACATCTCCGCAACCGAAACCGGACACAACCTGATGATCGATGTCATCCGCAAAACGGCGCAACAGCTGTTCATCCCGATGACGATCGGCGGCGGCATCAAGTCGACGGATGACATTTCCCGTCTGCTCAATGCCGGAGCGGATAAAGTCAGCCTGAATTCATCAGCATTGGCGAATCCGCAGCTGATCAAGGAAGCGAGCGACAAGTTCGGCAGCCAATGCATTTGCATCGCTGTCGATGCGAAATGGGAAGCCGATAAAGAGGAATGGTATTGCTATACCCACGGCGGGAAAAAACGGACCGACATCAAGACGTTGGACTGGGTGCAGCAAGTGGAAGCTCTGGGGGCCGGGGAATTGTTGGTCACCAGCATGGATTATGACGGCATGAAACAAGGCTTCGATCACCGTCTGCTGAACAAAATCCAAGCATTGGTATCGATCCCGGTCATCGCTTCCGGAGGCGGCGGCAATGCCCAGCATTTCGCCGACTTGTTCAAGGAAACGGATGTATCGGCTGGATTGGCAGCTTCAATCTTCCATGATGAAGAAGTGTCGATCGCCGAAGTGAAAGAATGCTGCACGGAGAATGGAGTGGATATGCGCAATGTCTAAATACGATGCACTAGTGCCTGATTTTTCGAAAGGGTTATTGACTGTCGTTCTTCAGCACTTTACGAACAAAAATGTTTTGATGGTCGGCTTCATGAATGAAGAGGCCTTCGAATTGACGAAACGGGACGAGGTTGTCTGGTTCTTTTCCCGAAGCAAGAACAGACTCTGGAAAAAAGGCGAGTCCAGCGAGCATTACCAGTTCGTGAAGGACATGTATCTGGACTGCGACCAGGACGCGTTGCTGATCATGATCGAACCGGCCGGTCCAACTTGCCACCGCAACACGGAAAGCTGTTTCGATGTGCCGGTTGCCTTTGGTTTGGATGACTTGGAAGAGACCATCCGCCAGCGCGCTGTCGGACATGATGAAAAGTCCTACACGAACTACTTGCTGGACAAGGGCACAGATAAAATCGCCAAGAAATTCGGCGAGGAAGCCTTCGAAGTCGTCATCGGCGCCAAAAACCACGACAAAGAAGAGGTCGCCAACGAAACGGCAGACCTCCTTTATCACCTCGGCGTACTCCTGTACGACCAAGGCGTCGACGTAGCCGATGTGACCAAAGTCCTCATCGAACGTCACCAAAAGAAAAACAACTTCAAAGGCGAACGAAAAGATGTAGATAACTATTAGGATACGATGAATTGCGGGTAGGGGATGAGCACTAAGAGGACATTACGAGAACGGCCGCTTTTTGGCCGTGACGTAATGTCAGCTTAGGCGGAATCCCCTGCAATTCAGAGTTCAACTACTAGGATACGATGAATCCCGTCCTTGATTTATCCGGTAACCGGAGCTATCCCTTGACAGAAGGGGAAGTTTCGGTTATTTTTTGTGGTGAAGAGAGAATGTTTCCATATTAATTTAAAATGGGGCGATGACAATGAACGTGTTGGCTGTGGAACTATCTATGCGGCTTTTTGATTCCAATTCTCTGAAGGACAAGCGCAGCGTTGTGAAAAGCATCCTTGCCAAGATGCATCAACGTTACAATGTCAGCATTGCGGAAGTATCGGCACAGGATATGTTGAACCAAGCTGTCATCGGATTGGCGGTTGTCAACAACTCGCGGGTCCTATGCCAACAAATCGTGGATAAAATTATTGAGGAAATCGAATCGAATTATCCTGTGGAAATCTACCAAATCAACGAAATCGAATGAAAAAAACGAATAGGGGCTGTATCGGATCCAGAATAGAATTCTCTGGATTTGATACAGCTTTTTTATTGCTTTTAGCATTCTGGTTGTCCGATTCATTCGGTTTATCGGACAACGTTCGCTGTAGTTAGGGCTGCTGCACGCAAAAAAGGCTGTCTACGTATGAGACAGCTCATTGATCCGTTATTTGAAGACTTTAAGGAGCTCGTAGCGGAAAGAAATGTATGTGTAATTTTGGCGATTGTACATCTCGCGCGCTGTATCCGCTGCATCAGCCACCAAAAGGACGGTCTTACCGATGGCATGCTCCATGACGAATTGCTGCAGCGCCGTTCCGACACCTTTGCATCGGTAATCCATGGCGACGTAGAAATTGTCGATTTCAATGCTGTCCTCTTTCAGATAGAGATCGATGGAACCGACCGCTTCATCGGAGCGGGTTGCCACGATGGGACAGAATGCGGGATTTTCGAATTTAGCCAGGGTGTAAGGCTGCTTCTGTTTTGCGAATTCCTCGCTGACTTCCTTGTCGGCCTGTGCGGACAAAGCCAGATAGGCAACGCGGTTATCGTCGTTCACCCATTCCACTCTGACATCGGAAGGCGTTTCATCAATCCGCGTCGGCACAAAGGTTCCGGGAGGGGCTGCGTAGAGTTCAAGGACATCCAGGCTGAAATCGTTCGATCCCAGATAGGAAATGATCGGCTGCGGAATTTCACAATCTTCGGGCCAAATGAATTTTATGAAATCCTGGCCATATTTTTGCTGCTCTGATTTCAAATAGGACTCCGTCTCCACGAATTCAGCGAAGGTCGGAATACGATTGAAAATGACATAATTCTCGATGTGCATAAAAAGAGCTTCTTCATTGCGATGATGCGTGTACAGAGATGTTTCTTTGACTACTGATTTGCTGTGTTCGATATCCTTGAAAGAAAAGGTCATTTTTGGACTCCTTAAAAAGAAAAATTGATGCACGCTTCAAGATATGATAGCATAGGAAAGGAATTTGTTACAATAAGCCGAAACAGGATAAGCGGCCGGAAACGCCGGAAACATATGCCAAAAACAACGGCGTGTGCTCCGAATTCCATCTTTATCAGGGGTTTGGGCTTATGCTTTGTAAATAGATAGGAGAAATGAATGAGAGATTATCAAAAATTGTACGAAAACATAAAGGCTTTCCATAAATTGAAGCCTTGGGACAAAATGAAAGACACGGACGTTGTCGGGATCAAATATTCCGATCGCAAGGAGCCTGTATTCTTTGCTTTGGATGGGCTGGATGAGGACAGCATCGGATTGAGTGTATTCAGGGATGTTTCGGAATACATCCTCTACTTGGATCTGTTGGAGTCTGAGTTCACGGAAGCGGATGGCATCGGGGAATACACCGAAAAGCTGAAAAACATCAGACTGGAATTCGTCGACCGAAGCAAACTGGAAGAAATCGACTACAATCGCATCCGCACAACGGATGTCAAATTCCGCGGCAAGCAAGCTTGGCCGGAACTGCTGGACTTTACGCCAGGCTTTGTTCCTTGGTCAGCGTCCGAAGAGGACATCGCTCTTTTTGAGCGGGTGCTGGAGAGCTTTTTGGAAATGTTCCCCACCTACAGCAAACTGGACTTTGACAAATCCTTTGCGGCAGATGACGTTCCGACGCGCTACTATTACCAAGCCGGTACAAAAGACAGCGTCTGGAAATTGAAAGAAGAACATATCCTCGCATTCCTGACTGGCGGCGAATTGACGAAAGGTCCATACGATCTGATGCTTTCCCAGTTCGAAATCCGTCGTCTGATGATGGAGAAGAAAAACTTCTTAAGAAATACCTTCGAAGTGGACTTGTTTTATTTACCACAACCAATCACCTTCAAAGAAGGGGAACGGCCGCGTTTTGTGAAGATGATGGCCATCGCAGACAAGAAATCAGGGGAAGTTCTGCTGGCTACAGTGCTGACTTCCGATAAATCACGCGATATCCAATTCGAACTGTACAAATATCTGTTTGAGGCGAAAGTTTTTCCTGCAAAAATCGAAATGCGCGGAGACAGCGTATTGGAAACCTTCGAAATGTTGGTTCCCTTGCTGGATGAGCTGGACATCGCACACAGTGAAAAGAGCAGATTGCGCAAAATCGAGGCATTCCGCAAAAGCCTTGCGGAAGATATCTTCTGAGAAAAAATCTATTTTTACTGAAATAAGCATCACAAGAAAACAAAACAATTTTGCGTTCCGTAAAATTGTTTTGTTTTTTGTTATTTTCAAAATACATGGTAAAATGGTTAAGAAGAAAAGACAACGAACTAATGCACGCCTCAGAGCTTATTTTGTTCCGGATAAAGGGGTTTTTACGTGTTCAATCAAGAGAATGTAAAGTTACTGACGAATACAGAGTTAAAGGTATACGAGTACATCGTGCAGCGTACCCAAAAAGTCATCCGTATGAGCGTTCGCGAGATAGCTTCCGAGACCCATGTATCGCCGGCGACGGTTACGCGGACCATCAGCAAGCTGGGTTTCGAAAACATCTGGGAGTGCAAACTGCATCTGAAGGAAATGGACAACCGCAAACACAATAAGAAGGTGTTTGAAACTTCCGAAATCGTCGAAGAGTTTTTCAGCCGTTCTATGCAGTCGGAATACGAAGAAAAAATACAAGCTGCAGTCGAAATGATAGCCAATTCCGACGTTGCCCTCTTTTTCGGCATCGGTACTTCGGGCCTGATCGCTGCCTATGCGTCCCGACAGTTTTCAAACTTGGGTCAAAGCACTTTCCATATCCAAGATCCCTACTATCCATTTCACTTGATCAGCCGGCAATATACGAACACGGTTGCAATTGTTTGTTCTGTCTCAGGAGAAACAGAAATCATGTTAAGGAAAGCGGGAGATCTGAAGAGCCTGGGCAGCAAAATCATAAGCATCACGAATTCCTCCACAAATTCATTGGCCAGACAGTCGGATATAAACTTTGCCTATCACCTGACTCCTGAATATGTCGACGAAGAGGTCAACGTGACTTCCCAACTGCCGGCCGTGTTTTTGATTGAAACACTGGCAAGGCGTAATTATAACTACATGCAACAAATGCTTAACAATAAGCTTTAACAGAGAGTTAAGTTGAAACAAATCGTTTCTTTTTTGAAACATCATTCCAAAAGCTGATTATTGTTCCTTTAATGCATGTAACTGTTTACATTTCGTTCACAAACTCTATAATAAGCTTATATTGAAAAACAGAAAGCGCATTCGCAATCTGGAAGCGACTCTTTTTGAAAAGAAGAGAGTTCGCTTTTGAAAATCATGTAACCGCTTAAAGGCAGTCGACTTCCTGAGTGGAAATCGATAGGGAAGGAATGAGAGTATGTATCATAAGAAATTGAAACCGTTTAAAGAAGATTTTTTATGGGGATCCGCAACCAGCGCATATCAAGTTGAAGGCGCTTGGAACGAAGACGGAAAAGGACCATCTGTTCAGGACGCGAAGGAAATCGTTCCGGATACTTCTGATTTTAAAGTAGCTACTGACCATTACCACCACATGCAGGAAGATATCGCCTTGTTGGCTGAGATGGGCTTCAAAACCTATCGCTTTTCGATTTCATGGTCACGGGTCATTCCGGACGGTGATGGAGAAGTCAATCCGAAAGGACTTCAGTTCTACAGCGATTTGATTGATGAATGTCTGAAATACGGTATCGAACCGTTAGTGACGGTCTACCATTTTGACTTGCCGCAAGGACTTGCTGAAAAAGGTGGCTGGGAAAACCGCGCCACAATCGATGCTTTTGTCCGCTACTGCGATGTCCTCTTCGATAACTTAGGAGACCGCGTCAAATTATGGCTGACGATCAATGAACAGAACATGATGATTCTTCACGGCGCTGCAGTCGGTACAGGTGAAAGCACCTTGAAATCCTTGTACCAACAAAACCACCACATGCTTGTTGCACAAGCGATGGTGATGAACAACTGCCACGAAAAATTACCGCATGTGAAAATCGGACCGGCACCGAACATTTCGGCCGTCTATCCGAAATCGAACAACCCAGCGGATGTCCAAGCAGCCGATTTGTATACCGCAATCCGTAACTGGCTTTATCTCGATATCGCCGTGTATGGTGTATACAATCACCAAGTGTGGGCTTACCTGGAAGAAAATGACGCTCTGCCTGATATGGAACCAGGTGATTTGGAGATATTGAAATCCGCGGAATGCGATTTCATCGCCTTCAACTACTACAACAGCTCGACTGTTCAAGCCTATCCGGCCGGAACGGAACGCGCAACAGGCAAAAAAGATCAGCAGTTATCAGATAGCCAAGAAGGATTCTTCGCAGGATCCGACAATGAGCATCTTCCTTATACAGAATTCGGTTGGCAGATCGACCCCACTGGATTCCGCACGACGATTAACCAAATTTACTCTCGTTATCGTAAACCCCTGATCGTTACTGAAAACGGTTTAGGCGGTATTGATAAGCTGGAAGATGGGAAGGTCCATGATCACTATCGGATCGACTATCTCCGCAACCATATCGAACAGATGAACCTGGCTGTTACGGATGGAGCAGATGTGTTCGGGTATTGCACCTGGAGTGCGATCGACCTCATCAGCACCCACCAAGGGTTCCGCAAGCGTTATGGCTTTGTTTACGTCAACCGGGAAGACTTCGATCTGAAAGATCTGAAGAGATACCGGAAAGATAGTTTCTATTGGTACAAAGGAGTGATCGCGTCGAACGGGGAAAAACTGGAAGGTTAGAGGTAGACAGCAAGAAAAGTTTTTCGCGCCATCCGTTGTTGATAAAGAACAGCGGTAAATGAATGCGGAAAACGAAGGCCCATTGTTCTGAGACTGACTGGCAGAATCCGGACAAGCAATCATATCAATTTATTTTACTGTTCCCGAAGACGATGAGTTGTCTTCAAAAGTGTTCCCAACAGAGGAGGATTTTATTATGGATAAATTCTTAGATGTTTTACAAGAAAAATTAGGCCCTATAGCTTATAAATTAAATGCAAACCGCTACTTGTCCGCTATTAAAGAAGGTTTCTTCGGAGCGATGTCGCTATTGATCATCGGTTCCATGTTCCTGTTGATCGCCAACTTGCCGATTCCAGGCTACGCTGATTTCATGGCAGGCATCTTCGGAGCTGACTGGACGCAATTCTTCATGGTTCCTTACAGCATGACCATGAACATCATGACGATCTTCGTTATGATAGGGCTCGCAAGAGATCTATGCAAAACTTATGAAATTGACGATTTAGCAGGGATCATCTATTCGCTAGTCGGATTCCTTATTTTAACACCATCTATTTTAAGCACAGATAATGCTGCTGGAATCCCGATGGGTAACTTAAGCGCCAGCGGTTTGTTCCTAGGTATGATGAGCACTGTGTTAGCGGTTGAAATCATGCGCTTCGTCCTGTCAAGAGGTTGGACAATCAAGATGCCGGATTCTGTTCCGTCAAACGTTGCGAAATCATTTGATGCTTTAGTTCCCGGTCTGTTGATCATTTTAGTATTCGATATTTTGAAATTAGTTTTCGCAATTACACCATACGGAACAGCTCAATCTTTCATTTTCCAAATCATCCAAGCTCCACTGACAAGTATTGGTGCTACTTTACCAGCAACAATCCTTATCATCATCTTGGAAACATTATTGTTCTCATTCGGCTTGCACGGACCAAACATTTTGGGTGCCGTTATGCAACCTATCTGGTTGACACTGACAGCTGAAAACGCTACTGCATTTGCAGCTGGAGCTCCATTGCCTAACATCGTTAACTACCAATTCTACGCTAACTTCATCAAAATCGGTGGTTGCGGAGCAACATTTGGTTTAGCTTTATTATGCTTGGTCGCTGCAAAATCCACTCAATTCAAAACATTGGGTAAATTGGCAATCGGCCCTGCAATCTTCAACATCAACGAACCATTGATCTTTGGTATGCCAATCGTATTGAACCCGATCTTGATGATTCCGTTCATCATTGCACCAGTTGTGATGACTATCCTATCTTATGTAGTGATGAGCATCGGACTTGTGCCGTTGGCAAATGGGGTTAACATTCCTTGGACTACACCACCAATCATTTCTGGTTTCCTTATCAGCGGTTGGCAAGGTGCTGTATGGCAATTGATCGAAATGGCGCTAAGCGCTGTAATCTTCTACCCATTCTTCAAATTGGAAGACAACAAAGCTTACAACGTTGAAATTGGTGAAGTTGAAACTTCAGGCAACGTAGCAGCATAATAACATAGCAGTACAATGAGCCCCTTTTATAGGGGCTCAAATATATATAAGGGTGGAGAAAATATTATGGCAGATAAAACAATCATGTTAGTATGTGCAGCTGGAATGAGCACCAGCTTACTTGTATCAAAAATGCAAAAAGCGGCGGCAGCGCAAGGATTGGACGCTGATATTTTCGCAGTATCCGCTTCAGAAGCAGACGCACATTTGGCTAAGAAAAAAATCGACGTCCTGATGTTGGGACCTCAAGTCAAATACATGAAGAAACAATTCGAAGATAAAGTTGCCGGCACAGACACAAAAATGGATGTCATCAACATGCAGGACTACGGCATGATGAACGGCGAAAAAGTATTGAAAACAGCCCTCACTTTGATGGGACTATAATAAAAAGACTAAGGAGTTTATAACATGGCAGAACCAAAAAACCTGGATGTCATCATGCAATTGATCATGCATGGGGGCGATGCAAAAGGAAATGCTATTGAAGCGATCGAAGCGGCAAAAGCAGGAGACTTTGCATTAGCAAGCGAAAAAATCGGCGAATCGGAAAAAGCATTGGTGGAAGCCCACCATGCGCAGACCGGTCTGTTGACACAAGAAGCATCAGGAGATGCAGTTGAACTGTCGTTATTGATGGTCCACGGACAAGACCACTTGATGACTTCGATCGCATTCAAAGACTTGGCGAAAGAAATCGTCGAAATCTATGAGAAAATCGCAAAATAATCACTGATCACCAAACATAGATGGACCATAAATCGCTCATATGATTTATGGTCCATTTTGTATTTTGAGAAGCAGAAACAAACTAAACAGAAAGCGGGTCATGATATGCAACACAAAAAATTGAAGGATTTTCCGGAAGGCTTCTTATGGGGTTCTGCCTCGGCCTCCTATCAAGTCGAAGGGGCTTGGGATGAAGACGGGAAAGGCGCATCTGTCTGGGATACCTTTGTCAGGATTCCCGGCAAAACTTTTAAAGGAACGAACGGGGATGTAGCGGTTGACCACTACCACCGATTCAAAGAGGATGTCGCGCTGATGGCTGAACAGGGGCTGAAGGCTTACCGTTTCTCGATTGCCTGGAGCCGCATCTTCCCGCACAATATGCAGGAAGTGAACGAAAAAGGTCTGCAGTTTTATGATGACCTGATCGATGAATTGCTGGCGAACCATATTGAACCGGTTGTCACGTTGTATCATTGGGATATCCCGCAATATCTGCAGGATGATTATCTGGGCTGGGAGTCCCGCCAGATTATCGAAGATTTCACCACTTATGCAGAAACTGTGTTCCGGAGATACGGCGACCGGGTCAACTATTGGGTATCCTTGAATGAACAAAATGTCTTCATTTCCCATGGTTACTTGATGGCGACCCACCCGCCGGCAGTGAAAGATCCGAAACGGATGTACCAAGCCAATCATCATGCGAATGTAGCGAATGCGGCAGCCATCAAAAAGTACCGTTCGCTGGGATTGCAAGGAAAAATCGGTCCGAGTTTTGCCTATTCACCTGGGTACCCTATTGATGCCCGTCCAGAAAACATTCTGGCGGCGGAGAACTTCGACGAATTGAATGCCTATTTGTGGATGGATGTCTATGCCAAAGGGGAGTACCCTTCCGTCATCTGGAATTGGTTGGAAGAGAATGACCTGTTGCCTGAAACGCTACCGGAGGATTTTGAAGTATTGAAAGCCGGCAAACCGGATTTCATGGGCGTGAATTACTATCAGACATCAACTGTTGCCGCGAACCCATTGGATGGCGTCGGCATCGGGACACCGAATTATTCCGGCGAAAAAGGAAGTACCGAAAGAGGCGGGATTCCAGGCGTCTTCAAAGAAGTGCTGAATCCATTTGTCGAAAAAACCAATTGGGATTGGGATATCGATCCAGTTGGGCTTCGGATTGCCTTGCGTCGGATAAACAGCCGATATGGACTGCCGATATTGATAACCGAAAATGGATTGGGTGAATACGACAAGCTTGAAGAGGGAGAGATCCATGACCAGTACCGGATCGACTATTTGAACGACCATGCCAAAGCCGTCCAGGAAGCCATCACGGATGGGGTCACAGTGCTTGGCTACTGCACTTGGAGCTATACCGATCTTTTGAGTTGGTTGAATGGTTATCAAAAGCGCTATGGTTTCGTATATGTAGACCGCGATGAGGACAGTCCGAAAGAATTGAAACGCTACAAAAAGGCCAGTTATTACTGGTACAAAGAGCTCATAGAACAAAACGGCAAGAACCTGAAGTAGAATCTTTTCTTCGTGAAAGCGATAAGAAAGCGGTTTGCTGAAAACGTTTGTAAATTTATGTAAGTGCTTGCGACAAACGCTATCATCTGTGTTATAATAATTGCATATCAAATTAATTTTATGGATGGAGAGAATGAATATGGCAGATAAAACAATCATGTTAGTATGTGCAGCTGGAATGAGCACCAGCTTACTTGTATCAAAAATGCAAAAAGCGGCGGTGGCACAAGGATTGGACGCTGATATTTTCGCAGTATCCGCTTCAGAAGCAGATGCACATTTGGCTAAGAAAAAAATCGACGTTCTGATGTTGGGACCTCAAGTTAAATACATGAAGAAACAATTCGAAGATAAAGTTGCCGGCACTGATACAAAAATGGATGTCATTAACATGCAGGACTACGGCATGATGAACGGCGAAAAAGTATTGAAAACTGCTCTTACATTAATGGGCGAATAATAAAAACACTGAAGGAGTAACTCTAATGGCAGAACCAAAAAACCTGGATGTCATCATGCAGTTGATCATGCATGGGGGCGATGCAAAAGGAAATGCGATTGAAGCGATTGAAGCGGCAAAAGCAGGAGACTTTGCATTAGCGAACGAAAAAATCGGCGAATCGGAAAAAGCATTGGTGGAAGCCCACCATGCGCAGACCGGTCTGTTGACACAAGAAGCATCAGGAGATGCAGTTGAACTGTCGTTATTGATGGTCCACGGACAAGATCACTTGATGACTTCGATCGCATTCAAAGACTTGGCGAAAGAAATCGTCGAAATCTACGAGAAAATCAGTAAATAAAAAATCGAAATATGAGCGAATATTCGGTGAAAACCGGATATTCGTTTTTTTATTTGCGTTTTTTTGCTTCGCACTCTAATGAAGGAATGTATAAACGAACTCATTTATTCGGCCGTCTGGGCGTTTCTCTGTCAAAAAGTGTTGACAACAGAAGGTGCCGGGTGGTAGTATTTAGAAGTTGTCCACGAGAGCAAAGAAAACAATTGAAAAAAATTGTTGACATGCAATCGTGTGGGTGATAAGATATAAAAGTTGCTGCTTCGAGCGGTCGTCAGTAAATGTTTTTGAAAAATATTTCAAAAATAGCTTGACGGATAAACGAAGCCGTGCTAATATAAATAAGCAATCACGTAACACGTGATACACGATTGACCTTTGAAAACTGAATGAAGAATGAACGAACCAAATGTGCAAGGAGCTTAGACTTCGGTCGAAGCAAACGAAGACGATACTTAGTATCGCAAACATAAAGTCAGCAAGAAATTAAGAGCTATCAGCTTAACATGTAGGATTTC
>NZ_JBAWAZ010000016.1:0-47964 GCF_049589555.1 Trichococcus sp.
GATTGTCGGGATGTTTTTTACGACTGTCACTGCTTTCATGATTGTGCTGACAACGGCCGGGACCCTTCACCTTAGCGGCATTACCACCATCAATTCCGCTTCGGAGGCCGCTCAAGCGCTTCGTCCATTGGTGGGGGACTTCGCCTATTGGCTGTTCGCTTTGGGCATCATCGGAACAGGCCTGCTTGGTGTGCCTGTTTTGGCCGGCTCCTCGTCCTACGCCATTTCCGAATTTTTCGGTTGGGAGACTGGTCTGGGTAAGAAACTGAAGGAGGCGCATGGTTTCTACGGCGTCATCACCATCGCCACGCTCATCGGGCTGACGATCAATTTTGTCGGGATTGATCCGATGAGGGCTTTGTACTATTCCGCAGCCATCAACGGCTTGATGGCCCCGCCGCTGATGCTGCTGATCCTCTTCATCGGGAATAACAAAAAAGTGATGGGCAGCCATACGAATCACCGTTTGGGGAATGTGGTCGGCGGTATTGCGACGTTGGTGATGTTCATCATTGGCTTGCTTTTCATGAAGGATTTCTTCGGCCTCTAGCAGACGGCTTTTATCGAAAAAAATTTATACAAAGAATTGGCCTCGGATAAATGTTATCCGGGGTCAATTTTTTTGCGCATACATCAGAGCGAACAGGTTTTCGTTTTTGCACTTTTTCACTTATTTTAAGGATGTAATTCCATTTTCATAAAAATGTGTTATGATATGGATTGAAAATTTGCACGGTAAAGAAAGGAAAGTAAAATGAATACACCTTCTATTTATGGATTGACTTTGGATCAGCTGGAAGCTTGGTTGTTGGAACAAGGCCAGAAAAAATTCCGCGCCCAACAGATCTGGGACTGGCTATATATCAAACGAGTCCTGGACTTTTCGGAAATGACAAACTTGTCAAAAGATTTGGTTGCCCTTCTCTCCGACAACTTCCTGCTGCAGCCCCTGAATCAAGTGGTCGTCCAAGAATCAGCGGACGGCACCACTAAATATCTCTTCCAACTGGAAGACAAACTGATGATCGAAACCGTCCTGATGCGTCAGGAATACGGCCTGTCCGTCTGCGTCACGACGCAAGTCGGCTGCGATATCGGCTGCACGTTCTGCGCAAGTGGTCTGAAACGGAAACAACGCGATTTGACTGCTGGCGAAATCGTTGCGCAAATCATGCAGATCCAACACTACTTGGATCAAAAAGGTGAAGGCGAACGCGTCAGCCACATCGTCGTGATGGGCATCGGCGAACCGTTCGACAACTACGACAATGTCATGGCCTTCCTGAACATCGTCAACCATGCCAAAGGTTTGGCAATCGGTGCACGTCACATCACCGTTTCCACTAGTGGATTGGCTCCGAAAATCCGCGAATTCGCGGAAAACGGGCTGCAAGTCAACTTGGCTTTATCCTTGCACGCGCCGAACGATGAAATCCGCAGCCGCATGATGCGCATCAACCGCAAACACCCGCTGAAGGAAGTCATGTCCGCCATCGATGAGTATCTGGAAAAGACAAACCGCCGCATCACTTTTGAATATATCATGATCTCTGGTGTGAACGACAGACCGGAGCAGGCGCACGAATTGGTCGCCTTATTGAAGGATAAGCGTCACCTTTCCTACGTGAACCTGATCCCTTACAATCCGGTTGCCGAACACATCAAATACGAACGCAGCACCAAAAAGGATATTTTGGCGTTCTATGATATCCTCAAAAAGAACAACATCAACTGTGTCATCCGCAAGGAACACGGCACCGACATCGATGCCGCCTGCGGCCAACTGCGCAGCAAACATCTGGAAAAAGCAACTAAATAATTGACCTTTCGCTAAGCAACCTCGGTAAAATGAGGTTGCTTTTTTAATTATTCCTCATCAGGCGCGGTATCCTGCATCCAACCTTTGAATCCGCAATGTGGGCAAGTCAACCGTTTGCCTTGCTTGCCTCCGTTCAACGACAACAGATCCGTCAGGAATTTGATTTTGAATTTGCGCCGGCACTGTGGGCAGACGTATGCATTCACGCGCGAATGGTAGTAGACGATCGCGAACAACGCAGCGATTCCAGCCAAAATCATAAGCGCCGGATAAAAGCCGCCTGCTCTCTCAGCCGCAGGAAAGCCAACCACCAAGAACAGCACATACCCCGCAACCGCAAGCATCGTAACGATATCCGATTTCCGGTTTTTCCCATTTTTTGCCATGCCTCATTCTTCCCTTCCTGTTTCTGATTCAATCATAACACTTTTTGGTTGGGCACTAAAAGTGTGGTATATTGGAACCAACAAATTAAGTCCATTGGCAATAACATATTTGACCATTGGAGACGGAGGAATAGTATGAGCAGAGTAATCCTTACGACTGAAAGCGGCGCGGATATCCCCACTGATTTGGCAAAGAAACACAATATCCAGATTGTATCGATGCACGTCATCATGGATGATATCGATCATCTTGATGGATCTTTTCCGGTCACGGATCTGTATGATTATTACGAGCGAACAAAAAAAACGCCTTCCACGACCGCAACCAATCCAAACGAATATACCGCTTTTTTCGAAAAGATCCGCTCTGAGCTTCCCGACAGCATCATCGTGCATATCGGCTACACCTCCAAGGCCTCTTCCTCATTCCAGAGTGCCGTGTTGGCGGCGGAAGATTTCGAGAACATCCACCTCATCGACGCCCTGAACGTATCCGGCGGCTTGGCCGCGATCGTGCTTTATGCCGCTGATCTGCTTGAAAAGGAACCGGATATCGCAGTGGGAAAATTGGTTTCCGCCATCGAAGCTGTAGTGCCGCGCACGCACTTCTCGTTCATGCCATCCGGTCTCGAGTTCCTGCGGGCAGGCGGCCGCGTCTCCAATGCAGCTTATCTGGGCGCATCGCTCCTGAAGATAAAACCGACTATCGAATTGATCGACGGCAAATTGGTTTCCACAAAAAAATACCGCGGCAAGATGAGCCGCGTCGTTGTCGATTTTTTTGATGACTACCTGAAGGCTTACGCCATCGACGACAATAAGCTGTACCTCATCCAATCGCTCGGCTTGGATGAAGAAATCATGAACCAAATGGAAAACTACGCGAAGGAAAAAGGCTACCAGGACGTCACTTGGATCCAGACCGGCGGCGTCATCACTTCCCATGGCGGTCCTGGCGCTTTCGGGATTGCCGGAATCGAGAAAACAGTAAACGCCGAATAAAACAAAAAAACTTCTGCATTACGGAATAATTCCGTAATGCAGAAGTTTTTTGTTTGTCCACTAATTCTCTTCGATATCCTCCGGCAGGATCGTGAACAGGTCGGCCTCCTCATCTTCGGCCAGGCGGTTGCTTTGGTGCAGCTTCGCCTTCTCGAAGAGGCTCCTGGCTGTGCGGGCGTTGCCGAAATGGCTGTCGCGTGTTGTATAGGACTGCACGAACAGATTCTTCACTTTCTCCTGGGCTTCCTCCGTCAGCACAAAACCTTGCTGGGTGGCGGCCATGTGGAAGATTTCCGTCAGTTCTTCGCTGTCGTAATCCGGGAAATCGACCGTGTAGGCGATCCGGCTGCGGATGCCGGAGTTCATGCTGAGCATCTGCTCCATCTCGCTCGGATAGCCGGCCATGATGACGACCAGTTTGTCGCGGTTGTCCTCCATCTCCTTGATCAGCGTACTGATGGCTTCATAACCGAAGTCGTTTTCGGAGGCGGAATAAAGGGAATAGGCCTCATCGATGAACAGCACGCCGCCGTAAGCTTCCTTGATTTTCTCCAATGTCTTCGGTCCGGTCTGGCCGACGTATTGCCCGACAAGCTCTTCCCTTGTGACTTCGATCATGTGGCCGCGCTTCAGCACACCGATGGATTTCAGGATTTGGCTGATCAGCCGTGCGATGGTTGTCTTGCCTGTGCCGGGGTTCCCGGTGAAGACCATGTGCAAGGACAAATCGTTCATCGGATGTCCCATCTTTTCCCGGCGCTTTTCGGCACGTACGTAATTCATGATCGAGCTGACTTGTTTTTTGACATCCTTCAACCCGACCAGATTGCGCAGCTGCGCCATCAAATCTTCAATATTATCCCCGAACAGTTGATTCGGGTCGATGCCGAAATCAAGCGGCTCGAGGATGACCAGATCATCCTTCGTCACCGGCTTTTCGCTCAGACGGAAGGCTCGTTCGCGCATCGCTTCTTCCATGATGTTCCTGACGGCACGGGCATTGGCGAACTGCGGGACGACTTTTTCCTGATTGATTTTGACCCTGAAAGCCTGCTCCGCTTCCTCAGTCAACGTATAATGATTATCCTTGGCTTGCGCCTTGGCGATTTCCAACAGTTCCTGGTCGGAAAAATCCTCGAAATCGATCTGCATGTTGATCCGGCTAGACAAGCCAGGATTCGATTTCAGCAACTGCTTCATGCCGGTGTCATAACCCGCCAGGATCACGATGAAATCATTACGGTGATCTTCCATCGCTTTGATCAAAGTGTCGATGGCTTCGGAACCGTAATCGAGCGAATCGCTGTCCGAGGACGCCAAAGAATAGGCTTCATCGATGAACAGCACGCCGCCCATGGCTGATTCGATAACGGCCTTTGTCTTCTGCGCTGTCTGGCCGACGTAGCCGCCGACCAGATCCGAGCGATCGACTTCCACCAATTGTCCCGATTCAAGGATGCCCAAGGAATAGAAGATATCCCCCAGAATCCTGGCGACCGTCGTTTTCCCTGTGCCCGGATTGCCGGAAAAGGCGAAATGATAGGAAGGCTGTTCATTCTTCTCGATCGACAGCATATAGGCCCGCTTTTTGTCATATTCGACAAGCTTCACGATCCGGTTGATGGTCTCCTTCACTTCCGTCAGACCGATCAGATTGTTCAGTTCGGCCAAGGATTCTTCAAGCGAGACTTTGACTTTCCGGTTGGAATGGGTCGCATCCATATGGAAGTAATCCGCTTGCGGCCCTCTTCTTGCCAACCGACTCGATTGCATAGTCGCGATCAGCTTGCCGACTTTTTCGGTGCTGTGCGAAAGCGGCCGGGTTCGTTCCAATTCCTTGTGGATGCGGCGGCATTCGTCAAAGCGGCCGTGGATGTAGTAGGCATAGACGCGGTCGTATTCGATGGCATCGTCATAGCCGTATTTCTCGGATTCTTCGATGGAAGCCAGGATTGTTTCCAGTTCCTCTTCTTGTTGCAGGTAGATCTTCGATTTCAACCGCAATGCCGCAAAGGATTTCGGGCTGTGCTTGAGCACCTGATCGACGAGTTCCAGCGCCCTCGGGAGGTCGTTCTTTTCGAAGGCCATCTTCGCCAGTACAAGGGCCGCTTCCCAATTGGCGGGGTTGCGGGTGAAGGCGGCTTGCGCATAGCTCTCCGCTGCCTTATCATCTCCGTCCTCCGTATACAGCTTCGCCAGCAGCGTCAAATAGGCATCGCCGGTGCCGTCCAATTCCACTGCCCGCAATGCATAA
The DNA here is from genome assembly GCF_049589555.1 of Trichococcus sp. GTDB lineage: Bacteria > Bacillota > Bacilli > Lactobacillales > Aerococcaceae > Trichococcus. Next base: position 5,462 of record NZ_JBAWAZ010000016.1, read on the forward strand.
TGCATCGCTTTTTCCAGATTGCGGTTCTTGTAGTGGCTGAGCCCCAGCAAATAATTCACATGCGGATGGTCCGGATGCGTCCGGATGGCTTCCATCAGGACCGGGACACTGCTCAAGGACATGTTTTTCCTGATGTTGTTCTCGATCCCTTTCAGCCTCTCGTCTATGTTTTCAGTTAAATTCTCGTCTGTCATCCGATGCTTCTTCCTTCCCGTTCATATATTCTATTTATTTAAAATCGACCTTTTCACGATGCCCTTTATTTTAGCACAATTCCGTCCCTTTTCATGCGTTTACGCTCACCGTTTTTCTCGTTCATACCTGGGAGCCTGCGCAAAAAGGCTATCTTTTGAGTTTGCCTGCCGACAGGGTTATACTTTGGTTGAAAGCGAAAGAACTGCGTGCCATCCCAGACTGGAGGAGTTATATATGATTTACACGATCACACTGAATCCGACCATCGATTACATCGTCACTGTCCCTCAATTGACTTTGGGCCATTCCCATCATATGCAGGATGAACTGATCACGCCCGGCGGGAAAGGCATCATGGTTTCGCGCGTCCTGAAAGCACTCGGAATCCCCTCAATTGCATTGGGCTTCCGCGGAGGCTTCACCGGTGACTTTGTGCGCGAATACATGGAGGAACTGAATATCCTCAACCAATTCACCGTGATCAAAGAGCGCACTCGCATCAATCTCGTCCTGAAGTCGGACCAGGATACCGAAATCAGCGACTACGGTCCCAGCGCAACCGACGAGGAAGTCGCTCGTTTCATGAAAGGTTTCGAGGACATCTCAACGCAGGATTTTGTAGTGATGTCGGGCAGCAAGCTCCCTTCCATGCCGAAGGATTTTTATGAACAGCTGATCCGGTCCCTGCACGAGGAGGGCGTGCCTTTTGCCTGTGATATCACCAAAGATGAATTGCGCAACAGCCTGCAGTATCATCCCTTGGTCGTGAAACCCAACCAGAAGGAAGTCGGCGAATTTTTCGGCCGGACCTTCACCACTTGGCAGGAGGTTATCCCTTACGGCAAACAACTGGTTGAATTGGGCGCCCAGCATGCCATCGTTTCCTTGGGCGGTGATGGCGCCTTGCTCTTCACACCGAATGAAGTCATCTATGCGCCGCCTTTATCCGGAAAAGTCGCCAATCCGGTCGGAGCCGGAGATTCCATGGTGGCCGGGTTCGTTGGCACCTTCATCCGGACAGGGGACTCTTCGGAAGCTTTCCGGGTAGCCGTAGCCGCCGGAACCGCGACCGCCTTCTCCCCGGATATCGCAACCACTGAAGAAATCGAGGCGCAATTGGGCCGCGTTGTTCTGGAAAAAATCGAATAGAATACAAATTTTAAAAGCGTTGGATAATCCCGGTCTCCGGAGGTTATCCAACGCTTTTTTTCTTTATTAGCCTTCTGCTTCGGCCATTTCTTCCGCCAAGTTGTGGTAGCCGATTTCTTTGTCCATGAAATCATCCGATTGGACGGCGAAATGTTGCATGATGCTTTCGATGGTTTGGATCTCGCATTTTGCTTCATCAACGATGTAATCGAGGATGTGTCCGCCAAATTTGCGGTCATCGCTGATGAAATGACAATGGAAGCCACCCTTGGCTACGCCATCAAACAATTCAGGTGTATAGATGCCGATTGCCGTCCCTTGCATATCGTAGGACTCGAATTCCGGCTGGACACGCGTCGCTTCGATCAGGCGCGGATACGGTTTTTGCTGCTTCGGCACCGCCCGCGTATGCATGTATTCAAAATGCCCGGTTATTTTGACGACCGAGAACACATTCCGGCTGCGCACGCGCTTGACAATATCCGACCTGACTTTTCTCAGCGTCATCGGCCGGTCGATGTCGTATTCACGGTCCGGTTGAAAAAAAGTCACCGCAGCATGCGGCGTTGTCTGGGATGGATCGACTTTCGAAATCGATCCGTCCGCCTTCGCTTGATAGGCGATGCCGTCCAACAGGATTAGTTCCCCTTCAAAATCATGGAAAGTCCCGATTCCGATGTCCCCATGCTTCAATAGCTCTTCAAATGTCAGGGTTCCGTCGAATACCCCCGCCATCAAATCCCCCAGCGTCTGATGCTGATACAATGTACTTTCGCCCATCTGCTCCCGCCCCTTCTGTTCCCTTATGAGATCATTTTTTCTGTCTGAACATGATAGCCCATTATATCACAGCGGAAAGGCGTCAAACAATCGCATCACACATAATGTCAGGCGGCAAACAATGAGGGCCGCCCCTAAACGAGACAGCCCTCCATTCATACTATATTACGCTAATTTTGTTTCCAGATAATCAACCAAAACATCTTTCGGATGGTAGCCTGTCAGTTTTTCCACCGGTTTTCCATCTTTGAACAACACCATCGTCGGAATGCTCATGATGCCGAACTGGGAAGCCGTCATTTGGTTCTCGTCGATATTCAATTTGACGATTTTCACCTTGTTGTCCATCTCTTCTTCGATTTCTTCCAAAACGGGTCCAAGCATGCGGCAAGGTCCGCACCAAGGCGCCCAAAAATCCATCAATGTCAAACCGTCTTGTACTTCACTCTGCCAGGTTGTATCTGTCACTTGTGTGCTCATTCTTTATCTATCCTTCCTTAAACTGTATATTTTTACTTAAATTTCTTATCAACAAAACGTATTATACCCCACCCGGTATTATTAGTAAATAAAAAAGATTCAAAAGTAAGCAAGATGATTGACAATCCCTCTTAACAGGCATAATATAGTTAGGGCACGAACTACATGGGTGGTGAAAAATAATGAGCAACACAGAACTGCTAGGATTCCGGATCAGGTCGGTTTGGCAACAAGTTAAGCGCCTCATGAACAGGCACTTGACCGAAAATGATGGTTATGGCCTGACAGGCATGCAATTTGCGATCGTTTCCTACATCGCCAAAGAATCCGCAGAGAGGGACGTCTTCCAGAAAGATCTCGAGCAGAAATTCGACATACGCAAATCGACAGTCACAGGCATCCTGAATACGATGGAAAGGGATGGCTTGCTGCTGCGGGAGACCGTTCCTTATGACGCCAGACTGCGGAAAATGATGCTGACGGATAAGGCTTTGCATGCAAAAAAAAATACGGAACAAGTGATTGATTCCGTGGAGAGCCAATTGTCCAAAGGCTTGACCGAAGAAGAAATCGCCACCTTTTTGAGCATTCTCGAGAAAATATCGAAAAATGCAGAAGGCTGATTGCCTCAACAATTTCTAAGAACCCCCAATCATTATTTACGGAAAGGATTAACGCTATGATAAAAAAACTCATGGGCAGCATACGCGAGTATAAAAAGGATTCGATCCTTGCCCCTATATATGTCACTTTGGAAGTCGTACTTGAAGTGCTTATCCCCTATCTGATGTCTATGATCATCGATAAAGGGATCGGAGAAGGAGACATGCCCTTCATCATCCGAATCGGACTGATTTTGATCGTCTCCACCCTCTTCTCATTAGGGTTCGGCGTCCTATCGGGTTTGCATGCGGCAAAAGCTTCGGCCGGATTCGCCAAAAATATCCGCAAGGACATGTACTACAATATCCAGGATTTCTCATTTTCGAATATCGATCAGTTCTCGACATCCAGTCTGATCACCCGTTTGACGACGGACATCACGAATGTCCAGAACTCTTACCAGATGATCATCCGGATCATGGTCCGGGCGCCGCTTATGCTCGTATTCTCATTGTTGATGGCTCTGAGCATCAACAGTGAACTCGGGATGGTCTTCCTTGGAGCGATCCCGTTCCTGGGCTTCGGTCTTTACCTGATCATGTCACAAGCCTTCCCGATTTTCCAGAGAGTTTTCCGCACCTATGACAAGCTGAACCGGGTCGTCCAGGAAAATCTTTATGGCATCCGGGTCGTAAAGTCCTTTGTGCGTGAAGAGCACGAAACCGAGAAATTCAAATCCGTCTCCAAAAAAATCTACACTGATTTCACTAAAGCCGAAAAAATCTTGGCGTTCAACAGCCCTTTGATGCAGTTCACGATGTACGCAAGCATACTGACGTTGTCCCTATTGGGCGCGCGCATGATCGTCTCCGGTTCGATGACGACAGGCCAGCTGATGAGTCTGATCACTTACGCTTCCCAAATTCTGATGAGTTTGATGATGATTTCGATGGTCTTCGTCATGGTCACCATCTCCCGCGCTTCAGCGGAGCGGATTGTGGAAGTACTGAGTGAGGACAGCGACCTGAAGAACAACAGCAATCCGATCATGGTCATTCCTGACGGATCGGTCAGTTTCGAGCAGGTGGACTTCAGTTACACCAACGATCCGCAGAAGCTTGCCTTGAAAAATGTCAGTTTTTCCGTCAAATCAGGGGAAACGGTCGGCATCATCGGCGGGACCGGCAGTGCCAAAACATCATTGGTCCACCTTATTCCGCGTCTGTATGATGCAACCGGTGGTACAGTGAAAGTCGGCGGCATCGATGTACGCGATTATGATATGCAGACATTGCGCAGCGAAGTCGCTATGGTGCTCCAAAAAAATATCCTGTTCTCGGGAACGATCAAAGACAATCTGCGATGGGGTAATCCTGCCGCTACCGATGCAGAGCTGATGACCGCGGCGCGACAAGCTCAAGCCGATGAATTCATCCAACGTCTTCCTGACGGATACGACACTTATATTGAAGAAGGCGGCACAAACGTTTCCGGTGGGCAAAGACAAAGGCTCTGCATCGCGCGCGCTTTGGTGAAACAACCAAAAATCCTGATTCTAGATGACTCGACCAGCGCCGTGGATACCCGGACGGATTCCTTGATCCGGACCGCTTTCAAGGAAGAAATCCCGAACACAACCAAATTCATCATCGCCCAGCGCGTCTCTTCCGTTCAGGATGCCGACAAGATCATCGTGATGGAGAGCGGCAGCGTCAATGGCATCGGAACGCATGATGAATTGCTGGCAACAAACACCATTTATCAAGAAGTCTACTATTCACAAACGAAAGGGGGAAAAATTGCTGATGAAGCCTAATCAACCAAAACGGCGCGGAGCCAAAGATGCCGGCAAAACGACAAAACGCCTCCTGTCCTATATTTCCAAAGGCCACAAATTCACCTTTAGCCTTGTATTGATCTGTATCCTCATAAGCGCCCTTGCCAATGTTGTGGGTTCGCTTTTCCTGAAGACGCTGATTGATGAGTATATCACGCCTTTACTGGGCGTAACCAATCCGGTCTTCACCAGCATGTACCGTGCGATCGCGATGATGGCCGGCATTTACATGATCGGTGTCGTGGCGACGTATGTCTACAACATCCTGATGGTTTCCATTTCACAGGGGATCCAGAAAAAAATCCGCGATGAGCTGTTCGCGCATATGCAGACCTTGCCGATCAAATATTTCGATACGCATGCGCACGGGGATGTCATGAGCCGCTACACCAATGATATCGATACTTTGCGCCAGATGCTTTCGCAAAGTATCCCGATGGCCTTTTCTTCCCTAGTCACGATCATCAGTGTATTTGCTGCGATGCTGGCGGTAAGTTTGCCGCTGACGCTCATTGTTATCCTGATGGTCGCCTTGTCAATCACCGTCACAAAAACAATCGGCGGAAAAAGCTCCGTCAACTTCGTCAAGCAGCAGCAGACGCTCGGTAAAGTGAACGGCTATATCGAGGAGATGATGCACGGACAAAAAGAAGTGAAAGTTTTCGGACGCGAAACGGAATCGAAGGAACGTTTCGACAAACTCAACGACGAGTTGCGCGAGAGCGCGACGAACGCAAACATCTACGCAAATATCCTGATGCCGATTCTAGGGAATCTGGGATTCCTGCAATATGCTCTGATCGCTATGTTCGGAGGAGCCATGGCTGTCGCAGGCATCGGCGGCCTGACCTTGGGGGCGATTGCTTCCTTCCTGCAGTTGAGCCGTTCTTTCACAATGCCGGTCAACCAGATTTCCCAACAAGTTTCATCGATCGTGATGGCTTTGGCGGGTGCTGAGCGGATCTTCGAATTGATGGATGAAAAGCCTGAGTTGGATGAAGGCACCGTCACTTTGGTGAATGCAACCATGGTCGGTGATGAAGTGAAGGAAGCCGAAAACCATACCGGACTTTGGGCATGGAAAGTGCCTCAAGCAGATGGTTCGGTCCGTTATACGCAACTGACCGGTGATGTCCGATTTTTTGATGTCGACTTCTCCTACAATCCCGACAAACAGATTCTGCATGACATCAGTCTTTATGCCCATCCTGGCGAAAAAGTCGCTTTTGTGGGATCGACGGGTGCTGGCAAAACGACCATCACGAACTTGATCAATCGTTTCTATGACATCCAGGACGGAAAAATCGTTTATGATGGCATCGACATCGCAGACATCAAGAAAAATGATCTGCGCCGTTCCCTTGGTATCGTGTTGCAGGATACCAACCTCTTCACCGGAACGATTCTGGAAAACATCCGTTACGGCAATCTGCACGCATCCGATGAAGAAATTTATGCGGCAGCGCGTTTGGCGAATGCCGATGATTTCATCTCCCGTTTGCCGCTGGGATACAAAACAGTCATTTCCGGCGACGGCGAAGGTCTTTCCCAAGGGCAGAAGCAATTACTTTCGATTGCCCGTGCGGCAGTTGCCGATCCTCCCGTCATGATACTGGATGAAGCAACTTCCAGCATCGACACGCGGACAGAATCGATTGTGCAGCGCGGCATGGATGCGTTGATGCAAGGACGGACCGTTTTCGTCATCGCCCACCGCCTGTCCACCATTCAAAATGCGGATGTGATCATGCTGATGGAGCAAGGCCGGATCATCGAACGCGGCGATCATGAGAAATTGATCGGCGAACAAGGAAAATATTATCAGCTTTATACCGGAGCATTCGAGCTCGAATAAAGCATTTAAGAATCAAATCGAAACACCCCGCAAAATGGAAGCTCCAATCAGGAACTGCCATTCTGCGGGGTGTTTTTGGCATGCAGCCGAGTTAGATGAAGCCAAGGCCGACGCGTGGTAAAATGATCACGAAAGATACTTCATCCACCAAATTCGTGACGTTTGCCGGCCCGAGAGAAAGAGGTCCTTGCGATGACTGAAAAGAGAGTTTTCCGATCCGATGCATTCGTCATCCGTTCCTTTGTTGCCGGCATCCCGTTCATCCTGATGTTCGGCGGCCTCTCCCACTTCGCATTCGCATGGTTAGGGAATGTGAGTTGGGCTGCGCCTTTCGTCCCCGTGAACGAGAGTGTCTGGGAACATCTGAAAATGAGTTACTGGTCCACCTTCCTGTGGTTTCTATTCATCTTCCTCTTTTTCGGAAAAAATAACCGTCTTTCGCCATCCCGCTGGTTGCTGGCGGGGATCGTGTCCATGCTGTTCTGTCCGCTCCTCATCGTCACCGGATTCTACACGCTCAAAGGCGCTTTCGGCATTGAATCCCTTTTCACTGATGGGATGCTGTTCTTTTTCGGCATAATCAGCGGTCAACTGTTGGCTTCCCGCACTTATCGCTATGTCGATCCTCGCCGCATTTGGCTTGGAACGGCAGCCGTTCTCTGGCTTCTATTCGCGCTTGCGTTTGTGCTGTTCAGTTTCCAGCCTCCCGCCCTGCCGCTATTTCTGGATACGCCGACCGGAAGCTATGGTTTTTAGATTGCTTAGGGTGGGATCCGCTTAAGGGTGGCTGCGTTCACACCGTCAAAAAATACTAAACCTACGAAAAACAGAAAAGAGCGGAAAAGCCATCCTCAGCGAGGGCTTTTCCGCTCTTTCAATACAGGATATCGTTGCTGATCGTGGTGTAGAACAATTCCTTGATCCGGGCCGGGTCTTGGGTCTGGCCCAATATCCACATCAGTTTGCATACGACCGCTTCGGTGATCATGTCGTAGGCTTCCAAAATATTGACCCGCGATTTCAGTTCGTGGCCGACTTTGTAGATTTCCATGTCGCTGCCCTCATTCGGGACCTGCGTCGTCATGACCACCGTCTTCCCTTGGCCGATCCAGTGGTTGATGACCTCGAAATATCCGTACTCCGGCGCCGAAGGGATGCCGCCGACTCCGTAGCTTTCGATGATGATGGCATCGTTCCGCTCAAGCATGTAAGCAAGAATATCCGAATCCACTCCCGGCGTCAGCTTGAACAACGCGACCTTCGCATCCAGACTGTCGTAGAAACGCGGTGCTGGCGCTTTTACTTTTGTGATGTAGGAGATCACGCGTCCGTCCTGAATGATCGCCAGATAAGGGTAATTGATGCTGGAAAAAGCCTGAAAGCTCTTGGAATGCGTCTTTCTTGCCCGTGTTCCGAGGATGACCTTCCCGTTGAAGACGATCTGGACACCGCTGGCGGAATCGGACGATGCATAAAGGAAACTGTCGAAGAGATTCGTCTTCGAATCAGTGATTTCCATATTGATCGGTTTTTGGGCACCAGTGATGATGATCGGTTTGGGTGAATCCTGGATCATATAGGAAAGCGCGGCAGCCGTATAGGCCATTGTGTCGGTTCCGTGGGTGACGACAAACCCGTCATATTGTTCATACTTTTCCCTGATGGTGTCCGTCATCAGCACCCAGATGTCAGGCGCGATGTTGGTGCTGTCGATATTGCAGATCTGCAGGGTATCGACCTCGCATATTTCTGAGATACCGGGAATAAAAGCCAATATCTCTTCTGATGTCAGTTGGGGATCGAGCCCATTCGGCGTTATTTTTGATGCGATCGTACCGCCCGTTCCGATCATCAATATCTTTTTCTTAGTCACACCTTCACCTGCTTGTTCATTATTTTTTTCATGGTTTTCCGCGTCTGGTGGTTAATAAACCACGACCGGCGTGCCGACGGAATAGGTATTGTAAAGCGTTTGGACCGCATAATAAGGGGTGTTGACGCAGCCGTGCGATCCCAAATACAGATAAAGATCTCCGCCGAAGCCTTGGGTTTGCCAAGAGGCGTCATGCAAGCCGTAGGCATTCCCCAAAAATGGGATCCAATATTGGACCGGTGACTCGTAATCTTCCCCGATCAGAACGCTTGGGGATTCCTTATACGGTTGGATCGCGAACAGTCCTCTTGGCGTCGGCATCGAAGGTCGTCCGGTGATGACGGGAGCATTGACGATCTGCTGGTTGCCGATGTAGGCCCAGACGCGTTGATAGGCGATGCTGATGATGATGTAACTGGAGCCGACATAATAGTTGGTGCCGGCATTCGTCCGGAAGTTGCCGTCCTGGACAGTCCAATCGGGTCCCGTCGGATAGGTTGGGACTGGCGGGGCAGCAGGAACAACCGGAGCGGGCGGCGGTTTCGGTACGTATTCCATGAAGGCGACTGCCGTTTTCCCCGGTGCCGCCGCATCTTTTTGGACCAATTGCATCTGGACGGCGCTGACGTCATAGTCGTATCCTTGTGTTCCGGCTGTTTCGCCATTCTTGGCCCAATCCAACCAGCCCACTCCAGGTACATGGACTTGATAATAGATATCATAATGCGCAGCCAGTTCATCCGTCAACTGCATTTCGATCCGCTCGATGCGTTGACCTGTTCCTGGCAGTCCGGCTTCCAATCCGTCCTGCGTCCACTCAAACCAACCGTTTTCACTTGTGGCGGCACGATAGGAAACCGATCCCGGATAGGGCTGGGAGTCCAATTTCGCCTGCAAACCTTCCAACGATTGCGAAGAATCCGGGGATCCGCTTTGACCCGGATTGAGGACAGGATCCTGCCAGCCCGAGTCCGTCAGATAACTGCCGTAGGACAAAACAGGTTCGGTGCGTTTGATGAAGCTCTGCTCACGTTTGCCTAAAAAAATCTGTTCCTTGTTCATCAGAACGATTTCGACCCCTTCGATTGGATAGCGGAAACCGTCCGTACCGGCTGTCTCGCCATTTATGGACCAGTCAAGCCATCCGAAGCGGCTCGTTTGGACCCGGTAATAAAGATCGTATTGAGCGGCCAAAGCACCCGTCAACTTAAATTGCAGAGCTTCGATCGGTTCACCTGTACCTGTCGTTCCGGCCGTCTCACCGTTTGTGGCATAGCCTGACCAACCACTGCCTTGTCTATAGGTCCGATAAGAAACGCTGCCCGCTTCCGCCAAATGGGTCAAACGCGCCCGGATGGCTTCGAGCGGCAAAGCCGCCCCGCCGCTGATTGCGCCTTCCTGGACTTCAGGATGCCAACCGCTGTCCTGTAAGTAAGTCGTATAAACTAATTCAGCGTTGCCGGCCGTTGGCGTTGAAGGCTGGCTATCCAGTGTCCTTGTTAGGGCAGCAACACTTCTTGTATGTTGCGTGACATGATCCTTGCCGGTTTCGGCAAGCGTCCCATCCAGATTTATGTAAGCTGGATGGTAAAGTTCCAGTAAACTTTTTTCGACAACTGCACCGTTCTCCACCGAATATGCTGGAGCCGCGATGCGGGCAGGGGCTAATCCGGCAACAATGAACAACCCCAATAGAATAAACAAAATGTTCCTTCTCATGATAATCCCTCCCGGCAGAACCGTAAGCGACAAGAATTGGAGCGTCCATTCGTAACCGCTCTCTTTCCTCCATTATACCAAACAATGCCCCGTTAAAAAAAACACAAGCGGGCCAAAGACCCGGATAACTGCAAAAAGTTCAGGGACGCTTCAAAAATGAAGCGTCCCTGAACTTATTCTAAGTCATTCTACTGTTCTCTTTTCCGGAAAGCCAACACCATCCCGATCTGGAAATAGCTGTAGTCGTCCCCCAGTTTTTCCTTGAGTGGTTTCAGATGCTGATCCTCGGCTTCCTCAATCGCTCTGGCGATGGCCTCCGCCTGCTCATCCGTGACGAAATCCGTCAAACGCATTTCGTATGCTGACAACTCAGCCAAATGGCGGAAATGGTTTTCGATGGTCATCCGTGCAAGGCCTCGGATGGCGATGATCTCTTCGACCGTCTTGCCTTCTTTATAAAGGCGATAGGTTTCCTCAAAAGTAGTGCCGGCGTAATTTTTCTGCGCCGGTTTCGGGCGTTTTTCCGCGGTTTCCGGATTGCCTTCCTGCTCTTTCTGTTCCAGCCGTTTCTGCTGCAGAATCGATTTGGCATCAGGAAACTCCTTCAGATAATCGGAAATGACACCCATGAACACTTCGCCGTAGCGCTCCAGCTTCGTTTCGCCGACACCGGACAGGCGAAGGAAGCCGTCATCATCGGTCGGAAAGTTGCGGGCCATCTCATGCAGCGTGCTGTCGGAAAAGACGATATAGGAAGGGATCCCATGCTCATTCGCCATTTCCGTGCGCACACTGCGCAATCGGTCGAACAGCTCGGTATCGTACAAGCCGCCTCCGCTCTGTTTGGCGGTGCCCTTGCCGGTCTCAACCGCATAGGACATCCCGACTTTTTTACCTTCCTTCAGGATTTCCAGCGCTTTCGGAGTGACTTGGATCAACGGATACTGATCGCCTGTCACCTGCAGGTATTCATCCGCAATCAAAACCCCGATCATTTCGCGGATTTCCCCATCATTATAGGCGCTCATCAGGCCGTATGTCTTCAGCTTATCCAGCCCAAAATCGGTGATGCCCTTCTGTTTGCTCCCCGTCAGGATGCCGATGATTTTCTGGACGCCGTAACGTCCGCGCACCCGCACGACGCAGGACAGGATTTTTTGGGCTTCTTCCGTGATGTCTATCTGTTCCGTGCGGCGCAGGCAGTTGGAGCAATGTTGGCAATTCAGCTCAGCTGTCGTTTCGCCGAAATATTCCAGGATGTACCGGCGCAGACATTGGTTCGTGTAACAGTAATTGATCATCTTATTCAATTTGTTGGTCGCTTCGCTGTCATTCGTCTTGCTGTTCAGCAACTGATTGATGATGATATCCTGCGTCGAAAACAGCAGGATGACACGCGCTTCCTCTCCGTCACGCCCCGCCCTTCCGGCTTCTTGGTAATAACTTTCGATGTTTTTGGGCATGTTGTAGTGGTAAACGGTCCGCACATTGCTTTTGTCGATCCCCATGCCGAAAGCATTCGTTGCGACCATAATCGGTTTGCGGTCGAACAGGAAATCATCCTGGTTCCGCTGGCGCTCATGTTCCGGCAGCCCGGCATGGTAAAGCGTCACGGCAAAGCCTTTTTGTTCCAATTTCTTCTGGACCGATTCCACATTTTTTCTGGTCGAACAATAGATGATGCTCGCTTCTTTAGGGTTGAGGTCCTTCACGAGGAACTTGAACTTGTCGGCGGGCTTTTCCACGCTGAAGGCCAAATTGCTGCGGTCGAAACCGGTCACCAACCGGAACGGATGCTGCAGGCGCAATTGAACCAGGATATCGTCCTGGACCGGTTCGGTGGCCGTGGCGGTGAAGGCGGCAACCATCGGACGTCTGTCGAACAGATCATACAGCCGGGCCACACCTTGGTAGGCAGGACGGAAATCGCTGCCCCATTGCGAGATACAGTGGGCCTCATCGACCACCAACAACGGCACCTTCACAAAGCGCAAAGCATTCATGAATGACTCGTTGTCTATCCGTTCCGGCGCGATGTAGAGCAGTTTGAGCTGGCCGGAGCGCATATCGTCCATCAATTGCAGAAACTCTTCCCTGGAGAGCGTGCTGTTCAAGTATGCCGCGGCAATCCCCATTTCCCGCAGGCTATCCACCTGATCCTTCATCAAGGACACGAGCGGGGAAACGACGATCGTCATGCCATCCAGCAGCAACGCCGGCAGTTGGTAGCAGAGCGATTTCCCTCCACTCGTCGGCATGATTCCGAGCACGTCTTTCCCTTGCAGGGTGTTCGTGATCAGTTCCTCTTGGCCTTCCCGGAAGCTGTCATATCCGAAATATTTTTTTAGCGTCGCGTACAGCAATTCTTTATCCACTTGCATCCATCCTTAATTGTTTATCTTTTCCCGTTAACCGAATATTCCTGAACGGGCTTGCCTTCACTCAAGGAAGCAATGGCAAACCGTCAGAAATGACCTCCTCATCATATCACATCCGCGGCCTATTTTTCCCGCACAAAAAATATTGCGGTTCTGTCCGATCAGACACTCCACTTATAAAATATGCAGATTATCCGCCTTATGCTTTGACTGGTGGTATATAATTGGAAGGTGAACACGACAAGACCTACAGGAGTGAGAAATATGGAACAGGAATTATCAAATGAACTATTTATCTGCGGTGGGTGCAATGCGAAGATCGGACCCGGCGTGCTGGGCGACCTGCTCAGCCAGTTTCCGAAACAGGAGAACCCGAATTTTTTGGTCGGTTTCGACTCGTCCGATGATGCGGCGGTATTCCGGATAGACGCCGAGACGGCCATGATCCAGACGTTGGACTTCTTTCCCGCGATGGTTGCGGATGCCACGCTTTTCGGGGAAATCGCTGCTGCCAACGCCTTGAGCGATGTATTTGCGATGGGCGGCGAAGTGTTGACGGCCATGAACATCGTCTGCTGGCCCGAAACAAAAAGCACCGATACACTCGGGAAAATTTTGGCTGGCGGCTTCAAGAAGGTCCAGGAGGCAGGCGGCGTTTTGGTCGGTGGGCATTCGATCCACGACCCCCAGCCCAAATACGGTCTCTCGGTATTGGGCAGAGTCCATCCCGATCGGATCTACCGGAATGATACCTGCGTTCCAGGCGATGTCCTGCTGCTGACGAAGCCATTGGGAACAGGCATCATCACGACGGCCTACAGCGCCGGGGAAATGGCGCAGGAAGCCTTCGACCAGGCGATCGTCTCGATGACGACGTTGAATCGTTATGCAGCGGAAGTCCTGAAAAAGTACACAGTCCACAGTTGCACCGATATCACCGGCTTCGGCCTGTTGGGGCATCTGTCGGAAATGGTCAGCGACCGCTGTTCCGCAACAGTCTACGCCGACAGTGTGCCTTGCCTGAGCGGAGCCTATCAGGGAGCCCAGGAATTCCTGATCACAGCCGGCGGACAACGCAACCGCAATCACTTGGAAGCCGATGTGGACTTCCAGATTGATGACTATGCCTTGGAGGAAATCCTTTTCGATCCCCAGACATCCGGCGGCCTGCTGGTGAGCGTCCCTGTCGAAGAAGCGGCCGCTCTGCTTGCCGAAATCGAAGCATTGGGCTTGCCCTGCGGCATCATCGGCGAAGTGACCGAAAAGGACACCAAGAAGATCACGGTCGTCCATTGAGAAAAGCATGACAAAAATATGATTTAACCAGGAGGAAAAAGGCATGAAAAAAATAGATGCCGTCGGACAAGCTTGTCCGATGCCGGTCATTCTGACCAAACGGGCTTTGAAGGAGAGCAACGGGGAGGCCATACTCATCAGCGTGGACAATGAGATTGCGACGCAGAACCTTGCCAAGATGGCGGAGCAGCTAAAACTGTCCGTCCAAGTCGAAAAAATCAATGATTCCCTTTATGAAGTCCAGCTTTCCGATCCGAACGCCGGCAATGAACCAGATGCCGCTGAATACCCTGCGCTTCCGGATCAAGCCGCCGACACAGTCGCATCATCCGGAGCAAGTTATGTCGTCGTATTGAACAGCGACTTCATCGGCAACGGCAGCGAGGAATTGGGCCGAACGCTGATGAAAAGCTTCCTCTTCTCCCTGACGGAGCAGGAAGTCCTGCCCGACAAAGTGCTCTGCTACAATGCCGGCGCGCTGCTGACAACGGAAGGTTCGTCCGTGTTGGACGACCTCAAAGCGCTGGAGGAAGACGGCGTCGAGGTGCTGACTTGCGGCATCTGCGGGGAATTTTACGGCGTGAAGGACAAATTGGCGGTAGGTGCTTACACGAACATGTACCGCATCGTTGAAATCCTGCGCACCGCCAAGACCGTATCGCCATGATCGACCGCAAACACTACGGCATCGTCGCGTTTCCGACGTCCCAGGCCGCGGCAGCCGCAGAAGCCGTTGTCCGGGATGCCGGTCAGGAATGCCGGCTGATTCCCATGCCGGAACAGATTTCGGCCGGATGCGGATTGGTGCTGCAGACGCATCTCGACGAACTGAACGCTGTCCGAGCATTGTTGTCGGAGCGTTCCATTTCCAATGATGGCTGCTACGAGGTGCGTTTTGAGAACCGAAAAAAATCCGTGGAGGTTTGGCATGACTGAACTCTATTATTTCGACAACAGCGCAACCACGCTGAAGAAGCCGGCTGCGGTGGCTGAAGCTGTCTACCACGCCATCGCCGACGGTCAGCTGGGCAACCCGGCACGCGGCAGCCATACCGTTTCCCTGAATGCTTTACGTTTGACGGAAACGCTGCGCCAAAAAACGGCAGCCCTATTCGGTGTGCCGGATGCGGCAAACGTCGCTTTTACAGCCAACGCCACCGCATCGCTGAACATGGTCCTGAAGGGCTTGCTGAAGCCGGCGGACCACATCATCACCACTGTGACAGAACACAACGCCGTCCTGCGTCCGCTTTACCAACTTGAAGAACAGGGCACTGCCCTATCCTTTGTAGGAGTCGATGCATTTGGGACGCTCCTTTATTCTGATTTCGAGCGCTTGTTGCGAGTAGATACCCGTGCAGTCGTAGTCAACCATGCTTCGAATGTCACCGGCAATACCGTAGATTTAGAACGGATCGGCGCTTTTTGCCGGGAGCACAATCTTATTTTGATTGTCGACGCCTCCCAGAGCGCAGGCGTCCTCGCCATTGACATGGTGAAGCAGCACATCGATATCCTCTGCTTCACCGGCCATAAAGGACTCTACGGCCCGCAAGGAACGGGTGGCATCTGCCTCGGCGACAGACCCTTGGCTTTCGTGCCGGTGTTCACCGGCGGCAGCGGCTTCCATTCTTTCGACAAGCAATACCCGACAGAGATGCCGACTTTGTTCGAGCCGGGCACCCAGAATGTCCATGGCTTGGCGGGCCTTTCCGCCGGTTTGGATTACATCAGCCAGAAAGGGCTGGCAGCGATCACTAGGCACTTGCAGGAACTGACTTCCCGCTTCCATGACCAGATCAAGGACATCCCGGGAATCACCCTCTATGGCAGCTTCGCTGAAAACGTCGAGCGTGCGCCGGTCGTTTCGCTGAATCTGGAGGGCTGGTCCTCCGGCGACCTCAGCGATGCGCTCTTCATGGATTACGCAATCGCTGTGCGCCCCGGCGCCCATTGTGCACCGCTCATCCATCGAGCTTTTGGAACTGAAAAAAACGGCATGGTCCGTTTCAGCTTCTCCAGCTTCAATACGATGGCGGAAATCGACTATGCAGCCAAAGCGCTGAGGAGCTTGGCGGAAGAAGGATAGAAATGAAAAGTTGTCCGATAACCGGGGGAAATCGGACAACCAGACTGCGAATGCTCTACGCGTTGTCCGATAACCCGGAAGAATCGGACAACCAGGGCACGAGCGGCTAAATTTGACGAGTGCCTTCTCGCAAAATACCCAACAAAACAGAGCAGCCACCCCGACCAAGGGCAGCTGCTCTGTTTTATTTTCTATCTGATCAATCGTTGCTGTGCTTCATCCATTCCAGAATGGTTTCGGCCGTTGCTGCGGCATCTTCGTTCCGGAAGATGGCTGCGAATTCCTTTTTGTTGAAATTGTAGCGGGGATCGTAGTATTTCACCAACAGATCTTCGATGACCGCATCGAAATCGTTCTGGCGTACCTGCTCCTTATAACCCTCGACACGCGCTTCGTTCAAATAAGGTTTCAAGCGTTCGAGCGCTGCGATCAGCTCCGATTCATTGCTGTGGAGATAATCCTTTTTGATCTGTCCGATCCGGTAATCCAATGAGGCTTCGATGTTCAGGTTAAGGCCTCTATTCATCGCATCAACCAAGGAAGGCGGCAATACGGCCTGTCCGATCCGCTTGCTTTCGCCTTCGGTAAAGACGATCAGCGGTTCCTTCCAGCCAGCGGCACTTTCGACCAACAGACTTTCGAACATTTTTTGGTTGTGCGGCTGCTTCTTCTTAAGGCCGACGCCTCCGAAAACGGATCCTCTGTTGTTGGCGCAAGCCTCCAAATCAAGCACATTGGCTCCTCGGTTTTTCAGTTCCTCCAGGATGGCTGTTTTCCCGGTCCCGGTATTGCCGTAGAGAGTCACAAATTGGACCTTTTCGAACAACACTGGGATCAGGCTGTTGATCGTGCTGCGGTAGTTTTTGTAGCCGCCTTCCATCCGGTAAACAGTCATTCCCAAGGATTTGAGCAAGGAAAAAATTGAATTGCTGCGGAATCCCCCCCTGCTGCAGAAGATGACGACTTGGTCATAGGCTTTTGTATACTCCTGGAAGAGGCTGAACATCTCAGGTAATCTTGGGGAAATGGCTTGGATGCCATGGCTTTTAGCGTCATCGATCTTGCCGGCAACGTAAAGCGTCCCCACTGTTTTCCTATCCTCATCATTCAGGACGGGCACGTTTACGGCACCAGGTATGGTTGACTTCGCAAATTCGGAAGGACTCCTGACATCCACATACAGAATCGATTTGTCTTCGCGTTGCTGTTCTATTTCTTCATATGTTGCGACTGGTTTCAATTGGTTCACCACTTTCTGGTTCTTAGTATAGCCCCTGTCGGGCAGGAATGCCACCCGAAATCTTGAGGCAAGCGCATCAAAACGACCCGACAAGCTCCTCGTTTAACGGAGACATGCGGGTCGTCGCAATCAATCATTTAATTTTATTTCAGCTATTTCTTTGCTTTGTGTACTTTCAACGCTTTGCCTTTGACGGTGCGGTTCTGCATCTCAGAAATCACAAAGGGGCCTTTGCCGTTCAGGATTTCGATGTATGTCACGTTTTCCTGGATCGTGATGATGCCGATGTCATCCGCATCGATGCCGGGAATATTGGTCAGTGTGCCGACGAAATCGATGGCGCGCAGTTTTTTCTTCTTGCCGCCGTTGAAATAGACTTTGGTGATGTCCTTGTTCAATTCCCGGTTGCGTGCCTGTTTGATGACGGGGCGTTCCTGCAGTTTCTTTTCGAAAGTCGCTTTATGATGCTGCACGAAGCGGGCGCTCGGCGGATTGATTTCGGTGATTTCCTGCTGAGCGAAGTCTTTCACTGCCTGCCAGCTTCTTTCCTCATTAGGCGTAACCAAGGTCAAGGCTATCCCTGTTTTACCGGCGCGGCCGGTCCTGCCGGTACGGTGGATGAAGCTCTCTTTCTCCTCAGGGACATCATAATTGACGACATGCGTCACGTTATCGACATCAATCCCGCGCGCAGCCACATCAGTAGCCACCAAATAACGCAGCCTGCCTTTGCGGAAATCTTCCATGACGGCTGTGCGGTCATCCTGCACCATCCCGCCGTGCATCTTATCGATCGGCAAACCGGCTTTGCTCAAGAATGTGTACAGTCCGTTTACGGCTTCCTGCGTATTGCAGAAAATGATGCAGCTGTCCGGATTCTCAACGGTCAGCAGATCCAATAGTTGCTTGGGTTTGCCCGACTCTTGGACACGGATGAAGGATTGCAGAATCTTCGGCTTGGATGCCTCGTCGCTTTCCATTTTCACCGATACGCGGTCGTGCTTCATATAGAAACTGGCCAAACGCACCACTTCATTCGGCATGGTCGCGGAGAACAGCAGCGTTTGTCTTTGTTTCGGAAGGAAATCGATGATGGCTTCCACTTGCTCAATGAAGCCCATATTCAGCATCTCATCCGCTTCATCAAGGACCAGGTAGCGTATCTTGTCAAATTTCATTGTCCCTTTTTGCAGATGATCCAATACCCTGCCCGGAGTGCCGACTACGATATGGCTTTTCTGTCTCAATTCCGATTTTTGCGTATCGAAGGAAGTCTTGCCGAAGACAGCAGTGGCCTTGATCCGCTTCAGCCGTCCGATGTTGGTGATGTCCTCTTTCACCTGCAAGGCCAGCTCCCTTGTCGGAACCAAAATCAGCGCCTGTGGACGGTTTTCCTCCCAGTTTACACTTTCGCACAACGGTACGCCAAAACTGACGGTCTTGCCGCTGCCAGTCTGCGATTCGACAATGATATCTTTGCCCTTTAAGGTCATCGGGATGACCTCCTGTTGTACTTGCGTCGGTTTGAAATAACGCAATGCCTTTAGTGCCGTAACGATTTCTTCGCTGATTGCGAAGTCTTCAAATGTTGTATAATTCATCTTGTCCTACTTTCACTTTTGATTTGTCGTCTCAGTATAACAGGAAAAACGTAATAAATCCGCGTTTTTGTGAAAACGAGTGTGCGGGATGGAATTAAAAACGGAACTGGAACTGAATCCCGTAAAGGGTTCCGCTTCCAGTTCCACCATCACCGTTTGCACCAATTCACTCTTCGCAGAACAGCCTGATCCGCTCGATTGCTTGCTGCGCCATTTCATCCCGTTTTTCCTGGTAAGCTTCTTTGTCGAATATTTTGTTCTTATCGACATAAGGAATATTCTGGATGCTTTCCAAATTCAAGGTCGTTCCGCCTTCCTCCGCTTTGGCCGTGTAATTTTGCCGCACGAAAGAATCTTCGGCCGGATCGACAGTGTCCACCCGGATGGCTGCGCGCATGACGAACTCCTCAGGGAACAGCTCCGCCTGCTGCACTTCGATGTTCACCGGCACCATTTTCCCGAACATGTCGTATTCTGCTTTGTAGACACTGGACATGCCGCCGTCCCCACTGATCTGCTTGACGATTTTCAGGCCCTCATGAATGTCTTCCCAATTCCCCACATTGGCGGCGTATTGCCATACTTTTCCCAGCGGTGCTTCGATAAAAATGCTTTTCTTGATGTGGCTTTTGATGTAGTCCATTTTATTCATCCTTCCTGCTGATTGAACCTACTGCCCTCATATGCGACTGTAATAGCGTTATCTTTATCTTCATTATAATCAAATAAATTCCCTTATACAAACTTGGCTCGCTAAACTTCGAAAACCACTCTTGGCAAGAACACCATTCTTTGTTAAACTGTTCGGGACAGTTCGTAACCATCCTGTCGTAAAATAAAACTAGGGTAATAGAATCATGCAATCAAAACGCAGGAATGTTTTTTGAGTTGGCTTGTTCTCTCCTTAGAGACAACCTTCTCGGCATCCGTGCGTCTTTTTTTGTGCATATTCCTGTAAGGCGTTGAATAAAGTATTATGAGGCTTTTAAACAGTCAATAAAAATCTCCTCAAATGCATTCAATTCTTTTATTTTTGATTCCATTTCCTCTATACTTTGCGTATAGAAAGGGATGATGCGAGATGATGCTGACTAAGAAGGTCCGTTTGATTTTGACAGACGAAACTTCCAAACTCTACCAAGCAGCCGGCGTTGCCCGCTGGGCGTACAACTACACGATCCGGATGCAGGAAATGAACCATCGCTTCGGTGGGACGTTCATCAGCGATAATGACTTGCGTAGGCACATCACCAAGATGAAGAAGCGCAAAAAATACGCCTGGTTGAACAACGTTTCCAATAATGTCGTCAAACAAGCGGTCAAGGATGCCTGTAAAGCCTACAAAGCCTTCTTCAAGGGGCAAGCTCAGCATCCCCGTTTCAAGACCAAACGCCGCTCCACGCCGAGTTTCTACAATGACTGCGTCAAGCTGAGAGTGAAAGGCAACCGCGTTCTGTTGGAAAAAATCGGTTGGGTGAAAACCAACGAACTGTTGCCCGTGGACTGCAAATACTACAACCCGCGCATCAAGTTCGACGGCAAATACTGGTATCTGACGGTTGGCATCGAGGTGAATCCGGTAAAAGTTGAATTGGATGGTCGAAATGTCGGCGTGGATATCGGCATCAAGGAGTTAGCTGTCACCTCCGATGGCGTTTTTTACAACAACATCAACAAGACAGCCTCCGTGAGGAAAGCGGAGAAACGCCTCAAGAGATTGCAGCGGCGTGCAAGCAAAAAATACAAAAAAGGAACGCCTAAATCTAAACATCTCCTAAATCTAGAAGGTGAAATCCGAAAGCAGCACCGACGCTTAGCCAACATCAGAACCAATCATGTCCATCAAGCAACGGCGGAGATCGTGAAATCCAAACCCTCCCGCATTGTGATGGAAACGTTGAACATCCGCGGCATGATGAAAGACAAGCCTTTGGCTAAGGCGGTCGCAAATCAGAAACTCTATTTCTTCAAACAATGCCTGCAATACAAATGCGAACTAAATGGCATTGAATTTGTGGAAGCAGACCAGTGGTTTCCGAGCTCCAAGTTGTGCAACAACTGCGGAACGCTCAAAAAGGACCTGAAACGTAGCGACCGAGTCTACCACTGCGCCTGCGGCCACCATTGCGATAGGGATCTGAACGCAAGCTACAATCTGAGGGATTACCAAGCAGTCTAACGGTAACTCGGATATGTACGATTCGTTGCATCGGAATTTACGCCCTCGGAGTGCTGCATCAAACGAAAGTAGTCCGTCAGGACCAAATCGGGCACGAAGAACAGGGAAGCAAACATAAACTAGATTTAGTTAGATTTATGGCAACGGTGGACCGATGCAAAAATCATTCACAAAAACACAAAAATTGACTTTCTCAGCAATGTATATCGCTATGTACATCGTCATCATGGCTCTGACACAATCTTTCGCTTTTGGACAATATCAAATCCGCATCGCCACAACTCTTTACGCCCTAGCTTATTTTAACCCGTTTCTGATCATCCCGGCTGGTCTCGCCAATCTTATGTCGAACCTGTTCTTCGGCGGACTTGGGATCATTGACATGCTTGGAGGAACCCTCGTCGGTATCATCACGGCTTCGCTCGTTTACGCTGTCCGCAAATACAACCTGCCGAAGTGGTGTCTGATTTTGCCGATCATCTTCATCCCTGGAATCGTTGTGCCTATCTACCTGTCGCAACTGTTGGCCATCCCGTTCCTGCCGCTTGTCGTCAGCCTCTGCATCGGCCAATCGGTACCGGCATTCGTCGGCTACTTTTTGGTGCAGGCACTGGAAAAACGATTCTACAAAAGTGCATTATTAAAACCCTAAGCGCAAGGAGGAAAAACAATGACAGCAGGCAGAAATGAAGCCGATCTGAACGGCATCACCCAATTAGGCAACCAACAGACTAAATATCCGCAGGACTACGATCCGAAAGTCCTCGAGACTTTTCCGAACAAGCATCCTGACAATGATTACTTCGTGAAATTCAACTGCCCCGAATTCACAAGCTTGTGCCCGATGACGGGACAGCCCGATTTTGCGACCATCTACATTTCCTACGTCCCGGGAGAGATCATGGTCGAAAGCAAATCGTTGAAGCTTTACCTTTTCAGTTTCCGCAACCACGGCGACTTCCACGAGGATTGCATGAACATCATCATGAAGGATCTGATTGCATTGATGGCGCCGAAATACATAGAGGTGTGGGGCAAATTCACACCGAGAGGCGGCATCTCGATCGATCCTTACTGCAACTACGGCAAACCCGACACAAGATGGGCAGACGTGGCTTGGCAACGATTGGCGCAGCACGATCTTTATCCTGAGAAAGTCGATAACCGCTAGATGGAAAATGTGAATGGGACAACGCAAAAACAAGCCTTGGTCATCTTTTCAGGCGGGCAGGATTCCACAACTTGCCTGATCCAAGCCATCCAAAAGTACGGCGCGGCAAACACAGTGGCACTTTCATTCAGCTATGGCCAGCGCCATGGCATCGAACTGGAACGGGCGGCCTGGATCGCCAAAGATTTGGGGGTCGAGCACCACATCCTGGACGCGAGCGTCATGGGCAAAGTCACGACGAACGCATTGATGGACGAGTCGCAGACCATCAAGGAAGCCGATGCCGAAGACTACCCGAACACCTTTGTCGATGGACGGAATGCTCTGTTCCTGTTGCTGGCCGGCATCTTTGCCAAGTCCAAAGGCATCCGCATAATTATCCTAGGCGTGTGCGAAACGGACTTCAGCGGTTATCCGGACTGCCGGGATGTGTTCGTCAAATCGATGAACGTGACCCTGAACCTGGCCATGGATTACAATTTCAACGTCGAAACGCCGTTGATGTACCTGACCAAAGCGCAGACATGGGAGCTGGCTGATCAGCTGGGCTGTCTCGCCTACATCGAGGAACATACCCATACTTGTTATATGGGCGTTCCCGGCGGTTGCGGCGAATGCCCATCGTGCAAACTCCGCAATGCCGGACTGACAGAATATTTGAATAAATAAGAAAAGCGGAACGGGTTCGCTCAGCCCTGAAAGAAATTTAGGAAATCGTGCCGACTGAGCATCGTAGAGCGCAATAGGTACGATTTATCTAATTTCCGAAGGGCTAACCCGTGAAGCTAGCCATCTAATCACCCAATAATCCAAAACAACCCGCTGACTATTCGGAAAAATCCGAACCAGTCAGCGGGCTGTTTTTTTGTTGTATGAATGAACGTACCAGACTCGCAAACTCACCAAATGTAGGGAATCAAGCGGTACTTGACTCGCTGGGAATAGGCTGTGTAGCCCGCCAGCCCTGCCTTCAGCATCTCCTCCTCGTCCTTGATCCGCGCAATCAGTTCGAGGCAACTCAACGCCATCGGAATCACGGCATAGTAGGACCCGAGCATCAGCGGAATCGAAAGGTACAGGATGATGGAAGCCGAATACATTGGGTGGCGGATGATCGCATAGAGACCGGTATCGATCAACTGCTGCCCTTCCTGGATTTCGACGACGCGGGAGGCATAGCTGTTTTGGGCGAATACGGCGACCACCATCGCATAGGAGCATTCGAACACAATGACGCTGACAACAATCACCCAAATCGGGACATCGGACCACTGGTAGCGGTAGTCCAATCCAGGCAGGAAAAAGCCCAAGAGCATGAACAACCCTGAAATTTGGACGATTTTGCGTTGCTCTTTGCGCGGTTCCTTCAGGTTCATCCGTTTTTCCAGCAACTCAGGGTCCTTCCGCAACAAAAAGACGAGCGTCATGACTAACGGAATCATCAATGCCGCAAGAAAAAGCCAAGCCTGCCAATACCGGAAGGTGCCCGCCAAAGCGAACAGGATGCCTCCGATCACAAGCACCCCTGAAAAGAGACGGATCAGGACCAACTTTAGCAAATTGCTCCTTTCCTGCCGAAGCTGCTTTCTATCCATGAAATTCATCCCCAGTCTGATGTTTCGGCATTCTTTTCAAATCCAGCGCCTCTTTTTCCAGCACGGCAGCCTTATCGATCCGCTCCCAGGGAAGGTCCAATTCGGGCCTGCCGAAATGACCATAACAAGCAAGATTTCTGTAGATTGGCTTCCGCAGATCGAAATTGCGGATGATTGCAGCTGGACGCAGGTCGAAGTGTTTCTTGATCAATTCTTCGATCTGTTCTTCGGCGATGCTGGCCGTCCCGAAGGTTTCGACTCGGACGGAAACGGGCCTGGCCACCCCGATGACATAGGCCAGCTGGATTTCGCAACTGTCTGCCAATCCTGCTGCCACAACGTTCTTCGCCACATAACGGGCTGCATAGGCGGCGGAGCGGTCGACTTTTGTCGGGTCTTTACCGGAAAAGGAGCCTCCTCCGTGCCGTGCATAACCGCCATAAGTATCGACGATGATTTTTTTGCCGGTCCATCCCGAATCGCCGGCAGGGCCGCCGATGACGAAACGGCCGGTGGCATTGACGAAATATTTCGTCTGATCATCCAACAGCTCCGCCGGAATAACGGCCGGAATCACCATTCGAAGCATGTCCTCTCTGATCCGTTCCTGATCGACCGATTCGTCATGCTGACAGGCGATGACGACCGCTTCGACCCTTTTGACCCGGTCGCCCGCATACTCCACGGTCACCTGCGTTTTCCCATCCGGCCTCAGATAAGGCAGCCCCCCTGATTTCCGCAGCTCCGCAACCTTCTCGGCCATCTTATGCGCCAACGTGATCGGCAGCGGCATCAACTCCGGCGTTTCCTTGCAGGCATAGCCGAACATCAGCCCCTGATCGCCGGCTCCCAACCGATCCGTTTCGTCATTTGAACCGAGCCGCTTTTCCAATGAGGAGCCGACCCCTGCAGCGATATCCGCCGATTGCCTGTCCAACCCGATCAGGACGGAGCAGGACTTCCCGTCGATGCCAAAGCCGCTGTCCGTATAGCCGACTTCCTGGATGATTGTCCGGACTATAACCGGAATGTCCACCGTGCTGACAGTTGTAATCTGGCCGAAAACCGTGATCAAACCGGTGCTGGCGGAAACGTCGCAAGCCACCCGCGCGAACGGATCCTGCTCCAGAATGGCATCCAGGATTCCGTCGGCTATCTGATCGCATAGTTTATCCGGATGCCCCTCCATGACCGATTCTGAGGTGAAAAATGTTTTTTTCATAGAACTCGCCTCTTCTTAATTAACAAAATTATTTATACAACTTTCCATAGTCCGCCTTATCAACTTCGCGTGAGCTATATTTGCTCTTCGGACTCCAAAGGCGTAAAAGTGGCGACAAGGTACCCCACCCCGAAAGGACCTTCGTAGGAGAGCACTTCCGCTTCGTATTCCCTGCCTTCAAACGCTCCCATCAGGAACAGGATGGAGCGCAGTCCGCACTCCGCCGCCCTTTCAAGGAACCCGGCATCCAACCGCAACAGCTGCCCGGCATCCTTTTCCTTAATGGCTTTGATCACTAATTTATCAAGCAAAGGTCCCGCCGAATGGTAGCCGTAAGGCCCCTCTGGCTTCAGCACGTGCGACAGATCGGCAGAGGCGATGATCGCAGTGCGCAGATTTGATTGGTCGCAAGCTTCCCCATAGCGCTTTCCCCATTCGTAGTAGTGCTCGTAGGAAGGCACCGTCACCAAAATCTTTTCCGTTTCCAGGTTGGGCGGCAGTTGTCTGTCGAGATAATGCATGGGCACTTCAAAACCGTGGCCTTCATGCGGCGATATGATGAGCAGACGGTCCGGCATTGCGGCGGCGAGTCTTTCGGCTGCCATCTCCAAAGCCGCCACTGTGCGTTTTACCCTTTCGATGTCCGTCCCGCCTATTTCCGGAATGATGAGCGGCGGATGCGGACTGATGACGCCAAAAACCAACATAAGGGATCCCTCCTTTTCAGACGTTGCCGATGTGCACGTGCAGCAATCCGAATTTTTTCCCAAGCGCTGCGGCTGTTTCCAGAGTCTCCATCGGCGTGATGGCTGTGTCCATCATTTTCCAGCCCGGGAAGAAGCGGTTGACATGCCACGGCACTTCTTTGCCGACCTCCTCGGCGATGAAACGCGCCATCCGTTCGAGTTGGTCGATGCGGTCATTCACCCCAGGGACGATGAGCGTGGCGATTTCGAGATGCACGCCTGATTCATGAAATCTGATGATCGTATCCAGCACCGGTTGCGCTGTGCCGCCGCAATATTCTTTGTACACTTCGTCATCGGTGCCCTTCAGATCGACATTGACGGCATCCAGATATGGAATGATTGCATCCAGCGTCTCTTTCGTCGCATAGCCGGCTGTCTTCCAGATATTCTTCAGCCCTGCTTCACGGGCCAGCTTCATTGTGTCGAGTGCGTATTCGACAAAGATGATCGGTTCCGTGTAAGTGTAGGCGATGGAAGGACAACCGGCAGCCAAAGCCCGCCGCACATGCTCTTCCGGGCTGATGTCCTCCCCATAAATCGGACGATTCGGTTTGGAGGCCTGCGAAATCGCCCAGTTCTGGCACCAAAGACAACGCAGGTTGCAGCCGATTGTAGCAAAGGAATAGGCTGTAGTGCCGGGAAGGAAATGATTGAGCGGCTTCTTCTCGATGGGGTCGATCGCAACCGCGATTGCTTTCCCATAATTCAATGCATACAGAGTCCCCTCCCGATTCTCCCTGACGGCGCAGATTCCCCTCTTGCCTTCCGCGATGATGCAATGATGCGGGCAGACGCCGCACCTGACCCTGCCGTCCTGTAACTTTTCGTACAACATAGCTTCTTTCATTTCACCAACCCCAATCATCCACTTCGTAAATGTTATCGCTTACACATATCTTACTGCATTTATGCTTTACAATCCAAAATTTAACAGGACGATTTCCGAAAAGTCCAACATGCCTTGATCCAACCAAAAAAATTTTGTAAACGCAAAAATAAAATAGCTCCTGATTCATTTCGTATATCAAATTAGTAAATGTTTCGATATAATTAGTAAAGATAACCAAAAAATTTACTACCCTATACGTAAGGAGATTATATAATGAAATCAGAAATTGAAAAAATGATTGCCGGTGAACTTTATTTTTCCAGCAATCCGGAGCTTTCCTCGATGCGGCACAGTTCTCGGGAAAAGATGTACCTTTTCAACAACGAAACGGATGCCCACAAGCGCAGTGAGCTGTTGAAAAACTGGTTCGGAAAAACTGGGGAAAATATCTATATCGAACCGACATTTTCGCTGGATTACGGCTTTAATATTTTTGTCGGCGAGAATTTCTATGCGAACTTCAATTGTACGATACTGGACACCTGCCCGGTCACATTCGGAGACAACGTGATGATCGCGCCGAACGTCAGCTTCTATACGGCTACCCATCCGATTGATCCGGTCGAACGGAACAGCGGCTGGGAGTACGGGAAACCGATCACGATCGGGGACAATGTCTGGATCGGCGGCTCTTCCGTAATCGGTCCGGGCGTCACGCTGGGGGACAACGTCGTCGTCGGGATGGGCAGCGTCGTGACCAAATCCTTCCCGGACAATGTCGTGATTGCTGGGAATCCGGCACGCGTGATCCGCCAAATCCAGCTTTCCGATTCCAAGTCCTAAATACATGAATAAATGCTAAAAAACCGACGAATGCCTTTGCGAGGCTTCGCCGGTTTTTTTCGGTATTCATTTTTTTGTTGTAGCTCCGGTGAATGGGGCTTTCCCCGGAGTTGGCGCGCTCATTCTGTGTAGTTTCTCCGGCCAGCGCTCCTTCCCCGAAGTTGAAGCCCTCATTCTGTATCTTTCCTCCAGCCAACGGGCGCCTCACCGGAGAAAACGATCGATAACGTTATTCCTCTGATTCCGCCCCCGTCAGCAAGCGATGGATGGCTTTATCGACCAAGGCGATCGGAAACCCGACGATCGTGTTATAGTCGCCTTCTATACCGGAAACCCAGAGCGCCGCTTCCTCCTGGATGCCGTATGCTCCGGCTTTGTCCATCGGCTTGCCCGATGCCACGTATGCCTTCACTTCCTTCGCCATCCGATCATCCCACTCAAAGAAGCTGACTTTCGTCTCAGAAGCAAAGGTCTCTTCCTTTTCGCCCCATAAAATGCTGACGCCGGTCAGGACCGAATGGGTCTTTCCTGCCATGGCGCGCAGCATCGCATAGGCATCGGCCTCATCAACCGGTTTGCCGAGGATCTTTTCGTCCAACCCGACCACAGTGTCCGAACCGATGACCATCGCTTCTCTGTCCTCACGATGGATGACCGTCGCTTTTTCCCGCGCCAACGTTTCCACCAGTTTCGTGGCAGTGTCCAGAAACGTTTCCTGCCCTGCTTCGGAGAGAACGCGTTCTTCTATCGCTTTTTCGTCGATATCCGCAGCCTGGACCGCAAAGTCCTTTATGCATAATGACAGCAATTCGCTGCGTCTTGGCGATTGACTCGCCAATATGATTTTCGGATTCATTTGCTCTACCCTTTCTTCTTCAAAATGCAAAATCATGTCATACCAAACGGCATTCCCATGCGTGGAGCTCGATTTGCCACTGTTCACCAACCCAAATTTCTCGTAATAAGGGATCTTTTCCTCTTTACAGCAAAGCGTCAAGCCTTTTCTGCCCGCTTGCCTGGCCGCATCGATCAGTGCCGTCAGCAATTTTCCCGCAATTCCTTGCCTTCTGAAAGCCGGACTCACGTCCAGACCGAACACGCTTTGATAAGCGCCATCCGGATTATGTAGCGCAGCATCATGGTAATGGGCATCGCGGATGATCGGTTCATCGATGACGGCGCCGTTCACGAACCCCACCAGTTCGCCCTCGAGTTCGGCAACAAGGAAGCTTTCAGGAAACAGTTGTAGCCGCTCGCTGAGTGATTCAAGCGTAGCCGCCTCGGCTTCCGGGAAACAAGTGTCCTCTATTATTTTCAGTGCGTCCAAATCCTGCAGCTCCGCTTTCCTAATCTCAACTTGCATCCACTGATTCCTCCTTCACTGTCCATAGTTCATATTACCGACAAATCTCCGATTTTTCCAGAAAATTCCGTCTGCACAGCCTCCCAGGGAAAAATATTGTCCGGATTGGACAAACTGCCCTCTCCCGTCGTCCTAGAAAGCGATTGCATTTCCGGTAAATCAGGGTTAAGATGACGATAGCATGATTAAATATTCACGCAATCCATACTATCATTACCTAAGGGGGGCTTCATAATGAATAACATCGAAAATAAATGGATGCGTGCCGCTGTACCGGCACTGCTGATCCATTGCAGCATCGGGACAGTCTACTGCTGGTCTTTGCTGAAGGGGGGCATCGCCGAATATATCGGCAGGCCGAAAGGAGATGTCGAATGGGCTTTCAGCATCGCTATCTTCTTCCTTGGCATGTCGGCTGCCTTCGCGGGCAGAGCCGTGGAAAAAGATATCCACAAGTCTTCCCTGATTGCGGCGGTTTGCTTCGCCACCGGGATGGCCGGTACCGGATTCTTCATCCAGCAGAAATCCTTGATCGGCATCTTTCTGACTTATGGTGTCCTGATGGGCATCGGTTGCGGCATCGGCTATCTCTCGCCGGTCAAAACCCTGATGCTCTGGTTCAAAAACAATAAAGGCTTAGCTACGGGGATAGCGGTTGCCGGATTCGGATTGGCAAAGGTCATCGCCAGCCCAATCATCGAGATGCTTTTGGGTGCAACAAATGCGGACGGTACGCTCGTTGACCCGACACGTCTCTACAAACTGTTCTATATCCTGGCTGTCGTTTATTTCATCATGATGTTCATGGGCCATCTGCTGTTGAAAAAACCGTCCGATTGGGTGGAAGTATCCGTGAAGATGAAGAAGGGTGAAAACATCCTCGACATCTTCAAGAACAAAACCTTCATCGGCATCTGGTTGATGTTCTTCATTAACATCACTTGCGGCTTGGCGCTCATCTCACAAGAGAAGGATTTGCTGCACTTCATCGGCTTCGGTGCAGTAGGAGTGATCAGCTCATTGACGGCACTCTTCAACGCAAGTGGGCGGCTTGGCTTTGCATCTTTCGGAGACAGGTTGAAGGACAGAAACACCATTTATATCTGGATTTTCGGTCTGTCTATCGCTGCTACGGCGCTTACGCTTTTGGCGAACGGCATCAACAATGCAATCGCTCCTTTAGTCATTATTACGCTTTGTGTCATCAACGCCGGCTACGGCGGCGGTTTCTCCAGCCTTCCGCCATTGCTTGCCGACCGCTTCGGGATGAACAGCATCAGCACCATCCACGGACTGGCTTTATCGGCCTGGGCTTTTGCCGGACTTTCCGGGAACCAATTGAGTGCCTTCATCATTGCGAAGACAGGTTCCTTCAACAACGTTCTCTATGTCGTGTTGGCACTGTATTCGGTCGCACTCTTCATCAGCGCCTTCCTTCTAAGAAAAAAACCGGATGACGTGAATAAAACGAGACATCCAGCCTAAAAAAAAATCCCGGAAGATATCCATTTTGAATGGAGTCTCTTCCGGGATTTTTTAGTTTGTACTGAAGACTTCTTCGGCTACCGTGACGCCGGCTCGGGCATCTTTGCAATAGTAGTCCGCACCGATGGCTTTGGCATATTTTTCGGTCAGTACGGCGCCTCCGACGAAGACCTTCACAGGCAAACCAGCCTCGCGCAAGGCTGTGATCGTATCCTCCATCGCAGTGACGGTCGTCGTCATCAACGCAGACAGCCCGACCAGTTTGACTTGATGTTGCTTGGCAACCGCCACAACCTCCTCAATCGGAACATCTTTGCCCAGGTCGATGACGTCGTAGCCATAGTTTTCAAGCAGAACTTTCGCCAGATTCTTTCCGATATCGTGGATATCCCCTCTTACGGTAGCCATCACGATGGTCCCCTTCGATTCCAGCTTCTCATTGCCTGCAGCAAGTTTTGCACGGATCGTCTCGAAAGCTTTGCCGGCCGTTTCGGCGGCGCGGATCAGCTGAGGCAGGAAGATATTTTTCTGCTCATAGAGTTTGCCGACTTCATCCAATGCCGGCACGATGTGATCGTCCACGACAGCCAATGGCGTATTGTCTTTAAGCAGCGCGTTGGTTGCCTTCATGATCCCAGCTTCATCGCCTTCCAACAACATTTCCCGGTAGGAACGGACCACGTTTTCCTGCTTGGGACCATCGGATTTGACCACAGCCTTTTTGTTGTTGTAGTCGATATAGTCGATGGCACCTTCGTCTTGCCCTGACAAAACATTGAAGGCGCGCATCGTGTCGACGATTCCGTCGGCCCCTGGATTGATGATGACCGTATCCAGTCCCGAAGTCAGGGCCATCGCAAAATAGGTTCGGTTGATCAAGGCTCGGAAAGGCAGTCCATAGGAAACATTGCTCAGTCCCAAAGTGGTCAATGCTTTCGTGTTTTCCTTGACCCAACGCAGGGCCTTCAACGTCTCCATTACCGCTTTCTGTTGGGCAGCCGCAGTGAGCACAAGGCAATCCACCAACAAGCGCTCTGCACCGATGCCGTACTCTGCTGCTCGGTCAATCAGCTTTTGGGCGACCTTGGTCCGGCCGGCAGCATCATCCGGGATGCCCGCTTCATCCAGACACAAGGCAACCACAAAAGCGCCGTATTTCTGGACGATCGGATAGATTTCGGCCATCGAGGATTCTTTCCCGTTGACCGAATTGACGATCGCGACACCGCTGTAGCGTCTCAAGGCTGCTTCAAGCACTTCCGGTTTTGTCGAATCGAATTGCAGCGGCGCTTCCACCAAGCCGCTCATCCCATCGATGATTTTTGTCATGTAGTCCGTTTCGTCGATCATCGGCAAAGAGGTGTTGACGTCCAAAACATCCGCACCTTTTTGGACCTGCTCAAAAGCGACTTTGATGGCCGCTAATGGATTGCCTGCCACGAATTGTTCCTTCAAAGCCTTGTTGCCTGACGGGTTGATCCGCTCACCGATGAGGGTGATTTGGCCATCCAGGCAAACTTTTTTCTGCGCGGAACAGACGTACCGTTTCAATTGATTGATTTCCCTTTTCGCAAAAAATGTTTTTGCCTGCTGCAGATCGCGGATGTACTCCGGTGTCGTGCCGCAGCAGCCGCCGATCACGGAGACCCCCAAACCGGCCAGCTCCTTCGCGACCTCAAGGTAATCCGCGGAAATGACGTTATACTTGGCGACTCCCGCTTCCGTCACAGGGATGCCGGCATTCGCCTGCACCATCACCGGCGTGTTCGTGAATGCCAATATCCTTTTGATGATGGGAATCAGCTCCTTTGGCCCCAATGAGCAGTTTACGCCCAGCGCATCCACACCCAAAGCATCCAAAGAGAGCGCCATGATCTCCGGCTCGGTCCCGGTCAAAGTGTTGCCGTCCTCCGTAAAGGTCATCGTCGCGAAAATCGGCAGGTTGCTGTTTTCTTTCGCCGCCAACACGGCCGCGCGCATTTCCGCCAAATCCGACATCGTTTCGATGAGGATCAGATCCGCTCCAGCCGCAGCCCCGATCGTCACTTGTTCGCGGAAATAGTCGTAAGCCTGATCGAAATCAAGCAATCCGATCGGTTTCATCATCTTCCCTACCGGTCCGATATCGAGCGCCACTTTCGCCCCGGATCCTGCCGTTGCAGCTTTGGCGATTTCGACGGCCGCAGTGATTACTTCCTCAACGGAGTAGCCGGTCTCCTGCAGTTTGTAGGCATTGGCACCGAATGTATTTGTCGTGATGAATTGTGCGCCGGCTTCGACGTATTCCCGATGGATCCGGCTTAGCAGCGCGGGATCCTCCAGGTTCAACGCTTCCGGGTTTTGGCCGGCTTTCATCCCGTATTTCTGGAGCATCGTGCCCATCGCTCCGTCGAAGAGAAGCAGCTCTTCCCCAATTTGTTTTCTGATATCCATTCTTTTTGTCCCCCCTAACTTAACTTCTGGCCGTGCAGCTGTCGTTCAGATCGCACTCGCTGCAGCTTGTGTTCCCGCAGCGATGATTCTTCCCTTTGGAGATGCCTTCCTCCAGAACGCCCAATATCGCCACTATCGATTTTCTTGGCGTCATCAGCATCGAATCCGTCAGATGGACCCCGATCCGCTTATCTGACTGCAATTCCCCGAGCAGCGTTTTGTTGGTGGCCAATGGAAGGTCTCCGTATCCAGGCGCGTAGCGGAAAGTCAATGCGGCTCCTGCCGGCAGCAGGCTTTCGATTTCCTGCTGGCAACTGTCCGCGATCGTCTCGACGAATGCAGATGCACAGGCATCCGCGATCATGCCCATAGTAGGCGACATCATTTTATTTCGCTCAATGAGGAGGTCTCCTTGTGCGCCTAACGTGCAGACCATGATATAGACTTCTTTGCAGCGCTTAAGCATGCGGGTGATGCTTTTCCCTTCCAGCACCACAGCGGTTCCTTTCAGAGTGATCAATCCCTCAACTGAGTGGTCCAGAAGATAGTGTCCATAAGTCCATTTCCCATTGACTGACTGCTCAAATTGGGCGGCGATCGCCTCCATGTCGTTCCTTGTCCGTTCGTCCGGTTGTTTGTTGCCGAAGCCAAGGTACTTCGCTACCAGCTTCAGATCCGTCTTCATCTTTGCGGCTCTTTTCTGCAGACCGCCTTGCGGACGCAGGAGATGTTCTCCATGATCCTTCTTGTCGCGTCTGGCTTGTTCATCGTGTAGATGTGGACGCCATCCACTCCGGAAGAAAGCAGATCGATGATCTGATCGACTGCGTAGGCGATGCCGGCTTCCTGCAGTGATGCCGGATCATGTTCGTATCTTTCGAGTATCCGCAGGAATTTCGGCGGCAGGTTGCATCCGGAAATTTCCTGGATCCGTTTCACTTGTTTGATGTTCAGGACCGGCAGTATCCCTGCGATGACAGGCTGTTCGATGCCGACAAGATCCAATTTCTCCTTGAACTGATAGAAAAGATCGTTGTCATAGAAAAGCTGCGTAATCATGAAGTCAGCGCCATGGTCCATTTTCCTTTTCAGATTTTTCAGGTCATCCACTTTGTTGATGGAATCGACATGTCCTTCCGGATAGCAGGCCGCTCCGATCGAAAAATCGCCTGCTGCTTTGATGTCGTCGATGAGCTCGGAGGCATAACGGTATTCCGGATTCCAATTCTTGTCCGCCAATTTTTCTTGCGGGATATCCCCGCGCAAAGCCAGGATATTTTCGATGCCGCTTTCTTTGATTGATGCCAATGTCCGTTTCATGCCCTCTTTTGTCGAGGTGCAGCCGGTCAAATGGGCGATCGATTCGATGCCGAAATCCTTTTTGATGCGCGATGCGATTTCGACCGTGTTGCTTTGGGCTGTCCCGCCGGCGCCGTACGTCACGGAAATGAAATCGGGATGCAGGTCCTTCAATTCGCCCAATGTGTCGAACACCGTTTCAAGGGAATAACTGCTTTTCGGCGGAAAAATTTCAAACGAAACAGTTGGTTCCCCTTTGCTGATCATATCTCTAATCTTCATAATCATGTCCTCCTTCAATTTGTTCAAAGTGGCAAAGGTTAAGCGCACTTACTTTGTGTACAATTGATCATGTCAGTTGATGACTTCCACAAGAAGTCATTTATTTCCAATAGTATGCCATGAAATGAAGATATAGAGTAACACCAAAAAAATATATTCAGTTATAGTGAAAGGCTATACCCAGAAAAGAGCGAACCTATTAATTCCCATAGGTCCGGATCACTGCTTTCAACTCCTTGATATAGGCGGCCGCCTGTCGACTGATTCCAGCTTTCTTGTTGGCGATCCAACCGATCACCATCCGGTCCTCGACATCCAACGGAACCGAAACGATATCCGTGCCGTTCAACTCTTCACTAAGTACGCCGGTGGAGATGGTATAGCCATCCAAACCGATAACCAGGTTGAACAAAGTCGCGCGGTCGCTGACCAGGATGCTTTTTTTATGGAAGACGGTGCTGAGTATCTCTTCCGAAAAATAAAAGGAATTATGCTCGCCCTGTTCGAACGACAGGTAGGGATAATCCTCCAGATCCGCCAAGTTAACGCTCTGTTTGGCCGCTAACGGATTGCGGACACTGACAAAGATGTGCGGTTCCGCCTCAAAGAGGGGGTGAAACTCCAACTGGCTCTCCTGCAGGATCTTTTTGAGCGCATTGCGGTTGAACGAATCCAGATAGAGGATGCCGATTTCACTCTGGAAACTTTTGACGTCCTCGATGATTTCATGGGTCCGCGTCTCACGCAGTGTGAACTTGTATTCATCCGCTCCGCTCTTTTTGATCATGTTCACGAATGCGCTGACGGCGAAAGCGTAATGTTGGGTCGAAATGGAACACAACTGCTTGGCCGGTTTTTTGTCGAGGTAGCGCTGTTCCAGCAATTCCGCTTGCTCGATCACCTGCTGCGCATACTTCAGGAATTCGCTGCCTTCCGCGGTCAACGTGATGCCTTTGGCGGTCCGGATGAACAGTTCCAAGCCAATTTCTTCCTCAAGGTCCTTGATGGCGTTCGATAGGCTCGGTTGCGAAATGAAGCATTTTTTTGCAGCTTCGTTGATCGATTTGTACTGCGCGACTGCCAGCATATATCTTAATTGTTTTAAGGTCATCTGTCTTCCCTCTCCTCTCGCTGCTTTGGCCGCCACAGCGGTTATTTGGCATGTTTTTTTGATTCTGCCTCGATTATACCAGATGGGTTCCCGCACGGCCAAGGACGGGCTGATGCGCATCGGAAAAACGATGCCTGCTCCGGCCAGGCTTGCCTTCATCGGAGCAAAAAAAGATCGGCGCGGCAGCATTTCCATATGCTCCCGCGCCGATCCGATGCTATTTTTTCCGGCTGACTTTTTCTTCAATCGTGCGTTCGAATGTTTCCTTGTTGTCCGCCACCGCGATGGGCGCGTATTCCGGCCATGCCTCTTCCAGTGCTTCCGCGGAGTCCCCACTCAAGATAAGCACCTCGATTTTCCGCCCGAAACGCTGCTCCAATTCTTCCGAATAGCCAAAAATGGATGGTACCGCATCGATTGCGATCGCCGCACTGCCGTTCTTTTTGAATGTCCTTGCCACTACGAATTTCATAGATTCACCTCAGGGTCCATTATAGCAAAAAGGCCAAGCTACCGGTGAAAAAAATTGGCAATTCCTTTGCTGATTCCACACTTTCGGATCGGCTCCTTATACGTCCAGTTCGGTCTGAACGCTGGTTTCTTCAGGCGTAGCCTTGTAGTGGGCCATCACTAAAGCACCTAAGCCCGCCATAACGGTCAGCAAGGAGCTGAGGAATTTGACAAACGGTGGCAGCCCCAAAAGCCCGAGGACAGCCAAGCCCAAGAGCACCAGCCAGACTCCCTTATGCAGCTCTGGCCATTTGAAGCGCTTCGCCACCCACTGTCCGATGAAAACCGCCACGATGATCCGCGACAAATACAGCGAAAACGTGTAGACGGCACTTAACATGAAGCCTGCCGGTATTCCAATAACGGTGACCATTGCCAAGATGATCATCGGCGGCACCACCAGCAATGTGAGTAAACCCACCCCTAACGTCTTTAATGGCTTCTCAGCCAATGGGCGGGCCGTGTTGTTCCAGAAATTAGGCCGCCAGATTCGAATCAGGAACCAGATCAGCAAAGCACTCGCCAAGCTCCAGAGGAACCAGAAAAATTTCCTTACCGGAGTTCTCGTCTCTTTCACCGCGACTTCTCTGTCCACGTTCGTCGTTTTAGCAAATTCCCAATCGGTGTCACCCGCGATCGTTGCGCCAGTGCCGATGTCAGCTTCGTTTTCACCCTTGTAGTTGAGGTCGCCCGCAATGTTCGCACCGTCCTGGAGTTTCAGACTGTCCGTCTGAAGATTGACATCCCCGCCGATCTGCCCGCTCAGGACAATCTCAGCTCCGCCGCCGAAGAGGTTGCGTTGGATGATCCCTTCCTGCAGGATGGTTGCGCCAGCCGCAAACAAGTCCCTGCCAATGGACGCATCCTGTCCGATGGAGATACTCTGACCGGCAAAGAAAACATCGCTTTCCGACTGCCCATCAAAGGTAAGTGCTTGCCCAGCTCCATAAATATTGCCGGTCACTGTCCCGCTGATGGTAATCGTTTGGGAAGCCACAAAAAGATCACCGTTGATGTTGCCGTTGATCCGGACATCCTGCCCGGACACAAACGTCGTCCCCTCCACATTTCCATCGACTTTCACCACATTACCCGCAAAGAAACCCGGTCCTTCAATCGTCTCACCTGCAGCCAAATGATCCAGATTTTCCGCATTCATGGTAGTGGCCGAAGCAACACCTGAAAATCCCAACAAAATCGCCAAAAATAACAAGTTGATACTCCAGAAGAACCCTTTCCACCAAACCTTCTTATTCATCCTGCATCCTTCTTTCATGCAACCATGCAAAAAAACAGTGACTAGGCTTCGTAAACTCTTCTCAGTTCCGCAAGGTCTAATTTTTTCATTTTCAGAGTTGCCTCTGTGACGCGTGCCAATTTTTCAGGATCCGCTGTCTGCAGCATTTCATTCATGTCCGTTGGAACGATTTGCCACGATACCCCGTATTTATCCTTCAGCCATCCGCAGTTTTCCGCTTCCGGAACATAAGACAGGGCTTCCCAATAGTAATCAATTTCTTCCTGATTTTCACAATTGACGATGAAAGAGACGGCTTCATTGAATTCAAAATCATGGGCCTGAGCGCTGTCCATGGCTGCGAACGTTTGGTCTTCCAGCTTGAAAGAAGCGAACCTTACAGTCCCTGGTGCATCCGGTTCCTCCCCCACTCCGTAGTAATCCATTCCATCGATTGAAGTATCTGAAAATACCGCCTCATAGAAAAGGATCGCCTCCTCTGCTTTGCCGCATTGTTTTTTCGTGAACATCAGCGTCGGCGTCAATTTCTGCTCTATCTCCCGTTCGCCGACATGCATGACCTGCCAGGACAGGCCGTAGCGGTCTTCCGTCCAACCATACCTTTTACTGAAGGGATAAGCGTCCAACGGCATGAGCACCGCGCCGCCATCGGAAAGCTTTTCCCAAAGGAAATCGACTTCCTTCATTGATGCGCAATCGACCCGGATGGAAATGGACGGATTGAAGCGGAAATACGGACCTGCCGAGATCGCCATGAAATCCTGACCGGCCAACGTCATCGAGACAATATCGGCATTTCCATATGGTGGTGGATTTTGGATTTGGCTGACGTTTGTGATTTTGGAATTATCGAACAGTGAGGTATAAAATTCGGCTGCTTCAACAGCCTGCGTATCGAACCAAAAATGCGGAACAATTTTATTCATAAGTTAAATCCTCCTTAATCTTATGATTACCGATCCCGACAGTGCAAATGGACAAAAAAAACAGCGGCTGCACCGACCCGCCGAAGACGTTCTTCGGCGCAGTCGATGCTCTCCACTGCCATTATGCCACTTTTCGTTGCCGATGGAAAATGAGAACCATCGGCGCTGAGCGGCTATTGCATTCTGTTTAATTTATCGTTCAGCTTGGCGTAAATGCCCTTCATGTAAGGCTCGGTGCACTTGTTGAGCGCCTCCTCCAACCCCATCCAGGCGACGCCACTGTTCTCGTCCGGTTTGATGCTCGTCTCTTGCGTTTCGTCCGCTTCCAGCAGGTAGGTCAGGTTCAGATGCACATGTGTTCCTACCTGTTTGCCGTTTTTGACATGCCCGTCCACACTCAATATTTCGAGCGAAAAGAGTTCCTGCGATACCGGTGTTACCTGCTCGACACCCGTCTCTTCCTTCGTTTCCCGGATGGCTGTCGCCAGAAAGTCGGTTTCGCCATCCATGTGGCCACCGATCCAGGACCAGGAACGGTAGATGTTATGGTAGACCATCAGCACCTTGGTCCGCTCGCGATTGACGACCCAACTCGAAGCGGTGAAATGGGCGAACTCATTCTCACGCCTGAACAGATTATCGAACTGATCCAGATAGCGAAGCATCAACTCACGATCCTTTTCTTCCTGCGCATTGAAGGGAGAATAGTCCGCAAGCATTTGTCTGATTCCCATGCCAGCCTTCCTTTCGCATGCGTTTGGCGGTTAATTGGTTCGCGAGAAACCTTCATCATTCAGATAACCGACAGCCGCATCACGGGTTTTGAAGATCCCTTCGATTTGACCGTTCGTCAAAGCAACCGACCACATCGGATTATCGTAGATCAGTAACAGAACATCTCCGGACCGATCCACCCATTTTTCCGAGTAACCTTCCTCATAGCCGTCTTCGGTTTTTTTCAGAAAGGAAATCGCCTTTTCCAGAAGGAAGCGGATCGTTCCTTCGTCGCTTTCCAATACGGAAATATAGCCTTTATCCGTCTCTTCTTTCGGCAGGTAGCCTGCATAAATGAAGGCATTGCCGTTTGGATGCAGGAAGCGGACAGCGATTTTGTGGTCCACCGCACTCGCATTGAAATGATAATTGATCCGGTTCATCGAGACCGGAACAGCCGTCAGTTCTTTATAATCATCAAATATCGCTTTTTTTTCTTCGAATGACAAGGTCATTTCTTTCAACTCCCTAATAATGTTCTCCGATTTTTTGCGGAGGTTCGACTCATTCTACCATATCCGGACGCGGCCTTTCAGCCCCATCCGCGTATTTTTCCAGAAAATGATGCCTTCCGTCCCGATTGCGGTAAGAAATGATCTTTTCGAGGTTCACACTCTGCACACTCTGGAAGATATTCACGTCGATAAGCGGACTCGTTTCGCGCAACTGCCCGATCAACGCCTTCATCTCTTTGCGTTTGAAACCTCCCAGATCGCTCGGTTGATTATCGTACATTTCCGTAAAACGGCAAGCGCACTGGAGGAAGGTCAGCTGATGGTAGTCCTTCCAAGCGATGATATCCGCTTCCTTCACATGATAAAGCGGTCGGATCAGCTCCATCCCTGCGAAGTTCCGGCTGTGCAGTTTCGGCATCATCGTCTCGATGGTCCCACCGTAGAACATATTCATCAGGATCGTCTCGATGACGTCATCAAAATGATGGCCCAAAGCGATTTTGTTGCAGCCGAGCTCCTGGGCTTTTTGGTACAGATTGCCTCTGCGCATACGCGCGCAAAGGTAACAGGGGGACGAGTCCACATTCTCCACGACATCAAAAATGGAGGACTCGAAAACGGTCAGCGGGATTTCCATCAATGCGGCATTATCCAAAATCTGTTGTTGGTTCTGTTCACTGTATCCCGGATTCATCGCCAAAAAGACCAGCTCGAATCGTATCGTGCCATGCCGTTGCAGCTCCTGCATCAGTTTGGCCATCAGCATGGAATCCTTCCCGCCGGAGATGCAGACGGCTATCTTATCGCCGTTCTGGATCAGGTCATATTCCTGGATTGCTTTGATGAAGGGCCGCCATAAGGGTTTCCTGTATTTTTTTATGAGACTTCTTTCGATTTGATCGCATTTTTCCATCTAATCGGTTTTCCTTTCTTGCGGGCAGTCCGGTTGATTTTTTATTCTTTTGCTCCGGGGAACGCAGGCTTCGCCGGAGTTCAACCTACATTTCGCAGGCGTTCTCAGATAAAGCTGGCTTCATCTGAGTTGCGGCTAGGAATCAACGGTGTGCTCCGATTAGCGCCCGTTTCCCCGGAGCTGGGGCACCACTTGGTATGCCCCGAGGTCCAAATGCCGCTCCTCAAGAAGACTCACCGGCATGATGTCCATCAGAGCATTTGTGACGAATACTTCATCCGCACTCAAAAGTTTCTCCAGGCCGTACGCCCCTTCCTGGAACGGAATCTGAAACTCAGCGCATTTCTTGATTACCCTTGCTCTAGCCGTCCCTCCCAGGATGCCGCAGTTCAGCGATGGGGTGTATACGATTCCGTCCTTCACCCAAAAAACATTCGAAACGCACCCCTCGGCAACATGATCATGCGTGTTCAAAAAGATTGCTTCATCAAAGCCTTTCTGAACGGCTGCTTCTTTTTCCAGGATGTTTTCCGTGTAGTTCATGCTTTTGATGCCGACGAGCTTGGAGAATTCGTTCCTTCTCGCATCGGCCAGGCACACTTTCAAGCCTGTCGCGTATTCATCTTTATAGGTTTTCGTTCCTGTCAGAATCAGGATATCCGCTTCCTGTTGCGGCTGTTTTTTTGGGATCGGTTTGCTGCAGACGACCTTTACGAACCCTTCGGAAACGCCATTCAGATCCAGCAGTTTTTCGATGATTGGCTGGAGTTCGTTTTCTTGATAAGGGCAAGTCATCCCCAGAACGGAAAGAGCACGGACCATGCGCCCGTAATGTTGGTCCAGAAACAACACTTTTTTACCGGAAACACGGATCGTCTCAAAAACCCCGTATCCGTACATGAAGCCCGGGGACAGCGGACTGATCAGTGCTGCAGCTTCCTCAAGATAGGCATCATTCAAAAATACTTGCATTGTCATTCCCCTTCCGGTAATTCCGCTTGCAGCGCTTCGATGAGTGCCTTCGCCTTCACAAGCGTCTCCTCGTATTCCATCTCCGCATCCGAATCCCAGACGATGCCGCCACCGACCTGAAAATAGGCCGTATCATCTTTCTGCAGGATCGTCCGGATGACGATATTCAGATCGGCATCTCCGTTGAAGCCGACATAGCCTATTGATCCGGTATAGACGTTGCGCTGGGTCGGCTCGATTTCGTCGATGATTTCCATCGCCCTGATTTTTGGCGCGCCCGTTATCGATCCGCCCGGGAAGGCAGCTTTGATGCAATCGAGCGCATGGATGCCTTCCTCCAACTCCCCTTCGACTGTCGAAACGAGCTGAAAGACGGTGCTGTAGTCTTCGATATGGTACATTTCCGTGACCTTGACGCTGCCTGTTTTGCAGACCCGGCCCAAATCATTGCGCATCAGATCGACGATCATCAACAATTCAGCCCGGTCCTTCTCGCTTGCCAGCAGCTCCTGGCGGTTCGCACTATCCTCTTGTTCGGTCGCGCCCCGCGGTCGGGTGCCTTTGATCGGCCGTGTCTGCACATTGCCGTTGCGGATCTGCAGGAACCGCTCCGGCGAGCTGCTCAACAGCTGGCCCATGCCGAAGTCGATGTACGCAGCAAAGGGAGCCGGGTTGATGTTGCGCAAGCGCGTGTACAACTCGTAGGGCGATGCTTCCGTCCGGCATTGGAAGCGTTGGGTCATGTTTACCTGATAGATGTCGCCGGAACGGATGTACTCTTTGATGCGTGCGATTGCCGCCAAATAGTAATCCTTTGTCATGTTCGCAGTGAGCTTCGTTCTGGCTTCGCTGGCCAATTCAAAGCCCGCAGCCGGAAAATGCATCCCTTCCGCTGCCGTAATAGCTTTTTCCACCTCGGAAACCCACTTTTCCGGATCGCCGAAGAACCCCGGCGAAGCAAGATGTACCTTCCCCAAAAGGTGGTCCACCACAATCGCCCCATCATAGATGCCAAAGAAGCTGTCCGGAATCTGGACAT
>NZ_JBAWAZ010000017.1:0-3324 GCF_049589555.1 Trichococcus sp.
AACATCAGAACGGCAACAATCTATCCGGCCGCCATCAACACGGAATTGCTGGAAACCATCAGTGACGATAAGATCGCCAAAGATATGGGTATCATTTATAAACAATACGGCATCAGCCCGGATCGCGTAGCCAATGTGGTCGCATTTGCAATCGATCAGCCGGAGGATACGAACGTAAACGAATTTACTATCGGACCGACGATTCAACCTTGGTGATAAAAGTCAGTAACAGCAAGCCTTCTGCGCCCAACTGAAAGGGGTGCAGCGGGCTTGCTTTTTAGTTTTTTTCGAATGTTACCGGGGGAGCTCTCCTCCGGTGAAAGAATGCTTGGACGGAGGAGAGCGTCAAAAACGACTCTGTTCTCTGTCCAGCGTCTCCCCGCCGTCGCCACACAACTCCAACCGAAACTTACAAGAATGAAAGTAAGCACAAAATATTTCACAAATTAATTGACAACCCTCCATCATTCTTGTATATTTATTAAAAATATATGAAACTTTGATGAGATAAGTAGTTAGGAAAGAAACCACAGAGAGTCTGCGAATGGTGAAAGCAGATGTTTCGGAATCAGCGAAAATGGTCTTTGAGTTATCACATGTGAGGGAAACTTAGCAGGTGACGGGTACGCCCGATAGCGCGTGAAGGGATGACAGTCCCTTGCTGAGATAATCTTTTTGATTATGAACAAAGGTGGTAACGCGAGCATTCGCCCTTTCAATAGGGGGAGTGCTTTTTTTATATATTTTTAAAACATTTTTGGAGGCGGAAATATGGAGCAATCATTTGTAAGAGAAATGACATCAAAGCATCTAGTTATGCTTTCATTGGGTGGAGTTATAGGAACCGGAATCTTTTTGAGTTCGGGTTATTTGATTCAAACGACAGGTTCGATCGGAACCATCATTGCGTATCTGATCGGAGCGTTTTTGGTGACGCTAGTCATGATGTGCTTGGGCGAATTGTCGGTCCACGAGCCTAGCACAAGTTCGTTCCACAACTACGCTTCAAAATATATTCATCCCGGAGCAGGTTTCGTGGTGGCGTGGCTTTATTGGTTAACGTGGACAGTGGCATTGGGTTCACAATTCATCACTTTGGCGATTTTATCGCAACGCTGGTTTCCTGGCATTCCCACTTGGCTTTGGTGCATCTTTTTTATCGGCATTATTTTACTTTCAAATATTATTGATGTGCGTTGGTTTTCCGTCAGCGAATTTTGGATGTCATTGATCAAAGTGCTCGCACTGGCAATTTTCCTTATCCTGGGTCTGGGTGGCATTTTTGGATTTATACCGATTCAGGGAAATGAATCAGCACCACTTTTCAGCCATTTGACGGAAAACGGTTGGTTCCCGAAAGGGGCAGGCTCCGTTTTCTTGGCGATACTGTCGGCTAACTTTGCCTTTTCAGGTGCGGAATTGATCGGCGTAGCCGCCGGAGAAACGACAAATCCTAAGAAAAATATCCCGAAAGCGATCTTGCAGACAATCGTCATTCTGGTGGTCCTT
Organism: Trichococcus sp.; assembly: GCF_049589555.1. Taxonomy (GTDB): domain Bacteria; phylum Bacillota; class Bacilli; order Lactobacillales; family Aerococcaceae; genus Trichococcus. Next base: position 1,510 of record NZ_JBAWAZ010000017.1, read on the forward strand.
TTCATTGGGACGATTGTTGTGATCGGTGCGCTGCTTCCGGATTCTGCAGCTAATTTGGATGAAAGTCCGGTGACCGTCATCCTGAATTTGATGGGTATCCCATACGCCGCAGACATCATGAATCTCGTCCTGATAACTGTAGTTCTTTCCGGCGCAAACTCCGGAGTCTACGCAGCATCGAGAATGCTGTGGTCATTGGCCAATGCGGGAACTTTGCCGAAACGCTTCGCGAAATTATCCAAACGCGGGTTGCCGATCTACGGGTTGTTGCTGACCATTTTGGGTGGGCTTCTCTCCCTGTTTTCCAGCATCTATTCCGCGGACACCGTTTACCTGGCTTTGGTTTCCATTTCTGCATTCGCGGTCGTGGCTGTTTGGTTGAGCATCGCTTGGGCACAACTGAATTTCCGCAAGCACTATCTGAAATCGGGGCATAAATTGGATGAACTGGATTACCAAACACCATTCTATCCAATCGTTCCGTGGCTCGTCATTATCCTTTGCTCCGTTTCGATCATCGGCATCGCTTTTGATCCGAACCAGCGGATTGCCTTGATCATCGGCATCCCATTCACGATTTTGTGCTTCTTTTATTACCAATTATTCTTCAGCAAAAAGGCTTCCGTAGCAATCGAAAATCAAGAAGTAGGTGAGCTTTCCGATGAATTTTAAAGAGTGGCAAAAGAATCAAAAAGTTATCCTTATCGATGGTTCGATGTCCTTGGGTCTGGAGGAACAAGGCTTGGACTTGAACGATGCGTTATGGACCGCAAAAGCATTGGTGAATGAACCGGATAAAATCGAAAAAGTGCATCAGAACTATTATGATGCAGGAGCAAACATCGCCATCACAGCGAGCTATCAAGCGACGGTACCCGGGTTTGAGCGATTAGGCCATACAACCGAAGAAAGCCGTGCTTTGATCAAAAAAACGGTTCAACTTGCGAAACAAGCACAATCGAAAAGCCAAGGTACGCAAGAAAAATGGGTGGCGGCTTCCGTCGGGCCGTACGGCGCTTTCTTAGCTGACGGCTCTGAATACCGAGGCAATTACGGTCTGTCGCAAACCGAATTGGTTGATTTCCACCGCGAAAGGCTAGAATTGTTGCTGGAAGCAGGGGCTGATCTGCTGGCCATCGAAACCATTCCGGATATAACGGAAATCCAGGCTCTGATTGAATTGCTGGCCCAACATCCGAAGGCGACAGCCTGGCTGACGGTCACCTTGAACGACGCCCATCATTTATGTGATGGGACCGATCTGCGTGTATTTCAACTGTTGGCAGAGTCGTCCGAGCAAATCATTGCCTACGGCGTCAATTGCGTGCAGCCTGATTTAGTCTTGCCTGCCTTGGAATATCTGAAGGAAATTGCGACGAAGCCATTGGTTGCTTATCCAAACTCGGGAGCAATCTACGATCCCACCACAAAAGTATGGACGCACAGTCATGCAGTGGATGAAGTGTTCTCAAACGAAGCATTGAAATGGCATGAGTCAGGATGCAAATGGATCGGCGGCTGTTGCTGCACATCAGCCAAAGAAATCAAGCTGTTAAAGGAAACCTTTTCTACAATTCTTTAGTTGGAATAAAAATAATGAAATGAACCCATCATCCTTTATGAAAAACTAAGGATGATGGGTTTTGTGTGTTGAGTAGTTGAGCCTTATATACCCTGTATTTCTTTCAAGCCATGTTTATGATTTTCGTACTACTTTCATATTTATTTTGCTGTACGTAAATCAAATAAAGTGGTGAGTACAGTGATGGCAAATCAAAACAGAGCATTGAAATGTCACGGCGGAGGTTGCTGCAC
>NZ_JBAWAZ010000018.1:0-8864 GCF_049589555.1 Trichococcus sp.
TATGCGCGATGATTTTAGTGTATGCCAATCTCCCCAATCCTTCCGGTCTGCTCCTCTGCGCAGTTTTTCATTCAAGCTTTGTTTTTTTCGGTATCGGCCAACTGCAGCAATTCTTTTGCGTGGGCCAATGAGAGCTCCGTGATATCGGTACCCGCCAACATGCGTGCGACTTCGTTGATGCGTTCAGGCCCGAACAGCGGTTTGACATGTGTCTTTGTCCGATCGGCAATGATCTCTTTTTCTATATAGAGATGTTGATCCGCCATCGCTGCCACCTGCGGAAGATGCGTGATGCAGAGCACCTGCGAGTAACTGGCCACCAAGTGGATCTTATTGGCTATCGCTTGCGCTACCCTGCCCGAAACGCCGGTATCCACTTCATCAAAGATGATGCTGGTGATGCCTTGCGTTTTAGTAAAGATAGCTTTCATGGCCAACATCATCCGTGAGAGTTCGCCGCCGCTGGCCACCTTGGCCAATGCTTTCAGGGGTTCGCCGACGTTCGTCGCGATATAGAATTCCACGTGGTCCAACCCGTTATCCGTAATCGCAATCTTCCCAGGTTGCACATGGAAAACAGTCTTGAAAAGAACCTTTTCCATGTACAGTTCCTTTAACTGCAGTTGGATCTGTTCTTCCAGAACGACTGCAGCTTTTCCCCGGATGGCTGTCAGTTGTTTGCCGATAGCCAAAATCTCTTCTTTTGCTTTATTGTAGTCCACATTGAGTTTCTCAAGGTAGCTTTCCCGGTTTTCGATCAGATCCAGCTCTTGGGATATTTTTTCGTAATGCCCCAGCACTTCACTGATTGTGTTTCCGTATTTCCGCTTCAACTGGCGGATCAATTCCAATCGGTTCTCGATTTCGTTCAAGCGCCCTTCATCGTAGGACAATTGCTCGATCTCCGACAGGATGTCGCCGGCGCATTCCTGCAGTTGGTAATACGCTGCCGAGACCGAGGATGCGATTGCCTGGTAGACCGGATTGATGTCCTGCACTTTTTCCAGCGCCGCCATGCCGAGACCGATTTTGTCGATGCCGTTCTCTTCGCTGTTCTGCATTGAATCGTACGCACTCGTTAAAGCTTGCATGACTTTTTGATAATTGACGAGCAGGTTCCGTTCTTCTTCCAGTTTTTCATCCTCTGCAGGATCTTTCAACTGTGCTTGCTCGATTTCCTGGATTTGGAAAGTCAACAAGTCGATTCTTTGGACTGTTTCTTTCTCGTCTGTCTTCAATTGGATCAATTGCTTGCGTGTATCCACATATTTGGAATAAGTATTGAGATATGTCATTTTGACTTCTCTCAGTTCATTCCCGGCGAACTGATCCAGCAGATCGATATGTTTTTGCGGATCCATCAATTCTTGGTGCTCGTTCTGCCCGTGGATATCGATCAGCGTTTCGCCGACTTCGCGCAGAGTCGCAACCGTTACGATTGTGCCGTTGACGCGGGAAATGTTCTTACCGTTCCGGGAAAGTTCCCGCTGCAGCAGAACTTGGTTCCCGTCCGCTTCTATTCCATACGATTCCAACACGGACACTGTCTTGGCGTTTTCGGGAATACTGAAAAGCCCTTGGATGACCGTCTTGTTTTCGCCGTATCGAATCAAATCGTTGGATCCTCTTCCGCCTGCCAACAGACCGACGGCATCGATGATGATGGATTTCCCTGCTCCGGTTTCCCCAGTCAGCACGGTCATACCCTCGTCGAAACTCACTTGAAGATTTTCAATTATTGCAAAATTTTTAATGGACAACTCTTGTAACATTCCGCATTCCCCTTCGCAACGGTTCCTTAAAACGCCTATTTATCGGAAATTGAGATTGATTTGCTTTTCAGCTGCAGATAAGCCTCTTTGACAATCTGCGGGCTGTCGATTTCTGGAGAGACGATGCCTGGTGCATGCTCATTGGCTTGTAAATGAACCAAAAATTCGATGTTTCCGGTTCCACCAGTGATAGGCGAGAAGCTCAGATTTTTTACATCGAATCCGGTCAGGGAAGCGAAATCCAAGATATCCCGCAACACTTCATTGTGGACTGCCGGATCGCTGACGATGCCTTTTTTGCCGATTTTCCCTCTTCCAGCTTCGAACTGCGGTTTGATCAGCGCAACGACGTCTCCGCCGATTGCGATGATTTCTTTCAGAACCGGCAAAATCAGTTTCAGTGAAATGAAGGATACGTCAATGGAAGCCATCTCCGGCTGCCCTTTTTCAAAATCCTCCAGCTTGCTGTAACGGAAATTCACCCGTTCCATGACCTCGACGCGGTCATCCTGGCGCAACTTCCAATCCAATTGATTGTAGCCGACGTCCAACGCATAACAAAGTTTCGCCCCATTTTGCAGCGCGACATCCGTAAAGCCACCCGTTGAACTGCCGATATCCAAAAAGATTTTGTCCTTGGGATCCACTTGGAATAAAGCGATGGCTTTTTCAAGTTTCAATCCGCCACGGCTCACGTATTTCAATGTTTCTCCTTTTATATGGAGGGTTTTCTCGACGGAAATCTTTTCGCCCGGTTTGTCGTAACGCTGGTTGTTTTCGTCATAGATTTGCCCGGCCATGATCAATCTTTTGGCTTTTTCACGGGAATCTGTCAAGCCCTGTTGTACTACAAGTAAATCCAATCTTTCTTTTTCCATGGTAATCTCCCGTTATATTCTGACATAGTCCAATAATTGGCGGAATACATCTATTTTATCCTCCGCACCGCCATTGGACAGCACCACTCGGTCCAGACAGTCTTCCGCTTGGCGGATAACGCCGTTCAGTTCCTGGATGGATCCGGTGACACCCAATAAGGATGGATATGTATTTTTATTCAATGCGGCATCATGATGGATGGTTTTGCCCGTCTCGGCCTCATCCAACACGACATCCTTCAGATCATTGTGGATCTGGTAAGCCAAACCCAAGTGTCTGGAGAATCCTTCCATCTCGGTTATGAACGGTTCATCCGCATCCGCGATGAGGCATCCCGCAGTGACAGCGTATCTTATCAACGCGCCGGTCTTTTTATCGTGCACTTGCTTCAACTCTTCTAGTGTCAGCGTCTTCTTTTCGCCCTCTACATCATCCATCTGTCCGGCGATCATTCCGTTCGGCCCCGAGGCTTTCGCCAATAAGCCGATCAGTCTGATTTTTTTGTCTGCCGAAATGACAGAGGATTCCGCAAGGATTTCGAAAGCAGCCGTCAGCAACGCGTCCCCCGCAAGGATGGCGGTGGATTCTCCGAATACTTTATGGGAAGTCAAGCGCCCCCGTCTGTAATCATCATCATCCATAGCAGGCAGATCATCATGGATCAAGGAATAAGTATGGATATATTCCAAAGCGGCTGCAGCTGCGAAGCCATCCGAAATTTCACTGTTTGCCAACGAAATGGTCGCCAACACTAAAAGAGGGCGAATTCTTTTTCCGCCCCCCATTAAAGAATACGCCATCGCTTTGTGCAGATTCTCTTGCGAAGGCACACGTGCATCCAACTCCGAGTAAAGGAAAGCATCGAATCGAGGCATCCATTCCGATTGAAATTCGCTAAGATTCATGCTTGTCATTCTCCTTCGGTTTGGGTTGCCAGCTCTTCAAAATTCGCTTCCGAACCATCCGGGTTGACGATTTTCGTCAACGTTTTTTCAGCATTGTTCAAAGTATCTTGGCAATACTTGCTGAGATCCATCCCGACCTTGAATTGCTCCAAGGCCTCTTCCAATGGAACATCCCCTGCTTCCAGTCTTGTTACAATAGCTTCTAATTGGTTCATCGCTTCTTCAAAACTTATTTTCTTTTCGGCCATCATTTTTCCTCCACCACTTGTTTTACTTCTGCTTCGGCGTAACCGTCCGCAAAATTCACCTTCAATTTATCGCCGCTGTGCAACTCCTTGACAGATGCGACTACGTTCCCGCCTCTTGTCGTATAAGTGTACCCTCGCGACATGATCTTCAACGGACTCAACAAGTCCAACGATTGCATAGCCGATGTCAGGCGCATTTCCTTTTGTTTCAGATAGCGATCCATGGCCCTTTGCAGCTCATCGGTGAGCTGTTGTCTGCGATTGCCGGCCAGCTGCACTTCCCTTGCAGGATTGCGGTTTTCAAGGCGCAATTGCAGCCTTTGCAGCTCATTGGACCGCAAATGAATCTGCTGTTGCATCTGATTTGCCAGGCGTTGCTGCACCTGATCCGCTTTTATGGCATAGCCTTCATACATCCGCTCCGGTTGTCTGAAGATATAGGATTGCATGGCGCGGTTCAATCGCTGTTGTTGCATCGTGTGCAGATGCCGCATCTTTTGATAGAGCCTGTTGTCGATCTGATGGATATAACGGATGACATCGCTCAACACCGGCACTGATAATTCCGCCGCTGCTGTCGGAGTAGCGGCGCGTACATCCGCAACAAAGTCGGCCAACGTCGTATCCGTTTCATGCCCTACGGAAGAGATGACTGGGGCACTCATGGCCGCTATTTGGCGGACGACTGTTTCCTCATTGAAGGACCAAAGATCCTCAATGGAGCCGCCACCCCTTGCGACGATAACCACATCAAAATCACCTTTTTGCTCAATTGCTTTAAGATTCTTTATGATGTTGGCAGCGGAATCCTTTCCTTGCACAATGGTCGGATAGAGCACGAGCTGGACGATCGGGTATCTTCTTTTCACAGTCGTCATGATGTCCCGAATGACCGCACCGCTTGAGCTGGTGACTATGGCGATGCGTTTCGGAAATACTGGGAGCTTTTTCTTCGGCAGGGAAAACAACCCTTCGCGCGTTAATTTTTCCTTCAGTTCCGAAAACGCTTGGTACAAAGCACCGACCCCATCCGGTTCCATATGCTCGACCATGATATTGTAGGTTCCGCCCGATTCGTAGACATTCACCCGTCCGATGAGCATGACCTTCATCCCTTCCTTGGGCTTGAAGGTCAACTTGTCGAATCTGCCTTTGTACATCACTGCTGAGATGACGGCATGGTCATCCTTCAGACTGAAGTATTGATGGCCCGGACGCGGACGATAATTGGATATTTCACCAGTAAGGTAGACACGCTCGAGATAAGGATCGGCATCAAATTTTCTTTTGATGTATTTGGTTAGAGCGGTGACGCTGAGATAGACAGGTTCCAACTTTGTGCCTCCTTGATTATTTTGCTTTATCGATTGTTTGTTGCAACAGCATCGTGATGGTCATCGGACCGACACCACCAGGCACTGGTGTGATGTGGCTTGCGATGCCCATTGCACCGGCCGTGTCCACATCGCCGATCAATTTACCCTCTGCACTGCGGTTCATCCCTACGTCGATGACTACTGCGCCTTCTTTGATGAAATCAGCAGTGACGAAATGCCCTCTGCCGATCGCCGCAACCAGGATGTCGGCTTCTTTAGCCAATTCTTTCAGGTTTTTGGTGCGTGAATGGGCGATCGTGACTGTCGCATTCTCGTTCATAAGCATGATGGACATCGGTTTGCCGACGATATTGCTGCGGCCGATCACTAATGCTTTTTTACCTTCAAGCTCGATGTTGTATTCTTCCAAAATCTTCATGATGCCGTACGGTGTGCATGGCAAAGCTGATTCATTGCCTAGGAAGAAGTTGCCGACGTTCATCGGATGGAAGCCATCCACATCCTTCTCATAACGGATTGCGCGCAAAACTTTTTGTTCATCTATGTGTTTCGGCAAGGGCAGCTGTACCAAAATACCGTGCATGCTGTCATCTTGGTTCTGCTTTTCAACTTCTGCCAGGAGATCTGCTTCGGAAATGTCTGCCGCAAGACGAACGACACGCGAATTCATACCCATTGCTTCGGATTGCTTCTCTTTATTGCGGACATAGACTTGGCTCGCTTTATCCTCGCCGACCAAAATGACGCAAAGACCCGGGGTTTTCCCTTCCGCTGTCAATGCTGCTACCTGTTCTTTCATCTGATCCTGCATTTTTTTTGCTAAGCCTTTTCCATCCATGATAATCGTTTCCATTAATCAATCTCCTTTTCCTTGGTGTTACCGTTTATTTTAACATATTATCTTGGATTACGGTTAGAAAAGCGGGCTTGGCATGCCCGAATTCAGCGACAAAAAAAGAAAAACCCTTATGCCGAAGCATTAAGGATTTTCCGTTTTAGGAATGAGGTTGGACAATACGCCATTGATGAATTTGCTCGACTGTTCATCACAATAAAGCTTTGAAATTTCAATTGCTTCATTCAACGCTACCCTTTGAGGTACCTGTTCTGTATCTCCCAACAGCATTTCATAAGCAGCAATCTGCATGATCAAAGCATCTGCTTTGGCCAATCTGCCCACAGTCCAGTTCTTCAGGTAAGGTTGGATCGCTTCATCGATCGCCGCTTGATTATCCAACACGCCATGCACTAATGTGACCAAATAAGGATAATCCTGGATTTCGACATCCTCTTCGCTGTTCCATTCCTCTGAATCGCTCAAAACCGCTTGCTTGATGGCTTCTTCAGGGGTCAATTCTTCGTTCGTTTTCAATTGGAAAAGGGCTTGGAGCGCCTTTTCCCGGATTTCTCTTCTGGTTAAACGGGAAGTGCTCACGCATTCTCCCCCAATTCTGCATCCAAATCAAGATAGGCATTGTCTTCGGACTTCGGTGCGACAAGGCCAACCACATGGACGTTCACTTGCGAAACTTCAAGATTGCTCATGTAAAGGACTTGTTCCTTCACTTTTTCTTGCATATCCAAAGCGACTTTCGGTACGGAAGTCCCGTACTTGATGTAACAGTACACATCAACCGCCAAACCATTTTCGTCGACTGTCAAATGTACACCTTTGTTATGGGCAGTGCGTCCCAATAATTCATTGACGCCGGTCTTGAAAGACCCTTGCATCGCATAAACACCTTCTACTTCATTCGCTGCAATACCCGCTATCACTTCAATCACTTCAGGAGCAATTTCAATCTCTCCCAGCGGAGCCGGACCGTTTGCTAAAGGAATGTTTGTTTCTTCCATCATCTGTCATTCTCCTTTCTTGGGAAACATTATGCGCGGGATACGTAAGAACCATCTGTTGTGTTGACGATAAGCATATCATCCGCATTCACGAAGAATGGTACGTTGACCATCAATCCAGTCTCCATTTTAGCCGGTTTTGAACCGCCTGAAGCTGTATCGCCCTTGATCCCTGGCTCAGTTTCTTCCACTCGCAGGATTACTGTGTTCGGAAGATCGACACCGATTGTTTCTGTTTCGTACATTAGGATGTTTACTTCCATGTTTTCTTTCAGATAGTTCAATTCATATTCGATTTGGCTTGCATTCAATTCGATCTGTTCATAGTTTTCAGTGTCCATGAAGACATAAGCACCGGCACTCTCGTACAGAAATTGCATTTTGCGGTTCGCGATATGCGCTTTCCCGACTTTTTCACCCGCACGGAAAGTTTTTTCCTGCACAGCTCCAGTGCGAAGGTTCTTCAATTTTGAACGGACGAAAGCCGCACCTTTACCTGGCTTTACGTGTTGGAAATCGACAACTTTCCATAACCCTCCATCAATTTCGATCGTCAGGCCTGTCTTAAAATCATTTACTGAAATCATTAATAATTCCTCCTGTGGCAACTCATTTGAAATAAGTTTACCATTATTTTGGTTTGGATTCTATTTTTTTACAAAATAATCAATTTTTTTGGAGAATGTGTCAAAATCTCGTTGCCGTTATCACGGATCACAAGATCGTCTTCAATACGGACGCCGCCAAGACCAGCGAGATAGATGCCCGGCTCATTTGTGATGACATTGCCTGGCACAAGTACTTTTCCGGCTTTTTGCGATGTATTTGGTCCCTCGTGTATCTCCAGGCCGATTCCGTGCCCATTGGAGTGGCCGAACGCTTCCCCATACCCATGCTCCGTAATGTAATCGCGTGCGACACTGTCAACTTCAATGCCTGTCATCCCGGCTTTGGCCGCTGCATTCACGCGCAATTGGGCTGCCAGAACGATATCATAGATTTCCTTCAATTTCTCATGCGGTTGCCCCACTGAAACCGTGCGGGTCATATCCGAAACATAGCCGTTGTAATAACAACCGAAATCCAGCGTCACGAAGTCGCCTTTTTCGATCAACTTCGGACTGGCCACACCATGCGGCATGGCGGAACGGCTACCACTGGCGACAATCGTTTCGAACGAAACGCCGCTCGCGCCCAATTCGCGCATGTGGAAATCCAAACGGTTCGCGATTTCTATTTCCGAAACTCCCGGACGAATGTGATCAAGGATGAACATGAACCCGGCGCCCGCAATTTCACAAGCCCGTCTGATTGTCTGGATTTCTGCTTCGTCTTTGACTTCACGCAATTCTTCGATGATGCCTGAAGCAGGAAGCAGATCGCACGTCACTTGGTCCTCCAAGTCTTCGACACTGCGGAAAGACATGATGGCGTCTTCGAACCCTAGAGACGAAATGCCTTTTACCTCCACAATCTTTTTCACTTCATCGAATATCGGCCCTTTATTCTGAATAATCTGAAACCCCTGTGCCTGTGAAGCAGCTTGCTGGGTATATCGGAAGTCGGTCACAAAAAAAGCTTCCTCTTGAGTGATGACCGCCAAACCGGTCGTACCCGTAAAATTGGAAACATAACGTAAGTTATATTGACTTGTCACCAGCATTGCATCCATCTTCTTCGCTTTGATGGCAGCCTGCAATTTTGAGACTCTACTCATTTCACATACTTCCTTCCAAAAAAAATAGCCTGTTTGTTTACAAACATACCTATCCATTATATCAAAAAATAGCCCGCATAGATAGAGGGAATTCGTCTATCTGAGCTTTTGGGCCAGCATTCGATTCCAAATTCGATGAACTACCAAAAAAC
>NZ_JBAWAZ010000019.1:0-2748 GCF_049589555.1 Trichococcus sp.
ACCGGATTGGGAACATTGTCATCGGTTATACGTTTGACCGCGTACCCGTCACTGTCAGAGATTTGAAAGTGGAAGGCGCATTGACCTTGCTGATGAAAGATGCGTTGGAGCCGAACCTGGTTCAGACGCTCTACCATACGCCGGCATTTGTGCATGGCGGACCGTTCGCCAACATCGCGCACGGCTGCAACAGCGTATTGGCAACCAAAACGGCCTTGAAATTGGCCGATTACGTCATCACGGAAGCCGGTTTCGGAGCCGACTTGGGTGCTGAAAAGTTCATGGACATCAAAGTACCGCAACTAGGCAAGAGCCCTGATGCAGTCGTTATCGTAGCAACCGTGCGCTCGTTGAAGATGCACGGGGGCGTGTTAGTGAAAGAACTCAACAGCGGCGAAAATGTCGAAGCGGTCAAAGCCGGCTTCGCAAATCTGCAGAAGCATATTGAAAACATGCAACAGTATGGTGTGCCTGTCGTCGTGGCTCTCAATGAATTCACGAACGACACCGCAGCGGAAATCGAAGCAGTCGTCAGCCTTTGCGCGGCTCAGGAAGTCGAATGCATCCAGACAGCAGTGTGGGCAAAAGGCGCTGAAGGCGGAGAAGCGTTGGCGAACGCTGTCGTCAAAGCAATCGATGAAAACACAAAAGCTTTCGTTCCCCTATATGTGGCGGAAGACAGCAGCATCGAAGAAAAAATCGAAACGATCGTCACCAAAATCTATGGCGGCAAAAGTGTCATCTATTCCAAAGAAGCCAAAAACCAACTGCGCCAGTACAAGAAGAATGGCTGGGACCGTTTGCCGGTATGTATGGCAAAAACACAGTATTCCTTGTCAGATGACCAGAAAGCGATTGGCCGTCCGGAAAACTTCGACATCACCATCCGTTCTTTTGTTCCGAAAATCGGAGCCGGGTTCGTCGTTGCGTTGACGGGGGATATCCTGACCATGCCGGGTCTGCCGAAAGAACCGGCTGCTTTGCGCATGGACGTTACCGAAGACGGAGTCGTTACCGGATTGTTCTAATTTCATAAAAAACACAAAAATAGAGAGGGAAACCTCTCTATTTTTTTGACGAAAAGCGCTTCTGAAATACGGCTTGATTTTTGGGCCTTCAATGTCCCGCAGCCCAGCCGGATATGTTACAATGTCAAGAGACTATCAAGATCCCTGAACATAAAACGACATGGATTGAAAACAAAGGATGAATGCCACATATGAAAGACTTTAACGCCATTGAGTTAGAAAAATCCTACGGGATGAAGAAACTCTTCAATAAAATATCCTTCACGATCCGTGAAGGCGAACATATCGGCCTGATCGGTCAGAACGGAACCGGAAAGAGTTCCTTGCTGGAGATCATCGCGGGAATCGAAACCCCGGATGCCGGCAGCTTGGACGTGCCCAGTGATTATCGTGTCGGTTACTTGGCGCAAGAACCACAACTGAACAAAGAATCGACTGTTTTTGAAGCGGTCTATGAAGGCGAAGCGCCCATCATCAAGACGGTCCGCGCCTACGAGGAAGCTTTGGAATTGTTGGTGAACGACAGTCTGAATCCGGATTATCAGAACCGATACAGCAAGGCCGAAGCTGACATGAATGCGCAAAATGCTTGGCAAACAGAGGTTCAGATCAAATCCATCCTGAACAGGTTGGGTTTGGATGACATCACGAAAAAAGTAGGCGAGCTTTCCGGTGGACAACGGAAACGCGTCGGCTTGGCGCAGGTACTGATCCAAGCGCCGGACCTGTTGTTGCTGGATGAACCTACCAACCATCTTGACATGGATTCGATCACTTGGCTGGAAAACTATCTTGCCCAATACAAAGGCTCCGTCCTTTTGGTGACCCATGACCGCTACTTCCTCGAGAATGCCGTAACGAAAATCATCGAACTGAAGAACGGCGGAGTGGAAGTCTACACAGGAAACTACGAAGACTATTTGTTCCAGAAGAGCGAACGCGAAGCCATCCAGCAAAAAATGGATGAGAAACAGCTGAAACTCTACAAGAGCGAACTGCAATGGATGCGCAAGGGCGCCAAAGCCAGGACGACTAAGCAACAGGCACGGATCCACCGTTTTGAGGACTTGGAAAAGGTAACGCAACAAAGCACGACCGATGCCAAGCTCGAAATCCAGTTGGATGGTTCCCGCTTGGGCAAACGCGTCTTCAATCTGGAACATATCTCGCTTTTTGCGGGAGACAAACAGGTCCTCAACGATTTTTCCTATATATTCCAGTCGAACGATCGCATCGGCATCGTCGGCAAGAATGGGGCAGGCAAGACAACCTTGCTGAATATGCTGGCAGGCGAAATAGAAATTGCCAGCGGGAATCTGATCATCGGAGAGACCGTCAAAATAGCCTATTACAAACAACTTTCCGAAGTGCTCCCTGACGATAAGCGCGTCATCAATTATCTGCAGGAAATCGCAGAAGAGGTGAAATTAAGCGACGGCATCGTAGTCAGCGTCAAGGAGATGCTGGAAACTTTCCTCTTCCCGCGCGAAACGCACGGCAGCCTGATAAGTTCATTATCCGGAGGGGAAAAACGTCGCCTTTACTTATTGAAATTGCTGATGACGAAACCGAATGTGCTGCTGATGGATGAGCCGACGAATGACTTGGATATCGATACGCTGACGGTATTGGAGGATTACTTGAACAGCTTCGGCGGAGCCGTCATCACCGTTTCGCATGACCGCTATTTCTTGGATAAAGTGGCCGATAAGCTATTGAT
>NZ_JBAWAZ010000020.1:0-6346 GCF_049589555.1 Trichococcus sp.
GACCAAATCGGGCACGAAGAACAGGGAAGCAAACATAAACTAGATTTAGTTAGATTAATGGCAACGAAACCGCTATGCAGAGGACTTATGAAGGAATCAACGGAAAGACAGTGGTAAAACTGGAGGATGTCGAACGGGTCTACAACAGTGAAATCGGGACAGTGACGGCCTTGGCCCAAGTCAATCTCGACATCCAAGAAGGCGAGTTCATCTGCGTAATGGGACCATCCGGCTGCGGCAAGAGCACGCTCTTGAACATCATCTCGGGCTTCATGCAGCCGACTGACGGCCAAGCCTTGATGAACGGCAAGCCGATCGAAGGACCGGACTGGCAGCGGGGGGTCGTCTTCCAGTCGCCGCCGCTCTATCCGTGGCTGACGATCAAGGAAAACGTCAATTTCGGCTTGCGCATGCGCAACATTCCGGAAAAGGAACGTGAGGCGATTACTGAGGAATACCTTGAAATCGTCGGACTTACGGACTTCTCCAACCGTAAGCCTTATGAGCTTTCCGGCGGGATGAAGCAGCGCGCTTCCTTGGCCAAAGTGCTGGTCAACGAACCGGGCATGATCCTGATGGACGAACCGTTCGGCGCGCTCGATGCCTTGACCCGCGACAAGATGCAGGCGCTGATCCGCCGCATCTGGATGAAGAACCAGAGCACCGTCTTCTTCATCACCCATGACGTGGACGAAGCCTTGTCGCTGGCGACGAAAGTCATCGTCATGTCCAGCCGCCCCGGCCGCATCGTCAAGGTACTCGACACCGACTTCACCTACGACATGGACGGCGCCAACAGCGAAAGCGCCCGCTACTCCAAACAATACATGACGATGCGCGAATCAATCCTGAACGTCATCAACCAAAAAGAAGAGCTGGCTGTTTAGGTTGGATGGTATAATAAGGAGTGAGGCCGGGCTTCGGCCGGTGGACGGCCGGAAACGGCCTGAAAAGATGAATAACTAAAAAGAATTCATCTTTTTTGACTAATCGCGCTCGAAAAAGATGAATAAAGAGCAAGTATCCGTCTCAGCGGGCCCGCCCGCGGGGAAAAACATGAATAACAGTCGTGAATCCATGGTTTCGGTTCTAGGCGGGCAAGCTGACTTATGATGAACATCAAAAATATGGGCCGCCTCGAAAATGAGGCTGCCCTATAGCTATTTAACAAAGAAAAATTTACTACAGAAAGGGTGCATGGAATGGATTGGAATTATCAACAACCAGTGAAAATCATCTTCGGGAACGGAAAGTTGTCCGAATTGAAAGAGGTCATCACGCAGCTCGGGGAAACGGACGGCATCCTGATCTGTTCGCGTTCCTTCCGCAAATCCGGACTCGCCGACAAAGTCATCGCGGAAGCGGACGGCCTGCTGACCGCTGTCTACAGCGACGTTTCGCCAAATCCTGAGGTGAGCGAAGTCGATGCCTGTGCCGAACTGATGCGTGAGAATGGCTCAAAATTTGTGGTCGCATTGGGCGGCGGCAGTGTGATGGACCTCGCCAAAGCCGCCGCGACGATCGCCACAGTGGACGAGTCGATCAGGTTATATCACGGAACCGGCGAAGCCTTGCCGGAAACATTCCTGCCTTTGATTGCTGTGCCGACGACATCCGGAACCGGCAGCGAAGTCACGAGCGTTTCGGTCCTTTCCGACCACGCAACCGGTAAAAAAGCGCCGATCTTTTCGCCGAACTTTTTCCCGGCTTATGCCGTCGTCGATCCGGAATTGACCTACACTTGTCCGCCGACCGTTACCGCCTGCTCCGGGATCGATGTCCTTTGCCAATCAATCGAAGGCTACTGGAGCGTGAACCATCAACCGATCTGCGACGCGCTGGCGATCCATGCAGCTAAGTTGGTGTTCGAATACTTGCAGCTCGCCTATACGAATCCCTATGATACAACGGCGCGCGAGAAGATGGCCGAAGCCTCCGTCATCGCCGGCCTGGCTTTTGCGCTGCCGAAGACGACTTCTTCGCACGCCGTTTCCTATCCGTTGACTAACTTGTACGGCATTCCGCACGGCGAAGCTTGCGGATTGACGATCGACTACTTCGCCAAAGTGAACGCCCAGCTGGAGACGGATGGCCGCGTGACTGCCTTCGCCAAAGCACTCGGTTTCGCCGATGCAGCCGCGATGGCGGAAGCCATCACAGCGCTGAAAAAACAGATCGGCTTGCGGACGGATCTGGTGGGTCTGGACTTGTCCGATGCGCAAGTAGATGAATTGGTGCAGCTATCCCATCACCCGAACCTCGATAACAATCCAGTCAAGATCACGGATGATATCCTCTATGATCTGTTCGGGACGTTGACCAAGAAAGATATGTATGTGGAGCAGCCGTAACCGGCTGCTTTTTAAGTTCCAATAAACAAGAAATACCCCGTCAAAACCGGTTTCGACGGGGTATTTCTATTGCGAGCAGTTCAAAATAGCCCGCCAAAACTGATTTGGCGGGCTAAATCAGCATCGGGCGCCCCGAGATAAACCGCCAAAGTCTGTTTGGCGGGGAAAACCCCGCCCCAGCAAACACTAGCAACTCCCAGCAAACCCCGATAGCTCTTCGAGGCGCTGTGCACAGCGCCTGAACATTAAATCTTGCGGTTGTCTATTCATTTCATGATGCTGTTACACCGCAGCTTGAACTGTCAAAGCAGCACCGTCATCAGAATGATGAACGTCACGATGGACAATACGACGTTCAGCGAGAGGAAATTCAGGATAAAGCTTTTGTCGGGGCAATCGCCTTCGATGAAGACAGGCATGATGAAGGAGGGCGGACAGATGAACATCGTGTAGACGGCCATCTGAAATAGCCGGTCCAATCCGAGCAGCCTGTCGATGATGAAAGTGTTCAGCAGGTAGGCCAACAGGAGCATCATGCCGATCCTCAGTAATACCGCCGGCAGCGGCACCAAAAGCTGTTTCAAATCAAAATGGAGTTCATAGCCGATTACCAACAGGATAAGCGGCAAGGTGATTTCTGCGAGCATCCCGGCGGCAACCACAAAGGCAGAGGTCACAGGGTTCGTGTGGAAAAACGTCCTTCCGCCAAGCATAGAGGCGAGGATTCCCAAGAACATCGTGATCAGGAAAGGGGATTTGACGATATGTTTGACCTGATTCTTCAGGCTCATCCTTTTTCTGCCGGTTTGGTTGCAGCCGACTTTATCCAAAAACGTCGCGAGCACGATGAAGATGAACAACAGATTGCCGATATCGAGGATGGCCAATCTGTAAAGGTGCTCGGCGCCGAATGTGGAGATGAAGAGCGGATAGCCGATGATGCCGGTGACGAAGCTGGAATAGACCGACGGGAAGAACGCATTGGACGATTTCCACATTTTTTTGAACAAAAATCCCATCGAAAAAGCCAACAGGCAAGTGATAAAGACCGCGACGGAGCCCCATAGGTAGTCCGTTTGCAGATCGGCATCCAACAAAATCAGAAACAAAAGACAGGGTAATGCCAGATTCAAGATCAGCTTCTTCATGCCTTTGACGACATCGGCGCCGATGAAGGCAGTCTTCTCCAGGACCACTCCTGTCGTTATCAAAGCGATGACGGGAAAGGCCTTCAAGGCGATAATTATGATGTCATTCATGGAACAGATCCTCCCTTCATCAACCAACAGTGCCTTCAGATCAGCCCGACAGCGAGCAAAACACCCACCAAGGCAAGCATGACGCCCACGATGAGCTGCACAACCCGCAAGGTCACTTTTTCCAGAAGCCGCGAGCCGATGAAGGCGCCCGCAAAAGCGGCAACGATTGCAGCCGCAACCAATGTCCAGTCGGCATCCGTGCCGATGGTGCCCAGATGGTTTGCATAAACGGAAAGCCGGGTAAGGTCGATCAAGAAGGCTGCGGCAACGCCGGTCGCGATGAAGGCTTCCTTCTGGAGGCCCACTTTGCTGAGAAAGGCCGATCGGAGGGCACCTTGATGACCGGACAGGCCGCCGAAGAAGCCGGTGATGGCGCCTCCCAGCGGCAACCATTTCTCAGCGAACGCCAACTTTTCGAAGCGCGGAAGCAATTCAAGAAACGCAAAACCGACCATCAGTAGCCCGATGACGACCTTGATCACCGAAATCTGGAAGTCCCTTGGGCCGATGGCGTAGCTTGCGATCGGCGGCAATTCCGAAAAATAGGTCAGCAACCACGCGCCCGCGAAAGCCGCAAGGATGCCGGGAAGGGCGAATTTTAATAGTACTTCTTTGTCAACTTTACGCCCCACCAGCACCAACTTGAAGACATTATTCGCCAGATGGACGACCGCCGTCATGGCTATAGCCGTTTCCAACGGGAAAAATAGTGCGAATGCCGGCATCAGCAACGTACTCAGCCCGAATCCGGAGAAAAGGGTCAAAAAAGATGCGCCAAGTGCAACAAGGCAGACAATCACATACATCATATTTTCCACAACCTTTGCTTGATGGAATACTTACAAGGACTAAGATAGTTGCTGCAGAGATCAACAAGGCAAATTGATTATTCACCTCTATTGTGCGCCCAATGGAGCAGGCGATGCAAATGATATGACAGGGAACGGCACCCGCATTCACCATCCTTCTATCATAATGAAGTGCTTTTCATAGTGACCACACTCATTACGGCGTATAATGAACACAAGGAAACGAATGTCAGAACAATGGAACGACCCTTTGGCCTTGCTTAAGGAGGTTCTTTAAATGAAAAGAAAAATAGCTTTAATAGGTACGTTGACGGCAATCGCCGTATTTTCCGCCGCCTGCGGACTGGTGGATGAGGGAACTGCATCGGACGAATCAAGCAGCGTCATCGCAAGCAACCAAAGCGAAGCAGTAGAGTCAACCGCAGGAAGCGACAGCCAATCATCTGCGGAAGCCGATACCAGCATTTCCAGCATTCATTTGGCCGATCCGTATTTCGCGATTTTTGCGAGCAGGCAGTATGTGGCACAATATCATTACCAGGAATTCACAGGGAATCAGCTGGAGGACCGGTCGATGACGGTCGCTGTTGACTGCACGGATAAAGCCATCCGGATAAGCGGGGAAGGGACGGACACGACTCACCTCACTTTGGACGGGCAAGCGTACGTGGTCGATCACCTGAACCGGACGATTGCGCGGAATGAAAGCGCGAATCTCGCCGAAGAAACGGAAGATGACGGCATCATCGAAGCGCCGCCATTCAGGGATATCGGCAGCACCTACGTCGGCAGTTGGGAAGAAGACGGCCTCGTCTATGAAGAATACTACGCAGCAAATGGGGACCGGATGTTTTATTATTTCGAGGGAGATGTCCTGAAACGTATCCGCTCGGCTTCCGGGGAAAATGAGTTCAACCTTGATGTGGTTGATATGAGCGAAACTGTGGCACCGGAATATTTTATCCTGCCGGAGGATTATGAGTTGCTTCCTTAGAAAGCGAACGTTTTAAAATGCTGATAGATAAAAAGCATAGCGTTCTTCATACTTTGAAGAATGTTATGCTTTATTCAGAAATACGTATTTCTACACTTCATTCCTGTTGGGCGACATTAAGATTCCAAGACTATATGGAGGCCTTATTTCCAAGGTTATTTTGTATTACTACTTCAGGTCTGTATCCTTTTTGTTCACAGCCCACAAAATTTGAAGTACCTAAATTGGCAAGCCAGATATCACCTTTGCGAACTACTGGAGTTCCTTGCACTTGAAAATTTTCTCCTACCTGCTCAATAGCTGTTTCTCCAGTACTATCTGATAATCTCATTTCAATCAACTCCTCAGATTATTGTCCTTCATGAAGCTGGTTCAAAGTAACTAGGATTATTCGATTCTTATCTGCTCTACCAATAACATCGCACGAAGCGTATTATTCATTAAGTCATGATAAATTTTCTCTTGACAATCCTCGTTGTGTAATTCGTCAATGCTTATTTTTGAGATGACAGCCCAGTCTTTCCCATCCAATTCAATTATTTCGTTATCCAGTCGTTGTAAGAATGCATCAAGGCGAGCATATTTATCTTGTTTACTTTTTGATCCACTGCAAAGTCTTGCGAAAGAGCCATCACCGGCAAGATTGGTGGCATTCTTGATAATATAGACATAGTCATCGTCAAAAACTGACTGTGATAGTTCGATTTGAAAACAAAAATTATGAATTTTCTCAGATCCAATACATATATGAGCATGCTGTAAACGTTGGTTAAACCTCCATTCCCCCAAATTGACAAACAGGTTATAATACTTTTCCTTGAACTTCAATACGCCATATTCATTTTGACCATTCAGTAAATAAAATTCTTGGAGTTCTTGGTTTTCGAAATGATCACTCTCAATTGTCTCGCTTACATTTTGAGCGTCAAAGCT
>NZ_JBAWAZ010000021.1:0-17226 GCF_049589555.1 Trichococcus sp.
CAATAATGAAATCGGCATGCCGATGACCATTCTGGAGATGCCGGAAGACACTGAAGTGTTGGTGCTTGAAATGGGCATGAGCAACTTCGGCGAAATCAGCTTGTTGAGCCGATTGGCCAAACCGGATGTCGCCATCATCACGTTGATCGGGGACAGCCATCTGGAGTTCCTCGGGAGCCGCCGCGGTATCGCCAAAGCCAAATTGGAAATTTTGGAGGGGCTGAAGCCGGAAGGGACGCTCATTTATCCTGGTGACGAGCCGTTGATCGCCGAAGAGCTGCCTCAGGAAAGCAACTTCCGTCAGCTGACTTTCGGCACGGACGAAACGGATGCGGTCAATGCCTATGACATCGTTCCTGGTAAAACCAGAACAACTTTCCATGTGAACCTGGATCCGAATGTCGATCTGGAAATCCCTGTATTGGGTGTGTACAATGTCCGGAACGCTTTGGCCGCATTAGCAGCTGCACAGGTGTTGGGCATGGCGATCGCCGAAGTGAAGGAAGCCTTGGCGACGTTTCAGCTGACCGCCAACCGCACGCAGTGGTTGGATGGCGTAAATGGCTCGCAACTGTTGAACGATGCCTACAATGCCAGCCCGACTTCGATGACGGCCGTATTGCGTTCATTCGCACATCTGCCGCGTGAAGGCAAGAAAATTGCGGTGCTCGGGGATATCCGGGAATTGGGTGAACGTTCTGCTGAAATGCACGCTGCCTTGGCGGCTGAAATTTCTCCTGTGGAGTTCGATCAGGTCTATCTTTACGGAACGGAAATGGCCGCTCTTTATGAAAACTTAAAGTCTGCCTTTCCGGAAGGGGAATTATATCATTATGTTGGGGAGAAGGCGCCATTGATCGATAAGTTGAAGGCAGAGCTTCAGCAAGCTGATCAAGTGCTGATCAAATCCAGTTTCGGCACCGATTTATTGGCGGTTGTGGCAGCTTTGCGTGTATAATAGGAAATGTAAAGGATTTGGATGGGTCGTGTCGTCGCATAAGCAAGGTTATCCCTTTTCCAGCCAATTTGGAGCGCAGGAGTCAATTGTCGGTAAATTGTAGAGCCACTTGTCATTTTCATTAGAAATATCCTTACAACAAGGTTTTTTTGTAAGAAATTTCATTATTTTAAGAGAAAATGATTTGTAATACTCTGCGGAACGTGTTATTATTGCTGATGGTAAGAATAGAGAAATAAGAGGGTTTTTTCTGCGAAGTGCAGAATGTTTGATTTATCAAGCTTTCTATTCAAGGGATTAAGTAAAAAAGGTTTATCTTTTATTTATAAGATTATGAACCGTATTTAGATACGGGTAAAAGAAAAGACTCTCTAAATTTTAGTTTCTCAAAATTAGGAGGAAACATGAAATTTTCAGAATTAGGTTTAGATGCAGTATTATTACAGTCGATTGAGACAATGGGCTTCGAGGAAGCAACACCCATCCAAACGGAAACTATTCCTTTGGCGCTCAAAGGACTAGACGTTATCGGCCAAGCACAAACAGGTACTGGTAAAACAGCTGCTTTTGGATTGCCGATGTTGCAAAAAATCAACACAGAAAACAAAGCTATCCAAGGGATTGTTATCGCGCCAACGCGTGAATTAGCGATTCAAACACAAGAAGAACTTTATCGCTTAGGCAAAGACAAACGCGTATCCGTACAAGTGGTTTATGGTGGAGCAGATATCAGCCGTCAAATTCGCGCTTTAAAAAACAAACCGCAAATTATTGTTGGGACACCTGGCCGTCTTTTGGACCACATCAAACGCAAAACAATTCGTTTGGATCATATTGAAACGCTAGTTTTGGATGAAGCTGATGAAATGTTGAACATGGGCTTCTTGGAAGACATCGAAAGCATCCTTAGTGAAACGCCATCTGAGCGTCAAACATTGTTGTTCTCAGCAACGATGCCTGACCAGATCAAAAAAATCGGTGTTAAATTCATGCATGCTCCAGAACACGTAAAAATTAAGGCATCTCACGCTTCAGCTAACTTAATTGATCAATATTTCGTCAAATGTAAAGATTTCGAAAAATTCGATACAATGACTCGTTTGTTCGATGTTCAAAATCCGGAATTGGCTATCGTTTTCGGCCGTACAAAACGTCGTGTTGATGAATTGTCTAAAGGATTGGAACTACGCGGTTACCGTGCAGAAGGAATCCATGGCGACTTGACGCAACAAAAACGTATGAGTGTTTTGAATGCTTTCAAGACTGGCGATTTGGATTTCTTAGTAGCGACTGACGTTGCTGCTCGTGGATTGGATGTTACAGGTGTTACACACGTGTACAACTACGATATCCCTCAAGATCCAGAAAGCTATGTTCACCGTATCGGCCGTACTGGTCGTGCCGGTAAAGAAGGTATGTCAGTGACTTTCGTTACACCAAACGAAATGGATTACTTACGTACAATCGAAAACTTAACCAAAAAACCGATCACTCCATTACAACCACCAAGTGACGAAGAAGCTTTCCGTGGCCAAGTGAAAACAGCTATGGATGAAGTGGAAACATTGGTTAAAGAAACAGAAACAGACAAATATCAACGTGCTGCTGTTCGTTTGCTTGAAGAGCACACAGCTGAAGATTTGGTAGCAGCATTCTTGAAGAGTCTTTCTAAAGATGCTACTGATGTTCCTGTTAAGATCACACCAGAACGCCCATTGCCTTCAAGAAAAGGTAAAGGCGGCGGTGGTTACAAAGGTAAGAGCACAGGCGGCGGCTACAAAGGTAACCGTAGCTCATCAGAAAGACGCGGCAGTGGCGAACGCAGCGGAGAACGCAGTGGCAACAAAAATCGCTCAAGCGACAGCAAACCACGCTCCGGCGGCAAACGCTATGATGACAAACGTGGCGGCGGCAGTGCCGGCGCACCTAAAAAAAGCAGCCATAGCTTCACTATCCGCAGCAACAACGACTAATTCGTGATCAAAAACCTCTTCTCCAATTGGCCTACGCCAGGGGAAGAGGTTTTTCTTATGGTGAAAATTTATGTTGTTTTTGGTAAAATGAGAACAATGCATGCAGAATAGGCGGTGATTGGAATGATTTATGGAATAGGATTGGACGTAACCGAGTTGGACCGCATCACGAAAGCTTATGATCGGCGCTCGGGTTTTGCGGAACGGGTTCTGACCGAAGCGGAGCTGAAGTTGTTCCTGGCTCTTAGCGGATCACGCCAAATGGAATTTCTGGCCGGTCGCTATGCCGCGAAGGAAGCTTTCTCGAAGGCTTATGGCACAGGCATCGGCAAGCTGTCTTTCCAAGATGTCGAAATTTTGCCCGGAGAGAATCGGAAGCCTGAAATAACCAAATCTCCGTTTGATGGGACAGGATTCGTTTCCATCACCCATTCGGGGAACATTATTGCCGCGCAAGTGGTATTAGAAAAGTAAAGGGGTCTTTTACAAATGGTAGTAGGAAAGCACCGTCCCACAATAGAAACTGTCGATTTGGAAGCTATTTCGTGGAACATCCAACAAATCAGGAAGGGTCTGTCGCCTGGAAAGAAATTTTTCGCGGTCGTCAAAGCGGATGCCTATGGACTGGGAGCCGTCCCGGTCGCGAAAAAGGCGAAGGAAGCTGGCGTGGACGGTTTTTGTGTTGCGCTGTTGGATGAGGCAATGGAGCTTCGGGAAAATGGTCTGTCCGATGATTTCATCATGGTTGTTGGCCCAACGGAGGCAGAAGACGCTGCGCTTATAGCGGATAACGGAATCAGCGTGGCCGTCACGGCAGCGGAATGGCTGGAAGCGGCTTTGCCGTATCTGCAGGAACGGAAAACGGAGTTGCCGGTCCGTGTGCATTTGGCGATCGACACCGGTATGGGCCGCATTGGTCTGCGTACGGTTGAGGAGGTCCAGGCCTTCGAAGCGCGTATTGCCGAATTGGATGGCTTTGTTTTCGAAGGTATCTTTACCCACTTCGCAACGGCCGATGGGGAAGATCCGACATTGGTGGAGCGCCAGCTGACTTTATTTGAAGAGATTTTGCAGGCGATGGCGCAACGACCGCCGATTGTGCATCTGGCGAATTCCGCGATTTCGCTTTGGCATGAAGCGTTCCGGACGGATGCGGTCCGCGTCGGAATCGCAATGTACGGCTACAACCCTTCCGACACCGTGTTGGAGCTTCCTTATGAACTGAAGCCATCCGTACAGTTGGATACGCAGATCAGCTACGTCAAACAGATGCATGAAGGCGACACGATCGCATACGGCGCCCGCTACCGTGCTTTTGAGGGAGAATGGATCGCTACACTTCCGATCGGTTATGCCGACGGGTGGAGACGGGATCTTCGCCATCAGACGGTCATCGTGGATGGCCAGCGTTGTCCGATCCGCGGAGTCATCTGCATGGATCAATGCATGATCAGCCTGCCGAAAGAATATCCGGTCGGAACCAAAGTGACGCTCTTGGGGGAAAACGGCGGACTCGTCAACAATCCCTCCGAAATGGCGGTAACGATCGATACGATTGGCTATGAACTCTTGACGGGAATCAACGCCCGCGTTCCGCGCGTCTACAAATAGAAAAACAAAAAATCAGGAAAGCTGTCTGGCGCCTGTCAGGGGCGGGCAGCTTTTTTTGCTGTTTGCTGGACTGGAGCGAATGTGGGGGGGAGAAGCTTCCTGGAGCTCCATCTCCGGCCAGAAGATGGTCCGCCGGAGGAGAGCTGCCGGACTGGATCCCAGCTCCGTTCAGAAGTCGTTCGCCGGAGGAGAGCTATCGGACGAGACCCCACCTCCGGTCAGAAGCGCTTCACCGGAGAAGAACAGTCATACGGGATCTGAATCGTCGGCGCGCTCTTTTTCGGGTATGAAAATCAGATGAAAATGCGCCGTTAGTCGTTTTCAAAAGAGAACATGTGTGGTAAACTGTTTTAGCTCTCGGATGAGTGCGTGGTTCGTCTACCATCCCACGAAAAAAAACTAGGAGGTTTTTAGGTTGAGTACAAGAAAAATGGTTATCAATACAATTATCGCAGCGCTTTATGTTGCGTTGACAGGGATTTTTGCTTTTATGTCGTTCGGTGCCGTCCAATTCCGCGTTTCAGAAATGCTGAATCATTTGGTGGGTTACCACAAAGATTATAAATACGGTGTTTTGGCGGGTGTTTTTATCGCCAATCTAATTTTTTCAACGTTAGGGGCTTGGGACTTGGTGTTCGGATTTGGTCAGACATTGATCTCTTTCCTTATTCTGGAAAAATTGTTCAAACCCAACGATTCTGAAATGAAACGTATGATGATGACTGCGCTCGTCTTCACGGTGACGATGGTTCTTGTCGCAATCGAGCTCTATATCGTTCTTGATTTGCCTTTCTGGTTCAGCTTTGTGACAGCGGCATTCGGGGAAGCTGTCGTGCTGGTTGTGTCAGCACCGCTTATGAAATACATGAACAAGATCATCGGTTTTGCCGAAAAAATGGCCTGATCCATAAAAAAATCATATGAAAAAACTGGAGAACGGGGGCTTTTGCTAGATGAACAGCAAAAATCCCCGTTTTTTGCTAGGATATTTCTCATCGTTCTCTTATAATAGAGAGGTAATCGAAAAAGAGGGAGGTAACAATATATGGAAATGTACGCAATTACAGTCGGTCCTATCCAGGAAAACTGTTATTTTTTGATCGGCGACCATGAGAATGATACGATCATCTTTGATCCAGGTGAGCAAGCGGAGGACATCATCGCAGCCATCGAAGAGAATGAGTTGCATCCGATAGCGATCGTGTTGACCCATGCGCACTATGATCACATCGGGGCCCTCGAAACAATCCGGGAAAAATACGACGTTCCCGTCTATCAAAATCCTATCGAACGGGAATGGTTGTTGGATCCGGAACTGAACGGATCAGCACGCAATCCGAACGTTCCGGATGTCCGACTGGCGAAGGAAGCGGATGTCTTCTTCGAGGAGATGGGGCCTTACGAAATCGGCGAGTTCCGTTTTGAGATGCAACATATTCCCGGGCATTCGCCAGGAAGCACCGTCTTCATTTTCCGCGAGAACGGGTTCGCGATCGTTGGCGATGTCATCTTCAAAGGCAGCGTCGGACGCAGCGATTTGCCGGGCGGCAGCCATGAAACCTTGATCGAAGGAATCCAGAAATATATCGTAACCCTGCCAGGGGAAACGGTCCTGTTCCCGGGGCACGGCGATCCTACGACAGTAAGGGAAGAAATCTATTCAAACCCCTATTTGAATGGCGCTACCCGCTGATTCGGGTACGCGCGAAAAAAGTCGGACAAGCACAAGGCTTGGTCCGACTTTTTTATTAATCATTAGATCGAGCAGGCGTCTGGAGCCGGAGCGGAATTCCCGATGAAGGCCGCCTCGCCGGGAAAACGCCACCCGTCCGGAGCGGAATTCCCGATGAAGTCCTCCTCACCGGGAAAACGCCACCCGTCCGGAGCAGAATTCCCGATGAAGGCTTCCTCGCCGGGAAAACGCCGCTCCGGACACTTAATGTGACGGGTTGGATTTCAGAAATCGACTTGCAGGTTTTCGATTTCCGTCACACGGAAATCCTTGCGCTCCAGCGCCTTTACGATAGAGTCCAGCACCTGTTTGGGCGTGCCAGCGGGTAAAGTGACCAATACCCTGCGCAAAGCGTCTTCCCGGTTGATGTCCAAGGAAATGCAACTGGCGATGGAGGAGTAGCGGTTGATGATTTTGGTTATGTGGTACAGATCGCCTTTTTGACCGGGCGCGATGACCGTCAGCACATAGCTGCCGACATCAATGCTCCATGATTGGGCCAACATGTTCAACAAGGCGTTATGGGTCAGAATGCCGTAGAAGGTCATGTCCTTATTCAAAACGGAAATGTAGGGCAATTCTTTGATGGTAAAAAATACCTTAAAGAATGAACTGTCTATCGAAATGAATTTTGTCGCATTCTTCAGCAGATGCGTGACAGGCAGGTTCATGTCGCCGCCGTTCGCTTTGTGCCGATAGATATGCATTTTGTAGATATTTCCACGAAAAATGGTTTCGGTTTCGTCCAGAATCGGAACGCAACGGTAGCCGGAATCTTCAAGGATATCCAGTGCATCCCGAAGTGTGGCTGACTCTTTGACGATGGTCAACTCCCTTTTGGGGATGGCAAGTGAGCGGATAAGCATATTATTAAAATCCTCCTAAAAACGCGGTTGTCTAATGTGATAATAACATTAAAATGAAAAAAAGCAACGGTTATAAACGCATAGTTGGAAATTCTTAAACATTTGATAAATCAAGCAGTAAAGCCCTTCCAAGGCGGTGGCAGCCTTTAGTAAACATTAGATTGGAATGAGAACACTTGTCGGCACCGGAAGGCTGAAGGAGTAAGAGCCGGAAAGCTCCAGCAGATGCCGTATGAAAAATCTCTTGATTTTTCGAGTGGAGTTCACTATATTAAGTAGTATATAATTGAACACAATCTATATTTTTTTATGCAACTGCACAGCGCCTTGATTCAGGGCATGCCCCAGTTGCGTGATTCACCATAAAAAAGGAGAAAAAAATCATATGAACCCAGACCCCGAAGGCCAGTCGTTACTATCAAAAATAGCATTGATCCTAACCCTGACTTTACTGAATGCTTATTTCGCCTCAGCCGAATTGGCATTTGTTTCCATCAACCGTTCCAAAATCGAGAAGCTGGCCAAAGACGGCGACAAGAAATCACAGAAGGTTTTGCGTCTCTTGGAAAATCCGGATGATTTCTTGGCCACTATCCAAGTTGCCATCACGTTTGCCGGATTCTTCAGCAGTGCATCGGCTTCAGCCAATTTCGTCGGCTATATCGAACCGTTGTTGGGAAGCATCACCGGCGGCAAAACAATAGCGATGATCATCATCACCGTTGTCCTTTCCTACATCACGCTCGTGTTCGGTGAACTGTACCCTAAACAGATCGCCTTGCAGATGCCCGAAACCATTGCGCGCCACACTGCTGGCCCGATCGTTGTCGTCAAGACTCTCTTCAAGCCGTTCGTTTGGCTTTTGTCATTTTCGACTGGTATCCTGAAGAAGCTGACGCCGATCGAATTCACGAATGAGGAAGAGAAGCTCACCCGTGATGAAATGAAGGCCATCCTGGCACAGAGCCGAGGCGAAGGTGTCATCGACCCATCCGAGTTCACGATGATGCAGGGGGTGCTTTCGTTGGACACGAAGCTTGCCCGCGAATTGATGGTGCCGCGTACCGATACCTTGATGATGGATTTGGATGATGATCTGGAATACAACATTGCGCTGGTTCTGAACAGCCAATATTCCCGGATTCCAGTCTATGAGGAAGACAAGGATAATATCATCGGCGTTCTGCATATGAAAAATGTTTTGAAGGCGTCAAAGGAAGTCGGTTTCGAGCGGATCGCTTTCCGTGAGTTGGTCAATACGCCTTTATTCGTCCCTTCCACTATTTATATCGATGATCTCTTGGTCGAGTTCCGCAAGACCCACACGCATATGGCCATCATCAAGGATGAATACGGTGGCGTGGAGGGGATCATCACCCTTGAGGACCTTCTGGAGGAAATCGTTGGGGACATTGAAGATGAATATGATGAAATTTACCGCCTGTCGAAAAAAATCGATGACAATCACTATGTCGTGAATGGACGTATGCCGTTGGACAAGTTCAATCAATTGTTCAAGACAGCGCTCGCTTCCGAAGAAGTGGATACGATCGCCGGCTATATGATCGAGGAACTCGGCTATTTTCCGAAAGATGATGAGCATGCGACGATTCAGACTGGAGAGTACCTGCTGACGACTACTCAGGTCGAAAGCGGCCGGATCCGGGGCATCCGTGTCACAAGAGAGCCCGTCCAAGCAGTGGTTGTTGAAGATGAATAAGCGCAAGGCTGGGATCCCTTCCCAGCCTTGTTGCCATTGATAAAAGAGTATGCGATAAGGAGAAAAAAGTATGGCATTGAATGAAATGATGGACAGACCCGTCGTAAAGAAAGAACTGGTCGCTTTTATGCGCGACAGACTGAAGCGTTTCCCTGGAGAATTGGGGGAACTGGAAAAGACCGCGAATGAAAGAGGCGTGCCGATCATCCCGCACGAAACAGCTGTTTTCCTGAATATGCTGCTGGGCCAGATCAAACCGAAACAAATATTGGAAATAGGAGCGGCGATCGGCTTCTCAGGCAGCCTGATGGCGCAGCATGTCGGACCGGAAGGCCACGTCACGACCATCGATCGTTTTGAAGTCATGATCAACCACGCCAAAGCGAATTTTGAGAAACTCGGCATCGCGGACAAAGTGACGCTTCTGGAAGGCGATGCGGCGGAAGTTCTGCCTACTTTGGAAGGACCGTATGATTTCATCTTTATGGACAGCGCGAAATCCAAATATTATGAGTTTTTGCCCCACTGCATCCGGCTTCTGAAGAAAGACGGCATGCTGGTCATTGATGATGTTTTCCAAGGCGGAACCATCCTGGATGATGAAGCCGACATTCCGAAAAGGGTCCGCAAAATTCACCGCCGTCTGAACAAACTGATGGATACCGTGTTGGACCACCCAGCATTGGAAACCTCCCTCGTGCCTCTTGGTGATGGCCTCTTGCTGATCGTCAAAAAAGAAGACTATGATTTCGGCTACATCCTCGATGAAATCAAAGCAGAGACACAGAATCGCGCATAGGAATTTAGGGCCTGCCTCATATGAGACAGGCCTTTTTGATTTGCGTGGCGCCAGGTTGCCGGAGGAGAGCTGTGAAACGGGTCCCAACTCCGGCAAGCGGCCGCCCGCCGGAGCAGACTGGTAACAAGCGGCCGCAACTCCGAGGAAGCGGTCTTTATCGGAGAACGCAGGTAAAATGTAGTCAAACTCCGGCGAAGCTTGCGTTCACCGGAGGAGAACATTGCGGTGCCACCCAATTCAGCCCGCCCGGAGCATTGCTGGGCTGGTGAAAACGGACTGCAGCTGTTTGCATTTCTTCCGCATTGGTATTATGATAAGTGTCTAAGAAGCGGACTATTATAAAAAAATTAAGATAAAATAGGTTGCTTTTCGAGGGAAACATGGTAAAGTAATAAAAAGTAAGTTACGAATTTTTGTAACACAAATGCAACCTATTTGTAACAAAACGAGAAGGTGGTCTGGACAGTGAAAAAGAAACCCATCATCATTGGCGCTACAGCGGTCGTATTGATCGCAGCCGGATACTTTGGTGCAGGTAGCTATTATGAGAATAAATTCTTACCGAATACGATGCTGGATGGCATTGACATAACGAATGATACTGTAGCCCAAGCAAAAGAAGAAACAACCGCAGCAATTGCCCAAGCGCAGATCCAAATCGTCGAAAATGGAGAGACTATCCATGCGTTCACACCTGCTGACCTAGGCGTTTCCATCGACAACACCGAGAAATTGGAAACGATGAAGGCGGAGCAAAACGGTTGGGATTGGCCTATCTTGCTGTTCCAAGAAAAGCAGGAAGAAACTGATCTGAGCGGCGTATCCGTTGACGAAACAGCTTTAGCGGATATCTTGGCAGCAATCCCGTTGCAGAACGAGAGCCGCACGGCACCCGTGAACGCTACAGTGATCAAAGGGACAGACGGTTACGAAATTTTGCCTGAAACGGCAGGGAACAAGGTCGATCTGGAATTGTTGAAGGCAACCATGCTGGAAGCAATCATTGCCGGAGAAACCGAAATCGATCTGGCAGATGCCTATCAGCAACCGACCTTGACGGCGGACGATCCGATCCTGGCGGAAACGTTGCAGAAACTGGATGAGTTGACGGATACGGTAATCCAATACACCATTTCCGGACAGACGGAGACAGTTCCGCAAACAGCCATCGTCGAATGGTTGGGTATAGACGAGAACGGCGAAGTGTCCGTCAATCGCGAAGGCGTTGCAGCCTATCTGCAGGGACTGAGCGACAAATACAGCACATTTTCCCGTACGCGCGATTTCTTGGCAACGGACGGAGAAACGGTCCAAGTCCCATCCGGCACGTACGGATGGACGCTGGCTGTCGCAGCCGAAACGGACAACCTGATCAGCTATGTTTTGGCAGGCGAAGATGTGACGGTTACGCCGAATTATAACGGCACAGGCTACCATGCGGACGGCGCGGACATCGGCACCACCTATGTCGAAGTGGATCTTTCAAGCCAGCACATGTGGTATTACAAGGATGGCGCCGTAGCGCTCGAGACGGATATCGTTTCCGGCCACCCGATGTCACCGACTCCGACTGGGGTCTTCTACATCTGGAACAAAGAAGAGGATGCCGTTTTGAAAGGCTACAATCCGAGAACCGAAAAGGATTATGAATCGCCTGTCGAATACTGGATGCCTGTCGAGTGGACAGGCATCGGTATCCACGATTCATCTTGGCAACCTGCTTACGGCGGTGAATATTGGCTTACTGCCGGCTCGAATGGTTGTGTCAATACGCCGCCGGGGGTAATGGCAGAACTGTTTGGAATGATCGGTATCGGGGTTCCGGTAGTCATCCACAGCTGATGAATCAATGAACGAATGCCATTAATGTCTAATAGGGGGATGAGCCATCAGTCAGGAAAACGATTGATGGCTTGTCCTTTTTTGTACAGTCGTGCGGGTTCTGAGGGTGGATAATTCAGGAACGCTTTGCACATAATCGGCTGCAATTGTATAATAAAGAGTAGACGTTCCGAAAGGGACAGAGAGTTGCAAGAAATAAGGAGGTTTGAAGATGAAAAAGGTATTAGTGGTAGACGATGAAAAACCAATCTCAGATATAATCAAGTTTAATCTGACCAAAGAAGGTTATGATGTCTTCACTGCATTTGATGGTGAAGAAGCCTTGGCGCAGTTTGCGGAAGTGGGCCCGGATATCATCCTGCTGGACCTGATGCTGCCCAAGATGGACGGATTGGAAGTCTGCCGGGAAATCCGCAAGACGAGCGATGTACCGATCATCATGCTGACGGCAAAAGACTCTGAAATCGACAAAGTGCTTGGGCTTGAATTGGGTGCGGATGACTATGTCACGAAACCATTTTCTAACCGGGAATTGGTCGCGCGCGTAAAAGCGAACTTGAGGAGACAAGCCTCTCCGGTTGCGGCACCGCCTGAAGAAGACGATACGAACGAAATCAAAATCGGAGCACTGATCATCCACGAAGATGCCTACATCGTGTCGAAGCGCGGGGTAGAGATCGAGTTGACCCACCGCGAATTCGAATTATTGCATTATTTGGCCAAACACATCGGCCAAGTGATGACGCGGGAGCATCTGCTGCAGACTGTATGGGGATATGATTATTTCGGCGATGTCCGCACTGTCGATGTGACGGTCCGCAGACTGCGCGAAAAAATCGAAGATACACCGAGCCATCCGACTTGGTTGATCACGCGAAGAGGAGTAGGCTACTTCTTGAAGAATCCGGATCAGGAGTAATAGTATATGAACAAAAAGATACGTTTGGTTCACTCCATTCATTTCAAGATACCGATGCTGTTCATTCTCCTCCTTTTGGTATCCCTGCAACTGATTGGGGCTTATTTTATCCGTGAACTGGAAACGAAAATGATCAGTAACTTCGATAGCCAGATGAGTCTGAATGCTGGCTTTCTGGAGAAAACGCTGCAGCCAACACTGATGGATGATGATGCGGAACAACTTGAAGTGTCAGTGCAGACCATCCTCAGCGATTTTACGGGCGCCAATATCCTGGAAACGCAAGTCATGGATGAGCAGGGGTATATTATCGGAATCA
Organism: Trichococcus sp.; assembly: GCF_049589555.1. Classification (GTDB taxonomy): domain Bacteria; phylum Bacillota; class Bacilli; order Lactobacillales; family Aerococcaceae; genus Trichococcus. Next base: position 12,740 of record NZ_JBAWAZ010000021.1, read on the forward strand.
ATGACCAAACGCTGCAATCTTTGATCGGAACGAAGTCTACCGATCGGGATGTCCAACAAGTCATTCTTCTGGATGCACCTTCGTCCTATCAATATGTGAAGGAAGACACGAACAGCCGCGTGCTGAAGATCATCAGTCCGATCTATTCGACGGACAACACGGGTACCCTTATCGGCGTGTTGGTGATGGAATCGAATATCGAATCGGTCTATTCGCAGATGAGCCAGACAGTGAGCATCTTTCTGAATGCTTCGGTGGTGGCGATCATCATCACGATTGTGCTGGCTGTGATCATCTCTCGCGGTCTCACGCGTCCCATCTCCGAGATGCGCAGGCAGACGGCCAATATTGCCGATGGGGATTATTCCGGCAAGGTGACGGTCTATGGGGCGGACGAATTGGGTGAATTGGCTGAGACCATCAATGATCTGTCCTATAAAGTCAAGGACGCTCAGGAAACAACAGAATCCGAGCGCCAAAGGTTGGACAGTGTCCTGCGGCATATGACCGATGGCGTATTGGCCACCGACCGCCGCGGCAAGATCATCATCATCAACAGCCGGGCGATGGATCTGCTCTCGATTTCACAAGACAGAGCGATCGGACAATCGATCATGAAGGTGCTGAAGCTAGGTGAGAAATTCACTTTCCGCCAGTTATTGGAGACGCAGGACGAATTGATCCTCAACATTCCGACAGACGATCAGGACACGATTCTGCGCGGAGAGTTTTCCGTCATCCAGCGGGAATCCGGCTTCATCAGCGGATTGGTCTGCGTGCTTTCCGACATCACGGAACAGGAAAAAGTCGAGCAGGAACGCCGCAGCTTCGTTTCGAATGTGTCCCATGAACTGCGGACACCGTTGACGAGCGTCAAAAGTTACACGGAGTCGCTGATCGATGGTGCTTGGGAAGACAAAGAAATCGCCCCGGAATTCCTGAAGGTCATCTCCACGGAGACAGATCGGATGATCCGGATGATCACCGACCTGCTGAACTTGTCACGGATGGATCAAGGCAAACAGGAACTGAACCTGGAATTCGTCAGCATCAACGAATTGGTCGCGCATATCATCGACCGCTTCGAAATGGTGTTGAAATCGGAACAGTACCGCAACAAAAAATACAAGATTGAGCGGGACTTTACGCAGCGTACGCTATGGGTCGAAATCGATCAGGATAAATTTATCCAAGTGATCGACAACATCATGAACAATGCCATCAAATATTCTCCGGACGGCGGGAAAATCACCTGCAGATTGATGGAGACGCACAACAGTATCGTCATCAGCATCACCGATGAAGGCTTGGGCATTCCGCGCAAGGACATCGGCCATGTTTTTGACCGGTTCTACCGGGTTGATAAGGCCCGCGCCCGTTCGATGGGCGGCACCGGACTGGGATTGGCCATCTCCAAAGAGGTCGTCCAATTGCACGGCGGAAAAATCTGGGTTACCAGCGTGGAGAATAAAGGATCCACCTTCTTTATTTCCTTGCCTTACATTCCGATGGACGAGGAGGATGAGTGGGGATGAAACAAAAAGAATCACCGATGTTGAGTGCAGTGTTATACACGTTGGTCGCAGTCAGTCTGTTCCTGACGGTCAGGATCCTTTCCACTCCGAGTGCGAGCGGTTTAGGCCAGAATTCGACGACATCGGTCTCTGCTAACCTGACCAACACGAAGAAGATAGAGGATGTCTTTGCGCCGATCAGGATGATTGTCCATACGGATAAGCGCCTCTACTTGACGCAAACGCCTGAAGTCATGCAAAGCGTGAATGAGCTGTTGGGCGAGAGTTTGCTTGATGGGATCGAAGATGTCTCCACCTACACGCAGGAGGAGTTTGACGCGCTCATCCTTTCCCCTACGCAGGTGGAAATCCGCTTTGCCGAGGCGGTTCCGCTGGAGCTGCTTTCGCGTTATTTCACGGATCTCCAGGAGGACTATTACGACGACGGGATCGACCGGATCATCTTCAATTCGAAGGAGGAAGATCCCATCTATCTGTTGAATGATGAGACGAAGCAAGTGTTTACCGTAGCGCGGCCGGATAATGTGCTGCAGCCGTTGGTGGACCTTTACGAAGGACAAAAGGATGCGTATATGGAAGTCGAATCGTATGAATCGGAATCAGCCATCTCCTACCTTCCGACAGAGGCGATCACGGTCCAAAAGTTGGTCTATCTGGTTGAAAAGCCTTCGAACAGCTATTTCATCGATCTGCTTTTCGATGATACAACCGACCTGAAGGATAACGGAAGCGATGAATTCGTGAGCTACAGTGATAACATCTCCGAATTGAGCATCGAGAAGACAACCGGGCAGTTGAGCTATTACCGCAACATTCTGGATGCCGAAGAGCTGCCTGATTACCGCCTGATACGCGACAGTTTCCATGAAATCAAGATGTTGGACAATTGGACGAATCCTTTTTACTTTTATGGGTTTGATGAGGAAACGGACAATGTGTACTACCGCAGATACGTGAACGGCTACCCGATTTTCGGGGAAGTCGATTACGGCCTGACGCGGATCCATATGTCCGGATCATCCTTGACGGAACTGCAATTCCTGACGCAAGTCATCCAGACACCGCTGACGGATCGCGGAGAGGATGTCACCCTGTTGAGCGGGAAAGATCTTTTGGCTGCGCTGGATGCCGGTGGCTACACCAGCCAGGAGATTCAGATGATCGCCTTGGGGTATGATTGGACCTTCAGTGAAGAATCCAACCGGCTCGTCAATCTGACGCCTAAGTGGTTCATTCAGATCGACGGCGCATGGAAGGCGCTGGACGAATGGATCGGCGCAACGGAAACGGAGGCGGCTGACAGTGGACTTTAGACGCATCAAAATCATTTTTATCCTCACCTTCGCAGCCTTGAACATCTATCTGCTCAGCGTGCTGTTGGAAAAAAATGCGACGACCTTGAGCTTCGGCAGCGAGAGCACCACGCTGAACATCGAAGAGGCGATGAAAGCCGACGACATCAGCTTTCCAACTTTGTCGACCAATCAGGAGAAGATCCCTCTGCTGAAGACGGATAAAGGTGCCTCGCTGGAAACCGACCAGTCGAAGTTGGTGAATCAGACGACTGTCTTTGAAGATGGCGTGTTGTCCAGCATCCTGTCCAATCCGATCCCGCTTGAGATCGATGCGGAAGATTTGATGATTGTCGACAGAACGCCGATCACGGATTTCATCTTGCAAGGCAACGTACTCTACGGAGCCGAATACAGCTTCCTTACGTATTTGCCGCTCAAGCGACAACTTGTGTATGCGCAGGTCGCAAACAATATCCCCATCGGCGACGATACGGGCAGCATCACGTTCAACTTGGATCCCGATTATGAGGTCATTTCCTATGAGCAGACATTTGCGGGTGCGGCTGAAGTGCAAGGCAGCAGCAGGACCGTGATTTCGCAGAAGCGGGCGGTCGAAGCGCTGTACCTCAACAACCAGATCCCTGCGAATTCCACCGTGCGGACGGTGCAGTTGACGTATTACCGCACATTGAGTCTTATGGATATGGATATCTACAGCCCGATGTGGTACATCGAGATTGAAATCGAAAACGCGCCTGTAGAAATCAGACGGGTGGATGCCTTGACCGGCAGCATCATCACGACGTCAAGTGTTTCGCTTCCATCAGCCGAAGCGCAAATCCAGGCGAAGACAGCCACCAGCAGTGCCCTGCTGGTGGAGGAAGAGGAGTCTTCCGAAACGGACAACGCAGTGGATTGAAGCGGCTATTGCTTTTTTAACGAACACAAGCAAAAGGAGGAACCCCGAAATGAGGTTCTTCCTTTTTTAACTTGGTTAAGTTTGTTAAAATGGGGGTATCAGAAGCGAGAAGCTTGATGGAGGGTATTGGAAGGGGAAGGTAACGATGAAACGGATAGGCTCGATTGTGCTGTTCATGTTCTTTTTTTTGATCGGATTTGGACAGAAGGAAGTCCAGGCCCGTTCCTATGAGATTACGAATTATGATGTGTTGGTCGAAATACAGCGGGATGGCAGCGCTTTTTTCACCGAAAGCATCACTTACGATTTTGAAGGGGAATTCAATGGGGTGCTGTATGATTTGGATATTTCAGAGGTAGCGGATCCGACAGACGTCAAAGTTTCGATGCAAGGCTATCTGTCGGAAAATCCTTTCCCTTTTGCTTTGAGCGATACGGAGGAATCGGGGACGTTCAAACTGGACAACACCGGCGATTTGCTGAATTTCACCGTCTACAATAAAATGACCGATGAGATCCAGACGGTCATCTATCAATACCGCATTCCCGAAATCATCACGAATTATAATGATATCGCTGAGTTCAACCGCAAAGTCATCGGTTCCGCCTGGGAGGATCCATTGAACGATGTGGACGTCACCGTTATTTTGCCGGAAGCGACCGGTGAAGAGGAATTGCGCGCTTGGGGCCACGGTGGCGATGAAAACAGCACAGTGACGTTGGAAGACAATCAAAAAGT
>NZ_JBAWAZ010000022.1:0-2220 GCF_049589555.1 Trichococcus sp.
TTGATGAGGAAGGAGTCCGCGAAGAGATTGTCCATCTGACCGGTTTCGGCCAAATGAACACGGAGGACTTCAATGCGCCGTTGCCATTTTCTCCTCGGGCTAAAAAAGTCATTATGTATGCGACAAATGAAGCGCACAAATTGGGGGTTCCTTTGGTAGGAACCGAACACCTTTTGTTGGGCTTGTTGAAAGAAGAAATTCTGGCAGTCAAAATCATCAAAAATCTGCAGATCGATCCGAATCTGCTGCGTAAGTCTCTCTATGAGAAACTGGGCATCAAGCAACCGACCAAACCGGATATGCGTTCAGCCAAAAAGACGGAAAAAGTGGAAGAAGGAACGCCGACTTTGGATTCCTTGGCCCGCAATCTGACGGAATTGGCACGGGAAAACCGGATGGATCCGATCGTAGGACGCGACAAGGAAGTCCGCCGCATCATGCAGATCGTTTCCCGCAGAACGAAGAACAATCCTGTTTTGGTAGGGGAACCGGGTGTCGGCAAGACCGCCATCGTGGAAGGTTTGGCACAAAAAATCGTAGCCGGCGATGTTCCGGATACGTTGGCGAACAAACGCATCATGATGTTGGATATGGGTTCACTGGTTGCAGGTACGAAATACCGCGGTGAATTCGAGGAAAGAATGAAAAAGATCATCGACGAAATCTACAATGACGGCAACGTCATCCTCTTTATCGATGAGTTGCACACCTTGATCGGTGCAGGCGGAGCAGAAGGGGCGATCGATGCCTCCAATATCCTGAAACCAGCATTGGCGAGGGGCGAACTGCAGACAATCGGTGCCACCACCCTTGATGAGTACCAAAAATATATCGAAAAAGATGCGGCGTTGGAAAGACGTTTTGCGCCTATCCATATCGATGAGCCCACACCGGAGGAATCGGTTGAAATCATGCGTGGCTTGCGTTCCCGTTATGAGGAGCACCATGGCGTGGAAATAACGGATGAGGCGCTGAAAGCTGCTGTCCAGTTATCCGTACGCTACATCACTTCCAGAAGGTTGCCGGACAAAGCGATCGATCTGATCGATGAATCCGCGGCGAAAGTCCGTTTGGATGTCACACACGGGGATACGCCAATCGGGAAAATCGAGATGGAAATTGCGAAGTTGTCGAAAGACAAGGAAGAAGCGATCCTGAATCAGGACTTCGACAAAGCTGCCCGCATCCGCAAACGCGAAATGGCGAAGAAGCAGAAATTCCAAAAAATGGTGGAACAACAAGCCCAAACAATCACGCACTACGATCTGAAAGTGACCGAAAACGACGTAGCCGAAGTGGTGGCTTTGTGGACCGGGATTCCGGTCAACCAAATGGAGCAGAAGGAAAGCGACCGTTTGATGAGGCTGGAAAAAGTGCTGCATGAACGTGTCATCGGCCAATCCGAAGCCGTCAGTGCGGTGGCCCGCGCAATCAGACGTGCACGTTCCGGCTTGAAGGATCCGAATCGCCCGATCGGTTCGTTCCTATTCTTGGGTCCTACCGGTGTCGGTAAGACAGAGTTGGTGAAAACGCTGGCTGAAGCGATGTTCGGGACAGAGGATGCCTTGGTTCGCTTGGATATGTCCGAATACATGGAAAAATACAGTACGAGTCGTTTGATCGGCTCCCCTCCCGGCTATGTCGGTTATGATGAAGGCGGCCAGTTGACGGAAAAAATCAGACAAAAACCCTACTCGGTCATTCTTCTCGACGAGATTGAAAAAGCCCATCCGGATGTCTTTAATATCCTCCTGCAAGTGTTGGATGACGGTCACTTGACAGATTCCAAAGGACGAAAGGTCGATTTCCGCAACACGATCTTGATCATGACTTCCAACTTGGGTGCAACGGCTTTGCGTGATGAAAAATCGGTCGGATTCGCGGCTAAAGATCTCAAGCATGATTATAAAGCGATGGAGAAACGCATCCGCGAAGAGCTGAAGAACAGCTTCCGTCCGGAGTTCCTGAACCGTATCGACGAAACAATCGTCTTCCACTCCTTGGAGAAAGACGAGTTGCATGAAATCGTCAAATTGATGGCGAACGGCATCGTGAAACGCTTGAAAGATCTCGATATCCATGTGCGCATCACGCCTGCAGCCATCGATGTCATCGCAAAAGCCGGTTTCGATCCGGAATACGGCGCACGTCCGATCAGACGCGCGATCCAAAAAGAAATCGAAGACAAATTGAGTGAAGAAATGTTGAGCGGCTTTATCA
>NZ_JBAWAZ010000023.1:0-13239 GCF_049589555.1 Trichococcus sp.
ATTTTTTGCCGCAGTAGATTTTGGGATCACAGAGGCAATGGATTTAATCTTAAATTAAAAGAAGATTTGTAGCCATACGGTCTTCGTGATGCTATAATGTTAACGCCGTACAGAAGGAACCTTTCAAAGACAGGAAGGTTTTTTTGTTTACAAAAAACGAAGTCAAATAAAAATCCACCAAGAAAGTAGATGCAGAAATGGAAACGATCGAAAACGAAAAACAATGGTATGTGTTGCACACTTATTCAGGTTATGAGAACAAAGTGAAGCTGAACATCGAATCGCGTGCGCAAAGCATGAACATGGAAGACCATATCTTCCGCGTTGTCATCCCTGAAGAAGAGCAAGTAGAAGTGAAGGACGGCAAAGAGAAGGCAACTACGCAAAAAACCTTCCCTGGTTATGTATTGGTTGAAATGATCATGTCTGATGAAGCATGGTTCGTTGTCCGTAATACACCGGGCGTTACCGGTTTCGTCGGATCGCATGGAGCAGGAAGCAAGCCATCCGCTTTATTGAATGAAGAAATCGAAGTCATTCTGAAGCGCATGGGCATGAGCACACGCATGCATGACGTGAAATTCGAAAAAGGCGAGCCTGTCACCATCACGGATGGCGCATTCAATGGCTTGTCAGGGTTCGTTGAAGAAGTGGACAGCGAAAAAGGCAAGTTGAAAGTCATGATCGAAATGTTCGGCCGCGAAACGATTGCCGAGCTCGATTACGACCAAGTCGACAAAGGCTAAGAAAAGCGGAACGGGTTCGTTCAGCCCTGATAGAAATTTAGGAAATCGTGCCGACTGAGCATCGTAGAGCGCAATAGGTACGATTTATCTAATTTCCGAAGGGCTAACCCGTGAAGCTAGCCATCGCTTTAAGAGGGTAGACTATTTTTCGAACTTGTAGATCACCTAAGGTGATGCGCTAATACCGATTAGACAAATTTAGTTATTAGCTAAAAAACTATTGCATTTATTTGGGTGTACTGATATAATGTATCGGTACGTTCAGGCGTATGGATTGAGTGGGAGGGGAAATCTTAACCCCATTAAACCACATCACGAACAATCAAGGAGGTATGTCTCGTGGCTAAAAAAGTTGTTAAATTAGTTAAGTTACAAATTCCTGCAGGTAAAGCATCTCCTGCTCCACCAGTAGGTCCAGCTTTGGGTCAAGCACAAGTAAACATCATGGGATTCTGTAAAGAATTCAATGCACGTACAGCTGACCAAGCAGGTATGATCATTCCCGTTGTCATTTCTGTATATGAAGATCGTTCATTCACCTTCATTACTAAAACTCCTCCAGCTCCAGTATTACTGAAAAAAGCTGCAGGTATCGAATCAGGTTCAGGCGAACCGAACAAGAAAAAAGTTGGTACCGTAACACGTGACCAAGTTAAAGAAATCGCTGAAACAAAAATGGTAGACTTGAATGCAGCAGACGTAGAAGCTGCTATGCGTATGGTCGAAGGTACTGCCCGTTCAATGGGTATTACAGTTCAAGACTAATTCAAAATGCAGCTTCTCATGTGGCCTTCCGAACGCTCGCAAGACGTTTTTGGCCACACGTGGGAGGTTAATCCGTTAAAACCACAATCTAGGAGGAAAATTCAATGGCTAAAAAAAGTAAAAAATTCCAAGATGCTGCAAAAAAAGTCGATTCTACTAAATCATATTCAGTAGAAGAAGCAGTAGCATTAGCGAAAGAAGTCGATTTTGCAAAATTCGACGCAACTGTTGAGGTCGCTTACCGTTTAGGGATCGACACTCGTAAAAATGACCAACAAATCCGTGGAGCAGTTGTGCTTCCAAACGGAACTGGTAAAACACAACGCGTTTTAGTGTTCGCTAAAGGCGAAAAAGCTAAAGAAGCTGAAGCTGCTGGTGCAGACTACGTAGGCGACGCTGACATGGTTCAAAAAATCCAAGGCGGATGGTTTGACTTTGACGTTGTTGTTGCAACTCCTGACATGATGGGTGAAGTTGGACGTTTGGGTCGTGTATTGGGACCTAAAGGCTTGATGCCAAACCCTAAAACAGGTACTGTAACAATGGACGTAACGAAAGCTATTGACGAAATCAAAGCTGGTAAAGTTACATACCGTGCTGACAAAGCTGGTAACATCCACGTTCCTATCGGTAAAGTATCATTCGACGATGCTAAATTGTTGGAAAACTTCCGTACGATCCACGATGTAATCGTGAAAGCTAAACCAGCAACTGCTAAAGGCCAATACGTTAAAAATGTAAGTGTAACAACTACATTTGGACCTGGCGTTAAAGTGGACGCAAGCTCTTTATAAAAAAACCTTGACCTGAACGACTATCTTTGGTATAGTCGTTGAGGTTAATATATGCTACCGAAGACAGCAGGGGGTGCGAGCCTTAATATACCTGCCGAGGAAGAATCCAATGAGATATTTATGGATCCTCTATGTCTAGGTGACATAGAGTTTTTTGTTTTTACAAGAAATTCTATCATAAAATCCAGGGGGTGAAATATAAGATGAGTGAAGCTGCTATTGCAAAAAAACAACTGTTGGTTGAAGAACTGACAACAAAAATCCAAGAATCCGCATCTGTAGTCGTTGTTGATTATTTAGGTCTTACTGTTGAACAGGTGACTGAATTAAGAAAACAATTGCGTGAAGCTGGCGTAGAAATGAAAGTTATCAAAAACTCTCTAATGGTACGTGCTGCTGTCGCTGCAGGTTTGGAAGGAATGGAAAGCATTTTCAAAGGACCTACTGCTGTTGCATTCAGTTCTGAAGATGTTGTTGCTCCAGCCAAAATCATGGCTGAATTCGCAAAAACTGCTGATAAACTAGAAATCAAAGGTGGTATCGTTGAAGGTAACGTTTCTTCTAAAGAAGAAATCGAAGCTTTGGCAACATTACCGAACCGCGAAGGTATGCTTTCTATGTTACTTTCAGTACTACAAGCTCCAGTCCGCAACTTTGCGTTGGCTATTAAAGCTGTATCCGAGAAAGACGGCGAAGCTGCATAATCTGCAGTTCTGTTGAAGAATCAAACACAAGCTTCCTTGCGGAGGCACAAAAAAACTTAAACCAAAAACGGAGGAACACAAAATGTCATTAAACATCGAAGCAATCATTGCTGACATCAAAGTAGCAACAGTTTTAGAATTAAACGACTTAGTAAAAGCTATCGAAGAAGAATTCGGCGTAACAGCTGCAGCTCCAGTAGCAGCAGCAGGTGCAGTAGCAGCAGCAGAAGAAGAGCAAACTGAATTCAACGTTGAATTAACTTCAGCTGGAGATTCAAAAATCAAAGTAATCAAAGTTGTACGTGAAGCTACAGGCCTAGGCTTGAAAGAAGCTAAAGCTCTAGTTGACGCAGCTCCTGGACTTATCAAGGAAGCTGTATCTAAAGAAGATGCTGAAGCATTGAAAGCTCAATTAGAAGAAGTTGGCGCTTCTGTAACAGTTAAATAATCTTTTTTCAAAAGATTGTTTCTACAGAAACACAATTCTTGATTGTGTAAATAGACTAGCCAGGATAAGCAATTATCCTGGCTTTTCTTATATTTTCCGTGCAGTATTGGACTTCCGTCAGAAGGAGTTGGGAATATGTCAAATCATTACTACACAAAGAACCCTGAAACCGAAAGCAAGGAAACTTCTTGGACGTTTCCATTGAGGGGTCGTGAATTCCGTTTCATCTCGGACAGCGGTGTCTTCTCCAAAAGAACGGTCGACTTTGGTTCGCACTTATTGATCGAAAGCTTCCGCTTGAATGAGGAAGTGGCCGGGGATATCCTGGATGTCGGCTGCGGTTACGGTCCGATGGGGCTTGCGCTCGCGCATGCTTATCCTACCAGACTGGTGGAGATGGTGGACGTAAACGAGCGGGCTATGTCTTTGGCACGCAGAAATGCGGAAGCCAACAACATCCGCAATGTGAAAGTCTACGAATCGAATACCTACGATCAAGTACCCGAAGGAAGGCAATTCGCTGCAATCGTCAGCAATCCGCCGATCCGCGCCGGGAAACAGGTCGTCCATCGCATCCTGTCGGAAGCACACACGCATCTCTTGCCGGGTGGCACGCTGACTGTGGTCATCCAGAAGAAGCAAGGCGCGCCGAGTGCTGAACAGAAAATGCTGGATGTCTTCGGTAACGTCGAAATCATCGCACGCGACAAAGGCTATTGGATCATCCAATCGGTCAAGGCGTAATGCGCGTCCCGGATCGCTCCGGATGCGGGCAGAAGCCTGTTGACAAATGAAAGCCATGTGTGTAGAATAGTAAGGTAATATAGACGCATAAGATAATTCAGAAAACGCGACTGAAATATTGTCCAGACGCGCTTTTCGAGGCAGAAAACAAAAGAAAGAGTAATTTTCTCAGAAATTGCAACCTTCTTTTGGTTTTTTTTTGCCAAAAAAACGTTGCGGAATGTATATGTAACAAAAACGTAACACTTGTTGCGAAACTGCAACATAAGAGTGTGTTGTCGCTAAATGTCTAAATTTAAGTAGGGGTGAAGAAGTTGTTAGGGCATAATGAAAAATTCGGGAAACAACGTACCCGCAGAAGTTATTCGCGTATCAGTGAAGTGTTAGAGCTTCCTAACCTGATTGAGATTCAAACGGATTCTTATGAATGGTTCCTGGAAACCGGAATCAAAGAGATGTTCAAGGACATCACGCCGATTGAAGATCACACAGGGAACTTAGCATTGGAATTTGTCGACTATGAATTCCATGATCCAAAATACACTGTTTCAGAAGCACGTGCACATGATGCCAACTACTCGGCACCGATTTATGTAAAACTGCGTTTGATCAACAAAGAAACAGGCGAAATCAAAGACCAGGAAGTTTTCTTTGGTGACTTCCCATTAATGACAGACATGGGTACCTTCATCATCAACGGAGCGGAACGTGTTATCGTCTCCCAATTGGTTCGTTCTCCAGGCGTTTATTTCCATAAAAAGATGGATAAAAACGGAAAAGAAAGCTTCGGAAACACATTGATTCCTAACCGTGGCGCATGGTTGGAATATGAGACGGATGCGAAAGACATCTCTTACGTCCGTATCGACCGCACCAGAAAAATCCCGTTGACCGTTTTGGTCCGCGCATTGGGCTTCGGTTCGGATGATCAGATCCTTGAGATCTTCGGCGACCACGAAAGCTTACGTTTGACTATGGAAAAAGACGTGCATAAAAACGCATCGGACTCCAGAACAGAAGAAGCGTTGAAAGACGTCTACGAGAGACTTCGTCCAGGCGAACCGAAAACTGCAGACAGCTCGCGTAACTTGCTGAATGCCCGTTTCTTCGACCCAAGAAGATATGACATGGCTCCAGTTGGACGCTACAAAGTAAACAAAAAATTGAATGTCAAAACACGCTTGTACAACCAGATATTGGCTGAAACATTGGTCGATCCTGAAACAGGTGAAATCATCGCAGAAAAAGGGACTGAATTGGACCGCGGCATGATGGAACGCTTAACGCCTTATTTGGATAACGGCTTGAATCAAGTGACGTTGTATCCTTCTGATGATGGCGTTGTGACTGATCCGGTCGTTATGCAAGTAGTGAAAGTCTACTCTAAGAAAGACCCTGAAAAAGTCATCAACATCATCGGGAATTCCGAAATTGCTGACGATATCAAACATCTGACGACTGCCGACATCTTTGCTTCCATGAACTACTTCTTCAACCTTACTGAAGGATTGGGAACAACGGATGACATCGACCACTTGGGTAACAGACGTATCCGTTCAGTCGGAGAGTTGTTGCAGAACCAATTCCGTATCGGTTTGTCACGGATGGAGCGTGTCGTGCGCGAAAGAATGTCCATTCAGGATGTTTCTACCGTAACGCCGCAACAATTGATCAACATCCGCCCGGTAGTGGCTGCAATCAAAGAATTCTTTGGTTCATCCCAATTGTCACAGTTCATGGACCAAACGAATCCATTGGGCGAATTGACGCACAAACGTCGTCTTTCAGCCTTAGGACCCGGCGGTTTGACGAGAGACCGTGCCGGATATGAAGTCCGAGACGTTCACTATTCCCACTATGGCCGTATGTGTCCGATCGAAACGCCTGAGGGCCCGAATATCGGACTGATCAACAGCTTGTCCAGTTATGCAAAAATCAACAAGTATGGTTTCATCGAAACGCCTTACCGCCGTGTCGACTGGAACACGCATAAGGTTACCAATATCATCGACTACTTGACTGCTGACGAAGAAGATAACTTCACCGTTGCACAAGCCAACTCGGTCCTATTGGAAGACGGAAGCTTCGCAAACAACATCGTCATGGCCCGTTATATCCATGACAACTTGGAAGTTCCGATCGAACGCGTCGATTACATGGACGTTTCTCCGAAACAAGTAGTTGCTGTCGCGACAGCCTGCATTCCGTTCTTGGAAAACGATGACTCCAACCGTGCTTTGATGGGTGCCAACATGCAACGTCAAGCTGTTCCGTTGATCAACCCGCAAGCGCCGTTCGTTGGTACCGGGATGGAATACAAAGCCGCCCATGACTCAGGTGCAGCCCTGTTGTGCCAGAATGATGGTGTGGTTGAATACGTGGATGCCAAAGAAATCCGTGTCCGTCGCGACAATGGTGCTTTGGATAAATACGAAATCATCAAGTTCCAACGTTCCAACTCAGGAACTTGCTATAACCAACGTCCAATCGTAGCTTTGGGTGACCGTGTCGATGTCGGCGAGACATTAGCGGATGGCCCGTCTATGGAAAAGGGCGAAATGGCCCTTGGACAGAACGTTTTGGTTGCCTTCATGACTTGGGAAGGTTACAACTATGAAGATGCTGTTATCATGAACGAACGTCTTGTCCGTGATGATGTGTACACTTCTATCCATATCGAAGAATACGAATCAGAAGCACGTGATACGAAGCTTGGACCTGAAGAAATCACCCGCGAATTGCCTAACGTCGGCGAAGATGCTTTGAAAGATCTTGACGAGCGCGGCATCATCCGCGTCGGTGCGGAAGTTAAAGACGGGGATATCCTGGTCGGTAAAGTCACTCCTAAAGGGATGACGGAACTGTCTGCGGAAGAGCGTCTATTGCATGCCATCTTCGGTGAAAAAGCCCGCGAAGTGCGTGATACATCGCTACGTGTTCCTCACGGCGGCGGCGGTATCGTTCACGATGTGAAGATCTTTACCCGTGAAGCAGGGGATGAACTGTCACCTGGTGTGAATCTGTTGGTGCGTGTCTACATCGTTCAAAAACGTAAGATCAACGAAGGGGATAAAATGGCCGGACGTCATGGTAACAAAGGGGTTGTATCCCGTATCATGCCTGAAGAAGATATGCCATACATGCCAGACGGCACTCCTGTTGACATCATGTTGAACCCTCTAGGGGTACCATCGCGTATGAACATCGGACAAGTATTGGAACTTCACTTAGGTATGGCTGCCCGTTCATTAGGCATCTACGTCGCATCTCCGGTATTCGATGGTGCGGATGAAGATGACGTTTGGGGTACTGTGGCTGAAGCCGGTATGGCGAACGATGCCAAAACGATCCTTTATGATGGCCGTACAGGTCAACCATTCGATAACCGTGTATCAGTCGGCGTCATGTACTATCTGAAACTTTCCCACATGGTTGATGATAAATTGCATGCTCGTTCAACTGGACCATACTCTCTAGTTACGCAACAACCGTTGGGTGGTAAAGCTCAGTTCGGTGGACAACGTTTCGGAGAGATGGAAGTTTGGGCACTGGAAGCTTATGGTGCTGCCTATACATTGCAAGAAATCTTGACATACAAATCAGATGATGTTGTCGGTCGTGTGAAAACATACGAAGCGATCGTCAAAGGCGAAACAATTCCTCGTCCAGGTGTACCTGAATCATTCCGCGTATTGGTGAAAGAATTGCAAGCACTCGGATTGGATATGAAAGTGCTTGATGAAGCAGAAGAAGAAATCGAATTGCGCGACATGGATGAAGAAGACGATGTTGTGAATATGGAAAGATTAAATAAACAATCTGAAGCAATGAAGAGAGACTAATCCGTGTTCCCGAACGCTGCTGAGGCGTTCGGGTGCATGTTTGATCAAAGCGCATTGCCTCGCGAGAAACGCAGATAGAGCATTTTGGGCAGCTCAAAGAATAAAGGGAGGTTGGCCCCTTGATAGACGTTAATAAATTTGAAAGTATGCAAATCTCTTTGGCTTCTCCTGATAAGATCCGTAGCTGGTCTTACGGGGAAGTTAAAAAACCAGAAACAATCAACTACAGAACACTGAAACCTGAAAAAGAAGGTTTGTTCTGTGAGAGAATTTTTGGACCGCAAAAGGACTGGAAATGTTCATGTGGTAAATACAATGGTATCCGTTACAAAGGGATCGTTTGCGATCGCTGTGGCGTTGAAGTAACCCGTGCTAAGGTCCGTCGTGAAAGAATGGGCCATATCGAATTGGCTGCTCCTGTAACCCATGTATGGTACTTCAAAGGGATTCCTAGCCGTATGGGACTTGTATTGGATATGAGCCCGCGCGCATTGGAAGAAATCATTTACTTCGCTTCATACGTTGTCATCGAACCAGGTGACACTGTGTTGGAATCGAAACAGTTGCTGACGGAAAGAGAATACCGTGACAAACGGGCGCAATTCGGAAACAGTTTCCATGCGGCCATGGGTGCGGAAGCCATCAAGCAATTGCTTGATCGCGTCGATGTCGATACTGAATGTGAACAATTAAAAGAAGATTTGAAATCCGCGACTGGACAAAAACGTACGCGTGCAATCCGTCGTTTGGATATCTTGGATGCTTTCCGTTCTTCAGGAAACAAACCTAGCTGGATGATCATGGATGTAATCCCGGTTATCCCTCCAGATTTGCGTCCGATGGTTCAATTGGAAGGCGGCCGTTTCGCAACAAGTGACTTGAACGACCTTTACCGTCGTGTCATCAACCGTAACAACCGTCTGAAACGCTTGTTGGACCTGAACGCACCGAACATCATCGTTCAGAATGAAAAACGCATGCTGCAGGAAGCTGTCGATGCTTTGATCGATAACGGTCGTCGTGGCCGTCCTGTAACAGGACCGGGTAACCGTCCATTGAAATCACTTTCGCACATGTTGAAAGGGAAACAAGGACGTTTCCGTCAAAACTTGCTGGGTAAACGTGTTGACTACTCCGGACGTTCCGTAATCGTAGTTGGACCTTTCCTGAAAATGTATCAATGCGGCTTGCCGAAAGAAATGGCGATCGAGTTGTTCAAACCGTTCTTGATGAAAGAATTGGTTGCCCGTGATATCGCAAGCAACATCAAAAATGCAAAACGCAAAATCGACCGCATGGACGATGATGTATGGGATGTATTGGAAGATGTCATCAGAGAACATCCAGTATTGCTGAACCGCGCACCGACGCTTCACCGTTTGGGTATCCAAGCGTTTGAACCGGTACTTGTCGAAGGTAAAGCAATCCGTCTTCACCCGTTGGTATGTGAAGCCTACAATGCCGATTTCGATGGTGACCAAATGGCCGTCCACGTACCGCTAGGTGAAGAAGCACAAGCAGAAGCGCGTCTATTGATGCTGGCTGCACAGAACATCTTGAATCCAAAAGATGGTAAACCAGTCGTAACACCATCCCAGGATATGGTCTTGGGTAACTATTACCTGACTCTGGAAGAAATAAATAAAGTCGGCGAAGGAATGATCTTCTCCAATGCGGAAGAAGCTGGTCTGGCTTATGAAGGTGGCTTTGTCCATCTGCATACAAGAGTAGCGATCAGCACGAATTCGTTGCCTAAGAAACCATGGACAGAATGGCAAAGAGGCCGTCTGTTGGTCACGACAGTCGGTAAGATCTTCTTCAACGAAATCATGCCTGATGAATTCCCGTACCTGAATGAACCGACCCAATTCAACTTGGATGTTGCGACTCCGGATAAATATTTTGCCGAACCCGGCGAAGATATTCCTGCGTTCATCAAAAAACAAGAAATTGTTGGACCGTTCAAGAAGAAATACCTTGGAAACATCATTGCTGCCGTATTCAAGAAGTTCCAAGTAACGGAAACTTCGAAGATGCTGGACAAAATGAAGGACTTGGGTTATAAAATCTCGACTCGTGCAGGTATCACTGTAGGGATCGCCGATATCTTGGTATTGGAATCCAAAGCAGAGATCCTGGAAAGAGCCCATAAAAAAGTCGATAACATCACGAAGCAATTCCGTCGTGGTCTGATCACTGATGATGAAAGATACAACAGCGTCATCACAACCTGGAATATGGCGAAGGATGAAATCCAAGTCGAACTGATGAAGACATTGGGACAAGAAAACCCAATCTTCATGATGAGTGATTCCGGAGCCCGTGGTAACATCTCCAACTTTACGCAACTTGCCGGTATGCGTGGTCTGATGGCTGCTCCAAACGGTAAGATCATGGAATTGCCGATCACTTCGAACTTCCGTGAAGGACTAAGCGTTTTGGAAATGTTTATCTCTACCCATGGAGCTCGTAAAGGGATGACCGATACAGCCTTGAAGACAGCCGATTCAGGTTACCTGACTCGTCGTCTGGTTGACGTGGCGCAAGATGTCATCATCCGTGAAGACGATTGCGGAACCGATCGTGGTCTGATAGTCCGTTCCATCCGAGAAGGCAATGAAGTCATTGAGGACTTGGAAGAGCGTCTGATTGGCCGTTATGCTCAAAAAACAGTTATCCATCCAGAGAACGGCAACGTTCTTGCTGTGCATAACCAATTGATCACAGAAGATATGGCGAAAGAAATCATTGATGCCGGTATCGAAGAAGTGACGATCCGTTCCGTGTTCACGTGCCACACTAGACACGGCGTCTGCAAACGTTGCTACGGCCGCAACTTGGCTACTGGTTCAAATGTTGAGGTCGGTGAAGCAGTCGGTACGATCGCTGCCCAATCCATCGGTGAACCAGGTACTCAATTGACCATGCGTACATTCCATACGGGTGGGGTTGCCGGAGACGATATCACACAAGGTTTGCCGCGTATCCAAGAAATCTTTGAAGCGCGTAATCCGAAAGGACAAGCGATCATCACAGAAGTTACAGGGGAAGTTGTCTCCATCGATGAAAGTGCATCCGATCGTTCCAAAGAAGTAACAGTCAAAGGTATCACGGATACAAGAACGTATACCATCCCTTACACTGCACGTACGAAAGTGGCTGAAGGCGACATCGTTCACCGTGGTGATCCATTGACTGAAGGATCCATCGAACCTAAGAGCTTGCTGCGCGTCCGCGACGTACTGTCTGTTGAGACTTACTTGCTGCGCGAAGTTCAGAAAGTATACCGTATGCAAGGGGTAGAAATCGGCGACAAGCATATCGAGGTTATGGTCCGTCAAATGTTGCGTAAAGTCCGCGTTATGGATCCGGGTTCAACAGATATCCTTCCAGGTACACTGATGGATATCTCAGATTTCGAAGACCGTAACCGTGCTGTCATCAACGCTGGGGAAGTTCCAGCAACAGCCCGTCCAGTCCTGTTGGGGATCACAAAAGCGTCCTTGGAAACAAACAGCTTCTTGTCTGCTGCTTCCTTCCAAGAAACGACTCGTGTCTTGACGGATGCTGCGATCCGCGGCAAGAAAGACTCCTTGTTGGGTCTTAAAGAGAATGTTATCATCGGTAAGATCATCCCTGCTGGTACAGGTATGGCCCGCTACCGTAAGATGGAACCGAAAGCCGTCGAAGCCGAAAGTGAGAGCGTCTATAGCATCACTGATACAGCCGAAATGGGTTCCGACCTATCTGATTACAAAGCGTAAAACGATGAACGTCCCGGAAAAGCAAATTGCTTTTCCGGGGCGTTTTTTTGTTGTTTGGTGGTATGATTTTCTGGTCTGGGGTTCGAATTTGGTGGCGGAATTCCCCGCGAAAATGGGTTTGGCGGGGAATATCAGGTTGTCCGCGGACGTTTTTCCCCGCCAACATGTTTTCGACGGGTTATTTATGAGCATAAATGCAATCCCCAAATGGAATCAAATGGGCTGTCCGGGTGTTAACGAACCAGCAGCATCTGTGCGAAGTGCACCACGACAGCGGAAGCGGCGAGGAAGGGCCCGAAAGGCAATCTGCGCTGCAAGGAGCTGCCTTTCGCCATGTGGGTGTGCAGAAAATAGGAACCTGCGGAGAAACTGGCCAACAGGATGATGAACAAGGTGGGCTCCAACCCGAAAGTGAGGCTCAAGATCGAAAGCAGTTTGACATCGCCGCCCCCGATCCCGTCAGGAAGAGCGAGACTTGTGAAAAATAACAAGGAAAAGATCACAAAGAAACTGATGAAGGCTGCCGGCCAATCCGCAACCGGAAGGACGGCTTGACGAAACACGACACCAAACAGCAATAAGAGCTGAAAGCGATCGGGAATCAACAGATAGAGATAGTCGGCAATCGCTATGACCAGCAACAGTGAGAACACAAAGGTGTGAGCGACCAACTGCAGCACGTCCGTTGCGTAGAAATAATAAAGCAGACATGCCACGAAACCGGAAATGATTTCCGAAGCGAAGTACAGCGCATCTATTTTTGCGGCGCAGTACGCACACTTCCCGCGGTGGAACACGTAAGAAAAAATCGGGAAAAGATCTTTGGCCTCCAGTGTATGCTGACAAGCGACGCAGTGGGAACGTGTGGTTGTGAAGTTTTCTTTGATGGGGATGCGCGTTCCCAGGACTGTGAAGAAAGATCCGAAAATGGCTCCGAAATAAAAGATGGATATGTAAGCAACGATGGTCAAAACAATTCCTCCTTGATGAACAAACTGACTATAATATCCGCAACTAGTTTGTTGAGTCTTTTTGTGTGGGATTCAAATAACATTGGGAAGAACGTTTTGAGAAATGTTCTATTTATTGTTGACAAGTCGTCCGTCAGATGGTAGACTGTTTAAGTTGTCAAATTAATCTTTTGTCCCGATAAAAAATAGTTGTTGACAGATGATTCTGGATTTGATAATATATAAGAGTTGCTACTGCAGTTCGAAAACGTTTAAAAATATCTTCAAAAAATATTTAAAAAAGACGTTGACAATGAGCTGGTCAAGTGGTATTATAAATAAGCAATCACGTAACACGTGATACACGATTGACCTTTGAAAACTGAATAAAGAATGAACGAACCAAATGTGCAAGGAGCTTAGACTTCGGTCGAAGCAAACGAAGACGATACTTAGTATCGCAAACATAAAGTCAGCAAGAA
>NZ_JBAWAZ010000024.1:0-5189 GCF_049589555.1 Trichococcus sp.
GCTAAAGCGGGCTGCATCCTGAATGTGATGGTTCCGACATTGGCAAGTAATTGCGCCCCTTGGACGCCGCTCAGCGTCATGTACAGCGAGGATGGCGTGTTCATCCGCTATGATTTTCTGCAGCAACAAGCCTCGCTATTGTTATTGGAACCGCGTTTGATCATCGATTCGCCGAAGGATTTCTTTGTGGCCGGATTGGCGGACACGTTGGCCAAATGGTACGAATCGGACGAAATCCTTTCCTTGCCTGAGAATGCCCAACAACCGATGCTGATGATGGCGCGCCAAGCGGCATACATCTGCAGACAAAGCATCCTCGATCACGCCGAGTTGGCGATCGCCAGCTTGGAAGCGGGGGAAGTGACGGAAGCTTTTGTGAAGCTGACGGAGGTCATCACTTCCATCAGTGGCATGGTCGGCGGGATGGGCGACGCCTTTGCGCGGACGACCATCGCCCATGAGATCCATGATGCCATCACCAATTTCCCGGAGTCGCATCATTTTCTGCATGGGCATAAGGTAGCCTATGGCATCATGGTCCAATTGGCTTACGAAAAGAAATGGGCGGAGATCGATAATCTGATTCCGTTTTATGAACATTTGGACATTCCGAAGAGCCTCCACGATCTGCACTTGGACAAACTGGACGCTGAAGGCATAATGGAGATCGCCCGTCTGTCGACCAAGCCCGAAGCACCGGCGCACGGACTGCCTTACGAAGTCACTGCCGAGTTGATGGCGGAAGCGATCCAGGCGCTCGAAGACTACATGGCGAATTTGCCTGAACTCTGATCCGAACGATTAAAGCTTGAGCAAGAGCTAGGCAACATTGATCGATGACCTTTCCGGTTTGGCAAAATCTGGAATAATCGGTATACTGTAAACACGAACATTTACCGATCAGAAAAATTACCCATTCATGATAAGCGAGGGATCATCGATGAACAGTGAAGAATTAGTTTCCAGAGCAAGAGCGGCCATGCAACATGCATACAGCCCGTATTCGCATTTCCCGGTAGGAGCGGCAGTCCTCTATAAGGACGGCGAAGTGATCGAAGGCGTGAACGTGGAAAATGTTTCCTTCGGCGCCACCAACTGCGCAGAGCGGACAGCCTTATTCACCGGCGTTACGAGAGGCTACCGCAAAGACGACGTCGCAGCCATCGCCATCGCCGGCGACACGGAAACATTCCTCCCGCCTTGCAGCATCTGCCGCCAGGTGATGGTGGAATTGTGCGGGTACGAAACGCCTGTCTACCTTTCCGATAAGCACGGAAAAATCATGGAGCTGACGATCAAAGAGTTGGTTCCTTACGCCTTTACCGATTTGGATATGTAAAAAAACAACTGCGGCCCACCTCTGATTGGTGGGCCACAGTTGTTTTATTGGTTTTGGAGCGATTGCGTTCCTCTGGAATTTACATTTTCAGGAATAATACATAGGCGATCGTCATCATCAGCAGCAAATGTGCGCTGATTCCGCCAAGGCAAAGGTAAAGAGTATCCCGTTTTGTTTCGTTGATCGTCTGGTACAGGCTGGCGATGAACGTCACCAGATAGCTGGACAGATGGACCAAGAACAACAACAGCACCGGAACCGCCATCAGTATTGGGGCGATGAGGCTGATCACAAACGCAGTGCCCAACAGCAACAAAGCAAAAGCGTTCATTCCTGCATATTGCGTCATCCAGTTGTGGAAAGCATGGCGCCTATGCAAAAAGAATGTCTTGATGAGGTATGCCAAGAATGGGTAAAGATAATAGAACGCCAAGAACATCAGAAAATTCTTCATGAACCAAACAACCGGTTCGACCTGGAATGTGACGGTCGGAAGCAGTGAAATCTGCGAAAGCAGATCATATTGATTAGTCAATGCGACCGCAATCCGGGTCACCAATCCGGCTGAAAGCAACGCCGAAAGGATGAAGGTAAAGTAGCCGTAAAGATTGTGGCTTTCCCTGCGCGATTTTCTGGTCTCCGCGGGGTCTTGCATTTTTTTCCACAAAAAACGCACGTAACGGATGAATTTATTCTTTGCTTCATTGAAAGAGAAAGCTTGCTTATCAGCACGCGAAGCCGCTTCAGCCGCCTCTTCATCTTCGCCTTCTGTTAGGTCGACAAACTTTTCCGTGTTATCTTCGAATAAAGTGGATTGATAAAAATCATCTTGATGGATCGCGTCCGAACCGGAAACATCCGACCCGCACATCGGACAGATCAAAGCCTCTTTCGGTATGCGATTATGGCAATAGGTACATATCTTCATCGGTTTTCTCCTTCTCACTGGTAACTAACTTCTAGAATAAGTCAGTTTGTGGGATATAGCAAGGTTATTTTAACGACAAATTTTTTGTAAAGGAACCGATAATTCGGTATGATAATAACAGCATAAATGAGAGGAATGATGACTTAATGAAAATGTTACACACTTGCATCCGCGTGCAGCACCTGGATAAATCGATCGCATTCTACAAAGAGGCGTTTGATTTCCGCGAGAAAAAGAAGTTGGATTACCCTGAGCACAAGTTTTCGATCGTCTACTTAGGTTTGGAAGGCGATGATTATGAGTTGGAATTGACTTACAATTACGACCATGTACCTTATAACATCGGTGACGGCTATGGCCATATCGCCATCGGGGTGGACGAATTTGAAGACCTTCACGACAAACAGTTGGCTGCCGGATTCAACGTGACCGACTACAAAGGCTTGCCTGATTCTTCCGTAAGATACTATTTCATCACCGATCCGGATGGCTACAAGGTTGAAGTCATCCAGAACAGATAGGACGGACCTATGGAGAAAACGACCAAGTACAAATTGCTTTTCATCGGCGACAGCATCACGGATGTTGGCCGCAACCGCAACAATCCCGATTCGCTGGGGAAGGGCTATGTGGCAATGATAGCGAAAGCTCTTGCGGACAGAGGTGATTCCGAATACTATCAGCTGATCAACCGCGGCATCAGCGGCAACCGAATCCATGATATAGCGGAAAGATGGCACAGCGATTGCGTTTCGCTCGA
Organism: Trichococcus sp.; assembly: GCF_049589555.1. Classification (GTDB taxonomy): domain Bacteria; phylum Bacillota; class Bacilli; order Lactobacillales; family Aerococcaceae; genus Trichococcus. The sequence goes on from NZ_JBAWAZ010000024.1 coordinate 3,028, forward strand.
ACCCGACGTCGTCACTATGTTGATCGGCATCAACGATACGTGGCATAATGTTGGCGACGAGAGTGTGTTTGCTACCAAAGAGGGCACTGAACAGTTCGAAATGCATTACCGTCATTTATTGGCTTCTTTGCGGAAAAAATCAAATGCACGAATCATTCTGATGGAGCCGTTCGTCTTCCCGTATCCGGAAGACCGTAAAACTTGGCGGGTCGATTTGGATCCGAAACAGGAAATCGTCAAACGCCTTGCCGAAGAGTTCGATGCCGAATGGATCGGACTGGATGCTTATCTGAATGCAATCGGTGCTGTCGAAGGATATGAAACATTATCCAACGATGGCGTCCATCCAACCAAAAAAGGCCACCGTCTCATCGCCGACGCTTGGCTGAAGCAATTTGACGAGAGTGGCAAAGAATAAGGATTATTGAGCAGGCAGTCTGTAACCAAAATAAAAGTCTTGCTTTTTCGGTTTCTGCATGATAAGATGTTTTACATGCGATGAGGCGACGAGCAATCAGGTGGGTTCGCCCATTCCGCGCAAGCGGCGAAGTGATTGCAAATCAAACGGGACATACGTGCTTGCACAACCACAGGATGTGGATGTTTGATGGTGACTGCTGTGAACAGTCCCATCCATGGGTTTACCCATGCCGTATCAGAAGAAAGGGTCGGAAAGATGAACACTTAGGTGTTTACCTTTCCGGCCCTTTCTTTTTGTATTGGTGTGGAAAAGGCCGTCAGCTCCGGTGAGGCCCGGATCGCAGGAGCTGACGGCCGCCAAAGACACCTCTCCTCCTGCGAGGATCGCTTCGCCGGAGGAGAGTGCGCTAAAGCCATGTCACCTCTGATGAGGGACGCTTCACCGGAGAAGCGCCCGGTTTCTCCGTTTTCTCCAGCTGTTCTCCCGCCAAGCCAACCCCGCCACAACAGGACCTTAAATCTGTAAGGGCTTTATTAGGAGCAGCGGCCGCCATGCGGTATAATCTAAGTAGGAAACTTAGGAAAGATTGGAGGCGCCTCAATTGAAAAATCTGAAATTATTGATCCTTTCTCTGCTGTCATTCTCACTAGTGGGCTGTTCATTCTTAACGACCGAGGAAACGAGTGTTTCGCAACAAGACGCTGCCGGAGTAGACAACGTGACGACCGAAATAGCCAAATCGGATGGGGCGGTCGGTTCGGGTTTGCTTATCGGTGAAAAGGTAGTGACCACCGTCCACCTTTCCTATGAAACATTGAAATATGATGATTCCATCGACTATCTGAAGGAAATCGTCGGTAAATATGGAGCCTATGTGGAGTATTCATATGAATCCAGCGGCGGTGACATGTTCTACACGACCTCCTCATTGAGCCAAAACTATCGCCAAGGCAGCTACACGATCAGGATTCCGAAAGATTCAGTGACAGCCTTCCTGGATGATCTGGAGGGTGGGCTGGGCACAAAAGTCAGCGAGCAGCAAGGCAACGAAGATGTTACGCAATATTATGAAGACACAGCCACGCGCATCAGCGTGCTGCAAAGGAAAGAAGAGCGCCTGCTGACACTGCTTGAGCAGGCAGAAACGGTAGAAGAGATCCTTACCATCGAAGACAGTCTCAGTGCGGCCATAGCCGAAAGGGAAATGCTGCAGTCCGAATTGGACAACATCGACGATCTGATCGACTATACGGCTTTGTATCTGACTGTTTCCGAGCGTTCGCGCATCTCGAACAACCAAGGCGGATCGGCGCCTTTCTGGGGTCGCGTCAAGGATGCTTTCACCGATTCGCTTTATTCCTTCTACTATTGGCTACAGGATGCCGCTATCTGGTTCATCTATGCACTGCCGTTCTTCGTAGCCGTCCTGATGCTGTTACTGCTGTTGTGGGCGATTAAAAAACTGTTCGGCAAAACGATTTGGGGCAAGCAAAGAGCTGAAAAGCAACTCCTGGAAAGAAAACAGATCGAAGAGCGCCGGAAAGAACGGTTTGAACGGACCCACCCAAGAAAACCGGGAGGGACAACCGTTGCATCCAAACCTATCGTAACACCACCGATATCACCAACAGATACTGCGCCATCTGTTCCGGAAACGCCGACAGCTAAAAATGATGCGTCAAAGGAAACAACCTCTGAAGCCGGAAACAGCGAAGATCCGTTGGAACCATAAGCTTAACAA
>NZ_JBAWAZ010000025.1:0-11612 GCF_049589555.1 Trichococcus sp.
GCCGAATTGGCGCAAGGCAAAGAAAGTAGCTTACCGATCGAGGATTATCCGGTAGCAGCCTACGTCAAATCGACCGGTCGTTAGAAAAACATAAAAATATTATCCGCTGGAGTTCTTATTTTTGCTATCCCAATGAAGTTGAAATATAATTATCTTAAACGGAGGTGGAAAATATGTTGAAAGAATTTAAAGACTTCATTATGCGCGGGAACGTTCTTGATCTTGCAGTCGGGGTTGTCATCGGGGGTGCATTCACAGCAATCGTCAATTCATTAGTAAAAGATATCATTACACCGATCATCGTGGCCATGACCGGCAACGCAGATTTGACGGGCCTCTCCTTCAAGATCGGACAGGCAACCTTCACGTATGGTAATTTCCTGCAAGCCGTAATGAACTTCCTGTTGATTGCCCTTGTCATCTTCCTAATGATCAAAGTAATCAACAAACTCAAAGGCAAAATGCCTGCTGAAGAGCCAATGGAAGTTGAAGCCGAAGTACCGGTTGTTGAACTTTACCTGAAAGAGATCCGTGATTTGATGGTGAATCAGAACAAAAAAGCTGAATAAGAATCAGCACATAGGAGCTGCCTCGAATATGGAGGCGGCTTTTTTCGCCCCATCTTAACGGAAATGCGCGCTATAATAGTAACGAACATCCACTTAACATCCCATTTGGTGCTCATGATATGTCCAATCTGGCTGCTTTTGTTTTGGAAATGATCATCAACCGACATATATTTACCGGAAGAAGTATGCTATCCTATTCAAAAAAAAGGAAGTGGATAGATAATGCCCATAAAAGCGATTGTTTGTGACATGGACGGTACCTTGTTGACGGCTGACCACGCCATCAGTCCCAAAACCCAGGAACTCCTCCTGTCGCTCCAGCAAAAAGGCATCACGCTGGTATTGGCAAGCGGAAGAAGTTACTTGCGGCTGATGCCGGATGCCCTGAAACTGAAGATGGATTCCCATCAAGGTTATTTGATTGATGTAAACGGCAGTTCCATTTATGATTGCAACTCTCAAACCAGGGAAAGATTAGGGATAATGGATTCCCAGGACATCCAAAAAGTCACAACCGTCTTCCGTACATTCAATGTTGAGATCCAATTCTCCCAGGATGCCGGCCTGTACACCTATTTGCCGGATTCACTGTATGCCTTAAAGAAGAAGATCCGCGGCGAAATGAGACTGCCCGACGATTATCCTTGGGCTAGCGGCATGTACAGTTGGCTATGCGATATGCGCGACGGCTATCCTGAACAAAAACTGATCCTTGATCTGAAGGACGCGCCAGCTTCTTGCAACAAAATTTCGATCAGCCAAGACCCGCATTTTATGGAAGCCGTAACGCAATCATTGCCTCATTTAGGTCTGCATGATGATTACGAATTAGTCTTTTCTGATGAAAGGAAGCTTGAAATCACCAAAAAAGGCATCAGCAAAGGCAAAGCCTTGGATACCTTATTGGAAAAACTTGGCATTTCCAATGAAGAAGTGGCTGTTTTTGGTGACAGCGAAAATGACATCTCCATGCTTTCCGGCAGACCCTACTCCTTCGCAATGGCTAACGCGCTGCCCAACGCCAAGAGCGTGGCAAACTATACAACGCCTTCCAATGATGATGAAGGTGTCTATCATGGCTTGAATCAATTGATATCAGAAGGATTGCTTTAATAAATGCGGGAGTAAGTGGCTATCTCTCAAATGAGGCAGCCCCTTCTTTGTGGTTTGGTGTTCGAGTTCGTAGCAGATTTCCCCGCCAAAATGGTTTCGACGGGGAATCTCGCGTTGTCCGCGGACGTTTTTCCCCGCCAAGGTGGTTTCGGCGGGGAATCTCTTGTTGTCCGAGAGCGTTTTTCCCCACCAAAATGCTTTTGGCGGGTTTTCTCTGAGCATAAATTCAATTCCCATACAAAAAAGGGCTGTAACAAACCAGAAAATCCTGTTCTGGTTTGTTACAGCCCCTTTTTTTGCGCGTCAAATCCGGTGGATCGATGCATTCATATAAAAAATAATTTTCCCCTGTCAAAAATAGATCCTCCACAATCCAAACACCAGCACGAGCGCCAGCAATAGCGTGTGTGCTTTGATCTGCATGAACACAACAGCGATGAATTCGCGCAGAAAAGCATAAGGCAAAAAATAAAGCGGCGTCCAGGCGCCCAAACCGTCCGTTTCCAATCCCACTCGATGCGCATAGAGACTGCTGCGGACCACATGGAAATTGTTCGTGATGAAGAGGCATTTGTAGCTTTCTTTATAAGCATCCATGATGCCCTTGGAGTACAGAAAATTCTGGTACGTGTTGACGGACTTGTCTTCCTCAAGGATCAGTTCTTCCGGGATGCCTTTCTCGATCAGATAACGTTTCATGGCATACGCCTCGGAAAAAGGTTCGTCTATCCCTTGCCCTCCGCTCACAATCAGACGGCAGGGCCGCTTCTGCGTGCGCTCTGTCTGATGCCTGAAAAACCGGATTGCTCTGTCCAACCGTCTCTGCAGCAGCGGACTGATGCCGCCATTCGGCAGCAATCCCGCTCCCAGGACAATGATAAAATCTTTATCCAAGGAAACCGGAATGAGGCCGTAAAAGGCTGTCGCGATAAAAAACAAGATCAGCACCACACCGAAATAGATGATGAAGTAGCCCATCAAGCGCATGAAGCGCCAGATCAGGTAATGATGGAACACAAAATAATTCAGCAGGAACAGCAAATCCATCAATAAAATGAAGGCGCCCACCGCGACCAACAGGCCGTACCGTTTGGCCCAGCCCTCTTTTTTGAGCAACAGCAACCCATTGAAGACAAGCGCCAGTCCAAAAAACAGGAAAGCGAACGGTGAAATCAAGCCAAACAAAACACGGAAAAGCATCACCGCATAACGGATCCACGCCACTTGGGGCGAGTCGTTGCCCTGCAGCATCCCCACGAATAGGAACAGCAGCGCCGCAACCAGCAAGTAGCTTTGAAATTGTCGGTTTTTCCCCATCCTCCGGAGTGTCATGACCCCGCCTAACGAGAATATACTCAGTAAATAGAACAGCAACGGTCATCCCTCCTGTTTAGAAGCCGTGGAAAGCTTGGTACACTTCCTGTTTCTTCATATCCCTGATTTTTGCAGTCTCTTTGATCGCATCTTTGGAAGAAAGCCCCTGTTCCGACATCAGCTTTTCCACCAATTCGGCGACGCTGAGGTCATCAAATGTCTGTTCAACAGGCATTTCCGGGTTATCATTGCCGGCTATCATCAGGCAGATTTCCCCTCTGATTTCCGTTTCTTCGGCCCAAGCAGCCAATTCATCCGCCGAACCGCGGATGAATTCCTCAAAGCGTTTCGTCAATTCGCGGCAGATGACGACTTGGCGCCCTTCACCCATCACGGTTGCGATATTTTTGAGCAGCTCCTTCAACCGGTAAGGCGATTCATAGAAAATCATCGTTTCTTCTCTGTTCTTCAACGACTCCAACTGGGCCACTTGATCCTTCTTCTTGCGCTCCAAGAAGCCGAAAAAGTAGAATGGTTGCGGTGCCAATCCGGAAGCAATCAATGCGGTCACACCGGCATTGGCTCCAGGCAACGGCACAACCGGCACGTTTGCGTTGATGCAGGCGCGCACCAAATCATGGCCCGGATCGCTGATCGAAGGCATCCCTGCATCACTCACTTGAGCGATGGATTGGCCCCCGAGGAGTTTATCCACCAATTGCGGAATGCGCTCTTGGGTATTGTGCTCGTGGAAGCTGATCTGGGGCGTATCCACTTCGAAATGCGTCAACAATTTCCGCGTATTGCGCGTGTCCTCAGCCGCGATCAGATCCACTTCGCGCAGTATCTTTATGGCACGGAAGGTCATATCCTCCAGATTGCCGATCGGTGTCGGCACTAAATAAAGCGTTCCGCTCTCGTGCTGTTCATAACTTTTTTGCAGTTGCATCTTTGTTCTCCTCTGATTTCGATTCATTTTGGTGGCTCTGGCAACCCGCTAAACCCCGCCCGGTTCAGAGCTGGATACGCTGACCCCGCGCACCTTCAAAAAATTCTCTTTCTGCTTGCGGTTCAGCTTCTTGAATGCCGCCTCTGCTTTGGTCGCTTCCGCTCTGGAGCCGAATACTTCATTGTAGATCATTCGGACAGGGCGGCGCGCCTTGGTATATTTGCTGCCGATGCCTTTATTGTGCTCCTGTTCGCGCCGAAGCGTGTCCGTCGTGTAGCCGGCATAGAACGAGTCATCTCCGCAATGCAGCACATAAAAGTAGTGCTCACTGCTCGCCATAGAGGACATCCTTTACCTTCTGGCTGTATTCCCCTTCTTCATTGTACACAACGAGCGGCGGCAGCACACGGAAACCGTCCTCTTTGCCGTCCTTGATGCCTTCGATCAGGATCATGTTCGCTTCCTTGTTCTGTTTCGGGTAGATGAACTGTAGTTTCTTGGGCGCGATCCGGTTGTTCCGCATCGTTTCCAGAATCTCCATCAAACGATCCGGCCGATGGACGAAATAGGCCTTGCCTTTCATCTTCAGCAGATGGCTCGTCTGTTTCATCAATTGGTCCAACGTCAGATGGATTTCGTGCCGCGCAATCGCAAAAGCATCCAATTCATTCGTGAAACTGGATTCGGTCAGCTTGAAGTAGGGCGGATTGCAGGTGATGACGTCAACAGAATCCGGTTTGATGAAGCGGGTCACCTCATTCACATCCGCGTGCAAGAAGGAAACCTTCTCCTCCAACTGATTCAGCTGGACTGTCCTGCGGGCCATATCCACCAACCGGTCCTGCAGTTCCACCCCGACGATCGGGTTCTTGGTTTTCCCCGTCAACAGGAACGAGACTGCCCCGTTCCCGGCACAAAGATCGACTATCTTTGCCGGCTTCACGCGCGGCAATTCCGCGAAATCCGCCAACAGCACCGCATCCAGCGAAAAAGAGAACACGGCTGAACTTTGGATGATCTGGATGTTTTCCCTTTTCAGCACATCCAACCTTTCGCCTTCCTTCAATACATTTTCCATTCCTATTCCCCTTTGTTTATATATCATCAAACATGCAGCAACTGAAATAAGCTTCAGCCCGCATAGCCATTGCATTTATCCTCAAAACAGAGGCCAGGACTTCTGTCCCCGCCTCTGCCAGTCATACATCCATCAATTGTTGACAGTATCCGCAGTTGCGGCATACTTTTAGTTTTTCCGATCTCTTTCGCCGTAGATGACATCGATACAGAAAACACAGGGCTCATCATTAAGACGGCGGGAACCATAATAAACATTGCAGACATGAAAACCATCTTCGTACAGCTTCTGTAAATTCAGACGGGACTTCGACATTTCTGGCTCTTGCTTCTGCGCATCTTCTTTTTCCTTCGTAAGGAAATCGATCCGATCACGCAGATGCTGGTTCTCGATTTGAAGATTTGCGTTCTCTTCTATCAGGTCATCCATCTTCTCTTGAATCTCTTTAACATCTGCTCCCATCGATGAAATACGGCTTTCCACCCGATGGAATTGGTCATACAAGGCACGTTTATCCATTTTATCCACTCGCATTTTCCATACTTATTTTTCAATCTTATCGTGCAGATCTAACATTCTATAATTCTGAACTGGCAAACTCAACCGTCTTGTTGTGCTCGAACAGACGCACTTTGACGACTTGACTGAGCACATTCAATTCCACAACTTTCCCCTTGCCCTCAGGCGTCAGCACTTCCTGCCCATAATCAGGCATCGCTTTTCTGAGGGAAACATACGTATCGTTCTCATAATTCAGGCAGCACATCAAACGCCCGCACAAACCGGATATTTTGGTAGGATTCAAGGACAAACCTTGATCCTTCGCCATCTTGATTGAAACCGGCACAAAGTCACCTAAGAAGGTCGAGCAGCAGAGCGTTCTTCCGCAAGGTCCGATTCCTCCCAGAATCTTGGCCTCATCGCGGACGCCGATCTGATGCAATTCGATCCTCGTGCGGAAAACAGCCGCCAACTCGCGGACCAATTCCCGGAAATCGATCCGGCCTTCCGAACTGAAATGGAAAGTCAAACGACTGCGATCGAAAGTGTATTCCGCTTTGATCAGCTTCATCTCCAATTTCAGCTGCTTCATTTTCGTCTTGCATACGGCAAAGGCTTCTTTCGCCTCCGCGCGATTCTTTTCATCCTGCTCGAGATCCTTTTCGGTCGCAATGCGGATGATGTTTTTATGCGAAAGGATGCCGCCTTCTTCATTGCTTTTTTTATCGACAATGACGACTTGGCCAATATCGACAGCATTCCCATTATTTATGATCAATTTTTCGTCCATTCTGTACTTTGTCTGGCCTGCTTCATAATAAGAGATGGGCCCGACAGGCATAAAACGAACACCAATTACGTTTTTCATTTTCTTTCTCCTCCAGAAGCTTTATCTATAGGCTATTCCCGAGCGCGATCTCTTCCAGTACCCCTTGGAGCTGAACATTTGCTTCCAGATGTTTCTTTCCATTGAGGATATTTTCCATATGCCGGGTGATTTCCTGAGGATGCAGTTTTTCTGCAATGCGCTCGTAATCTTTTCCGTGATTTTTGTTGACGATAGCTTGCTTATTGCTGTACTTGGTATACAGTAAATCACGGTAATAGAATAATAGCAAGTCCAAAAAGAAGTGCCCATCATTTTTGTCCTTCAGCCCGTCCATCAAGTCGGTCTGCACAAACACAAATGCTTGGGGATTTTTATCGGTCATCAGTTGGAACCAAGCCCACGTCCGCTTCTTGGATTCGTGGAAGCTTTCCTCTTGGTTCAGCAACAGGGCTTCCTCTTGGTTATTGGTGATGGCCGCCAACAGCGCCGCATTTTCATGCTGAATCCCCTGCGCCTCCAAGGTTTCCCCTAACGCCTGCTTATTGACGACCTGGAAATGGACGATTTGGCACCGCGAGCGGATGGTCGGCAGGATATTCTCCTTGGCCGTGGTCATCAGAATCAGGTACGTGTCATTCTGCGGCTCCTCCAGGAACGTAAGCAGGCTGTTCGAAGCACTGACCGTCATTTTTTCGGCGTCATAAATCAGATAGACCTTGCGGCTTCCTTCCATCCCGCTTTTGGAAAGCTCCGCCTTCAGTTCACGGACTTGGTTGACTTTGATGGTGTTGCCATCCGGACTGATTTCCGCCACATCGGGAAATTCGCCTGCAGCAATCCGAAGGCAATGATTGCAGTGTCCGCAAGGCTGACCATCCTGCAACTCCTCGCAAAAGAGTGTTTGGGCTATCCAACGCGCCAATTCCTCTTTGCCGGTTCCACGTGCCCCTTCAAACAAGTAGGCATGGACCAGCCGTTTTTCCTGAATCGTCCGTTGGAACCTTTCGAGCAGTTCCGGTTGTTGCCTCATCAAAAGCTGTGTCACACCATCCATCCTTTCCTTCGTCATCAGAATCTGTGAAAACTATCTACCGGTAAAACAAACACGGTCGCTCCGCCTACATGCACTTCCATCGGATAGGCGATTGCATTGTCCAACGGCACATCCATGCTTACTGGTGTCGCTACAAATTGCTCGCGCGCTTCGCAGTTGGTTTTGATGATCTGCAATACTTCATCAACCCGTTCGTCTTCCACACCGATCATGAAAGTGGTATTGCCGGCGCGCAGAAAACCGCCTGTAGAAGGCAATTTCGTAGCGCGGACGTTCGCTTCCACCAACTCATCGGACAGGATAGCACTGTCTTTATCTTGAATTATAGCCATAATTAATTTCATAACAAATCCCCACTTTCTGTATGTTGAAAAGGCTGATCAGTGATGCTTGGCAAATGATCTTGCTCTAAAAATAGCTTGGAAATCTGTTTTTGATGATGTGATAGCACGCTTCCGCTACAGCTTCACGGCTCATCGTGCCATCGACGACCACTATCCGTTCCGGATTAGCCTTCGCCAATTGCTGATAGCCGGCTCTGACTTTTTCATGGAAGTCGAGTTTTTCTTGATCCAAACGATTGTATTCCCGTTCGCCCAGATTCGCATGGATCCTTTGAATGCCTACTTCCGCCGGGACATCGATATACAACGTCACATCCGGCTCGAGACCTCCTGTTGCGAATTGGTTGATTTCACGGATACCCTCTTCACCGATGCCTCTTGCATAGCCTTGATAAGCGATTGAACTATCGACAAAACGATCACAAAAAATGACGTCTCCACTTTCCAAAACGGGCAACACCTTTTCGATCAGATGTTGGCGGCGGCTTGCCGCATACAATAAAGCTTCTGTCCTAGAATCCATGTCCGTATGCGAAGGATCCAGTATCAACGAGCGGATCTTTTCCGCAATCGGGCTTCCACCCGGTTCTCTCGTCGCTACTACTTTACGGTTCATCTCTTGTTGCAGACGCGGCACTACTTGCTGCAACGCGGTTGTCTTGCCTGAGCCATCCGGCCCTTCGATTGTGATGAAAATCCCTCTCACTTTGCACACTCCTACGATTCTAATACTTCCATTATACGCTAAATGAAAGTTTTTTTATACAGATGAATCCGATATAGCTTTGTCAATTTTGCAACAATTAATTGCCGTTGTCGGCTTTTTCCGAAAACAGAACCAGGAAAATGTTTTTGGCTCCGAGTGTGCCTGAATTGCGTGTGCCGTCAGGCCGAAAAGATGAATACCTGTTGCTTATTCATGTTTTCGACCACATTCCGGCCTCTAAGCATGAATACCCGAGATTTATTCATGTTTTCGACCACATTTTGACCTCAAAAGATGAATTCTTTCGATTTATTCATGTTTTCGGCCAACATCCGCCAATCCCCACAAAAAAAGGGACAACCCCATTCCACATGGGCGCCCCTCTTGATACTCCTATGTTTGCTTCATCTGCGTATTGTACAGCGTCGTATAGATTCCGCCTTTTCTGACGAGCGTTTCATGGTCGCCTCGTTCAACGATTTTGCCTTTCTCCAGCACCAAGATTTCATCAGCCGACAGGATCGTCGAAAGACGGTGCGCAATGATCAAGCTCGTGCTCTTGGCAAGGATCGGCTCGATCGCTTCCTGGATGGCATGCTCGGAGATGGAGTCCAAGGAGGAAGTGGCCTCGTCGAAGATGATCAGCCCCGGTTTGCGGAGGATGATCCGGGCGATCGAAAGCCGCTGTTTTTCGCCGCCGGAAAGCTTCATGCCGCGGTTGCCCACGACGGTGTCGTAGCCTTTCGGCAGTCCGCTGATGAACGCGTGGATATTGGCCTCGCTACAAGCTTTTTCGATTTCGGCCTGCGTGGCATCGGGCTTGGCGTAAAGCAGATTCTCTCTGATCGTGCCGTTGAACAAGTACGTATCCTGCGTCACCACTCCGATGTGCTGGCGCAGATAAGCCAAATCGAGTTTGCGGATGTCCACGCCGTCCAACAGGATCCTTCCGCCTGTCACATCATACAGTCGCGGAATCAGGTTGATGATGGTGGACTTGCCCGCTCCCGAAGGCCCAACGATGGCGACGGATGATCCCGGTTTCAGTTCGAAGCTGACGTTATTCAAGATCGGCTGTTCCGGATCATAGTGGAAGGAAACCTCTTCAAAAACCAGCTCGCCTGTAAACGAATCAGGCTTGAGCGCCTCCGGATGGTTGTCGATTTCCACAGGCAAATCGAAATACTCGAAGATGCGGTCGAAAAGCGCCATCGAGCGGATCACATCGACTTGGATATTCAACAACGAATTGACCGGCCCGTACATCCTGCCCAGGAGCGCCACCATGACGGTGATGTCCCCGATTGTCAGATCCGTGTTGCCGTATTCGATGATGAGAATCCCGCCGACCAGATAGATCAGCATCGGGCCGATGTTCGTGAAGACGTTGATCACGACCCGGAACCATTTGCCTGCCATGCTTTCCTTGATGTTCAAGCGGATCATCTGTTTGTTCGCCTCCTGATAGCGGTCGAACTCGTAGTTTTCCGTGACGAACAGCTTTGAAAGCAATTGCCCGCTGACGCTGAGGGTTTCGTTCAGGATCTGGTTGATGTCGTCATTGTGCTTCCGCGAAGCCAAAGTGATTTCCCAACGCCTTTTACCCACGCGCTTCGTCGGCAGGATGAACAACGGCACCACCACGATGCCTATCGTCGCCAGCAATGGGCTTTTCGTGTACATCGTGACGAGCGCAACCGTCAACGTCGCGAAATTCTGCAGGATGCTCGTCCAAGTACCCGTCAGCACGCTCTGCACGCCGCCGATATCGCTGGTCATGCGGGTGATGATGTCTCCCTGCTTGCTGGTCGTGAAGAACCGGTGCGACATCCGCTGCAGATGGCTGTACATTTTGTTGCGCATGTCAAAAGTGATGTTTTCCGCCATCCAGACATTGACATAACTCTCCACGACGCTGATCAGATTGGCGATGATCAACACCCCGAACGAGAGGCCGATCAGACGGATCAGCACAGGCAGGTCCTGCTGCAGCAGACCTTCGTCGATGATGCGGCCTGTCAGGATCGTCGGAAACACGCCGAATACCGACGAGGTGATGATTGCCAGCACGGAGACGATCAGTTGCTTCCAATAAGGAACGAGATAACTGAACATCCGCTTCAGTAACGGCGCCGTGATTTTAGGGCTGTTCTGTTTTTCTTCCTCCGTCAGGAAACCGCCGCGGCCCCCTTTGAACCCGTTGCCGCCCATCATTGCTCACCCGCTTGGTTTCTGAAGTCCTCCAAGGATTTTGTCAGTTTTTCGCAGAGCGCAACAAATTGTTCCTGCTCATCCAACGTCAAGCTGTGATTGATGTGCTCCCTTTCCGTTTGGCGCACTGCCTTCATTTTTTTCAATAAAACATACCCCTTTTCTTGGATAAAAATCCTGTTTCTGCGCTGATCAGCCGGGTCTGGCTGGCGCGTCAAAATCCCGTCAGCCTCTAGCCGATTCAGCATCTCCGTCAAGGAAGCCGGCCGGATCCCCATCTGGTCTGCCAATTCCCGTGAACTCATCCCGTCGTTTTCCTGCAATACCCGCAATAGCCGCCCGGCACCGCGTGATTCGTGCTTGGCCGGATTTTCCTTGCGCCGCAGCGTGCGCATCAGCTTCATCGCGCTGCCGATGACATCTTTATTTTGTTCTTCCATAATGCTTTCCTCCTCCAGATAGTTAGGTACCTATCTATTCTCCCTTATTATATTAGGTACCTAACTATTTTGCAACAAAAATGCCTGCGCTAGGTGTTCCGACAAGCGGAAAACATGGATATCTGTTGATTATCCATGTTCTCGACAACATTTTGGTCTCTAAACATGAATTCTGTCGAATTATTCATGTTTTCGATCACATTTCGGCGCAAAAACATGAATTTTTTCGGTTTATTCATGTTTTCTCCTGATTCACTAATGTTTAAAGAGCGCAAAAAAACCAGACCGCCGCCGGTCTGGTTCTTTGTCATTCCGAATGGAAAATATCTTCCGCGCGGTTCGTGCGCTTGCGCCAACGGAATTGCTTGGCTTTTTTTGGTGCGGAAATATCCGCTTGGATCTGTCTTTCTTTGGCTTCCCGCAGCAGGAACAGATATTTCGCTTCCGCTATCTTCTCGAAGATACGCAAATCTTCCGGCAAATCATAGGCATTCTGCTGCAGTT
>NZ_JBAWAZ010000026.1:0-5260 GCF_049589555.1 Trichococcus sp.
CGTTTGACCGAGTCACGGATGATCAGTTCCGGCTCGAATATTTTATTGCCTGTCACTTCTTGCTGTACGGCCAACATGATCCACTCGGCAGCTGCCGCTCCCAATTCCTCTTTCGGATGGGAAAGGGTCGTCAGCTTGACGCTGCCTGCCGTGCTCAAGAACGAGTCATCATTGCCGACCACCGAATAATCTTCCGGCACACGTTTTCCCATGTCAGCAAGCGCTTGGATCAAGCCCTGCGCCACTTCATCATTGTAGCAGACGATGCCGGTGACCTCCTGATCGCTCGCCAGCTTCTCCCGAATAGTCTGGAACACTTGCTCTTTGGTTTCTGTCGTGTACGTATACACATTTTTCGGATCGAAATTTGTCCGCATCTCTTCGTGGGCTTTGATGAAACCTTTCATCCGGTATTTCCCTTGCAGGTCATCGATCTTCGTGATCAGAGCCAAATGCTGATGGCCCTGCTCGAATAGATGTTTCGTAGCGAGATAGCCCGCTTTCGTGTCATTGACGCAAATGAAAGGGACCGACAGTTCTTCGTAATAGGCATTGATCATGACGACCGGAATGCCGCGTTCCTTGAAAGAAAGATAATAAGCCAAATTCGGATTGTATTGGTTACTTTTTGTCGGTTCCACGATCAGCCCCGAAACACCTTGGCTGAGCATCTGTTCCAGACACTCCCGCTCCTGATCGACATCGTTGTTCGTGCTCGCCAGCAGCAAGGAGTAGCCGTTCTCCCGCAACTTCTGCTCGATGCCGCGGATGATCGACGGGAAAATATAGTCCGACAGATAAGTCGTGATGACGCCGATCGTTTTGCTGGATGACACCCCGTCACCACGCCTCTGATATGTATCGTCGACATAGGTTCCGGAACCTTTCTCCTTGCGCAGATAACCTTCATTCACCAGCAAGGCAATCGCTTCCCGGACGGTATGCCGGCTGACCCCATAGTCCTTCTGCAATTGCAGTTCAGGCGGAATGACTTTGCCTACCACAAATTCGTTCGAAAGTATTTTTGAGCGTATCTCATCGGCAATCACTTGGTATTTTGTTTTCATGGCGTGCTCTCCCTCTGTATCTGTCCGTACAAATAGTATAGTAAACTGTGCAGAAAAATACAAGTGCACATTGACGGATTCTATGCAAAAACCGGACTTCCTGCTTGATTTAGCAGGAAGTCCGGTGACTTTTACAATAAAGTTTCGATAGCGGTGTAGACTGCACCGATCGATTCGGCGACGTCTTTGTTCGTAAGTTTGCCTCTGTGCACATTGAATCCGGTCAGGATGTTCGGATTTTTTTCCGCCGCTTGCCGCGCACCTTGATTCGCGATTTCCACTGCATAAGGCAACGTGACATTCGTCAACGCGATCGTAGCAGTGCGCGGAACGGCGCCTGGCATATTCGGCACCGCATAATGCAGGACGCCATATCGTTCATAAACCGGATCATCGTGCGTGGTTGTGCGGTCTTCGGTTTCAAAGATGCCGCCCTGATCCACGGCGATGTCGACGATCACGGAACCCGGCTGCATGCTTTTGACCATCGCTTCGGTCACTAACGTCGGCGCTTTCCGGCCGGGGATCAGGACAGCCCCGATGACGACATCGGCATCCTTGATGGCATGGGCGATGTTCCACTCGTTCGACAGCAAGGTGATGACCGCGTTCCCGTACAAATTCTCGATTTCCGTCAAGATCTCCGGTCTGACGTCCAGGATTGTGCAATGGGCGCCTAGTCCCAGTGCGATCTGCAAGGCATTGCGCCCGGCCACACCGCCGCCGATGATGACGACTTTCCCGTTCGCGACACCCGGAACGCCGCTCAGCAGAACGCCTTTGCCGCCGTACGGTTTTTCCAGGAACTGCGCACCGATCTGGACGGAAAGTCGGCCCGCGATGACGCTCATCGGCGTCAGCAATGGCAAATCGCCTTTTTTTCCGACCATTGTTTCGTAGCCGATTGCGGTCATGCCCGCTTGCAGCATCGCTTTCGTCAACTGCGGCGCTGCCGCCAAATGCAGGTACGTGAACAGAATCAGGTCTTCGCGGAAGTATTTGTATTCCGATTCCAAAGGCTCTTTCACCTTGATGATCATTTCGGCGGCCCAGACTTTGGCTGCATCGTCCAACACTGTTGCCCCTGCCTTTTCGTACTGCCTGTCTTCGAATCCCGAGCCGACACCGCAGCCGGATTGGACAAGGACCTGATGGCCGTTCTGTACCAGCAATTGCACACCTGCAGGCACCACACCCACCCGGTTTTCGTTATTTTTGATTTCCTTCGGCACTCCGATGATCATCCCGATCATTCCTTTCCGACAAGTCCGTCCACCGCCAAAATGGCGTCGGCGACTTGCTCAGCCGTTATGTTTTTGTTTAGATTTCTCATGGTGTTGCTCTGTGCCACTGCAAGTTTTCCGACTTTAACGAGCTCCTCGTGCGTGGCTCCGGTCAGATGCATCTCGGCCAGAGTCGTCGGCATACCGATCGCGGCCAGGAACTGACTGTATTTTTGGAACTCTTCATAAGGACGCGCTTCAAGCACGAGTTGGACCAATAGGCAAAAGCCGACTATTTCCCCGTGCGTCAAGCGATGGACCTCGCCTTTGAGGCCGGTGAAGCCATTATGGATGGCATGTGCGGCCGCCAAGCCGCCGTTTTCAAAGCCCAGTCCCGACAGCAGCGTATTCGCCTCGACAATCGCCTCGACAGCCGGCGTCACCAATCCTTTTTGGACATCCCCGAACGCGCTGAGGCCGTCACGGAATAAGGTTTCTTCGCAGGCCTGCGCAATCGCAGTGCCGGCGATGGTTGGCAATCCCCCGGCCAACGCATTCTCCCCGGAAGCTTTTGTTGCCAGCGCTTCTGCACATGTCGCCAAGGCATCCGCCATCCCGCTTGCGAAGAATCGGATCGGCGCTTGGATGACAATCTGCGTATCCACAAGCACCAGATCAGGGTTCTTCGCATAGAAACGGTAATGGTCGAACAGCCCGTCCTGCGTATAGAGCACCGAGATGGCGCTGGTCGGTGCATCAGTGGATACGGTGGTGGGGACAATCACAACCGGCAATTCGCATGCAGCTGCGATGCCTTTCGCAACATCGATGATTTTGCCGCCTCCGAGACCGATGATGACGTCCGCCGTCGCATCGGCGACCTCGTCAGCCAAACGGACCATTTCTTCCAGCGAGGCTTCGCCAGTGAATGCTTTATAATGATAGGGAAAACCCTCCAAAGCCCGTTCCACTTTTTCCTGGAGCAACCCCCAAACGAAATCATCCGTAAGCAGGAATGCCTTTTTTCCGTAGGCAGCCGCTTCCTTCCCCAATACGTCTATAGCACCTACTCCTTGAATATACCGGCTAGGCGACCGAAAAACACGATAAGCCATATGTGCGCCCCTTTTCCATTTTGTGATTTATTTATTATGCCTTTATTTTAACAGAATCTTGCTGATTCTCACAAATTTGTTTGCGGGGACTCCTGTATTACGTGCGGGCTGTCTGAATTGAAAAATAATAGGGATTTCTGCTATTTGTTCGTCAAGAACATTTCCGTTTACCAATCAGTACGTTTTCGGTCGCCAAAATTGGCAAAACGCTTCCACAATCGCTATACTTGACTTGTAAGCCAGAGATTATGATGAAAATGCGCTTTGTCAAAACAACTGTTCCGGCACATGCTCATCCTTTCCTGCCATGACGAAGATACTTTAGTCCCAAGATAACTGATTACTGCAAATGGCTGATTCGATTTGAAAAATAAGGAGTGGTTGATATGATTTATCCGTTCATCTATTTTGACGGGAACTGCAGAGAAGCTGTGGAATTCTATGCAGAAGTTTTTGGCACTGAGAAACCGAAATTCCAGACGTATGGCGATGTTCCGCAGGATCCGAACATCCCACCACAATCCCCGGAAGCCAATAATCGCGTTATTTATACGACTTTGAAGATCGCAGACAGCATCATCATGTTTGCCGATAACCCTTTAGGGGAAAAATTTGTTCCCGGAAATAATCTCAGCCTATCGATGATAATCGAGGATATTTCGTTGGTGCAAGCTTATTTTGATGCACTCAAAGAAGGTGGAATCGTTGTGTTGCCGCTTCAGGAAACATTCTACACGAAACACTTCGGTATTGTGATGGATAAATATGGGGTCACATGGCAAATTGGAATCGGGACAGAAGAGGAAATTTTGAATCCATAACAGGACAAAGCGGATACTGAATACAAATATATGATAAATAAAACCGCATCAAAATGGAATTGAAACGCCATTTTGATGCGGTTTTATTATTTATTCGCCTATTTATGCAACAGTCTATTCTTCCGTTATGACTTTCAAATATTGGTCTCCCCAGTCGCAAATGGATTGGACGACCGGCGCCAACTCCTTGCCGATGTCGGTCAGATGATACTCGACTTTCGGAGGAACCACGGGGTAGACCGTCCTTGCGATGATCTGGTCGCGCTCCAGCTCCCGCAACTGCCGGATCAACATCCGTTGGTTGATGTCAGGGAGGATCTTGTTGAACTCACTCAGTCGCAGCGTACCGTTGTGGAGCAAGGACCAGATGATTGCAATTTTCCATCTTCCACCCACAACAGATAGAGCTAAATCTTTTGTATTGTAAAATTCTTTCTCTTGGTATTGGATCATCGGGCAGCCTCTTTTCATAAAATTAATCATAGTGACAATTATGTCAGTATTCACACACCAGTCATTATATAGTATTCTTTAACAGAACGAAATACCATTTTTAAGAAAGAAGGAAATTAAATTATGAAAAGTAGAGCAGCTGTCGCTTTTGGACCAGGCAAACCGTTGGAAATCGTGGAAATAGATGTGGCAGAGCCAAAAGCCAAAGAAGTATTGGTGAAGATCCTTTACACTTCCGTCTGTCATACCGATGCCTTCACTTTGTCGGGTGACGATCCGGAAGGTGTTTTCCCTGCCGTATTAGGGCATGAAGGCGCCGGCGTTGTCGTTGCCGTGGGTGATGAAGTCACTTCCGTCAAACCCGGGGACCATGTCATTCCTCTTTACACGCCGGAATGCGGGGAATGCGAATTCTGTCTGTCCGGCAAGACAAATCTGTGTTCAGCCGTGCGCGAAACCCAAGGCAAGGGCTTGATGCCGGATGGAACGACCCGTTTCTCCTATAACGGCGAGCCTATTTATCACTATATGGGGACAAGTACTTTCAGCGAATACACGGTTGTCAACGAAATCAACTTGGT
>NZ_JBAWAZ010000027.1:0-7299 GCF_049589555.1 Trichococcus sp.
GGGAGAGTGGGTGTTGTGATTGCCGCCCATGGCAGGAGCACAGCAACGAGCATGGCCGAGGTTGTGACGACACTGTTGGGTGTCGACAATATCCGCGCTGTAGATATGCCTCTTGAGATGAAGCCCCAAGTGGCCCTCGAAAAAATTATTCATTGTGTCCAAGAAATCGATCGAGGCAGCGGAGTCATTTTATTGGTCGATATGGGCTCGCTGGCGACTTTTTCCGAAAAAATCACCGAAAAAACAGGGATTGAGGTCAAAACGATCGACATGGTCACGACTCCAATCGTTTTGGAGACGGTGCGCAAGACGGATCTTGTTGAAACGACACTTGATGAAATTTATCGATCGCTCCAATCTTTTCGTGGTTATGCAGGCAGCAACGTGACCACGAGAGAAGAGAACGGGCACACTTTACAGCGCAAAAAGGCGATCATTGCGATCTGCGCTTCGGGTGAAGGGACAGCGCAAAAGATGAAAGAGCTTATCGACAAGCATTTGGAGAAATATTTTGATGTGGAAATCGAGGTGCTGCCGATTTCGGTGATCGACATGGATGAGCAGCTGGTTCACTTGCAACAGGAGTATGAAATCCTGGCTACAACAGGAATCGTCAAACCAAAAATCGATGCCGTTTACATTCCAATGGAACATTTCTTCAATGGAGATGCCGAAAAAGTATTGGACTACTTAGTGGAAGAGTCCGAATCCTATGATGATAGTGAGTTGACATTGGAAAAGGCAAAGCAGATATGCGTGGAATACATGACGCAAAGCTTTACTTTCTTGAATCCGCAAAAGCTGATTGAACCTTTGTGGAAGTTTAGTAGTTCCTTAATGAAAAATGAGGAAAATTACTCCCAAGTAATCAATCTTCTGATGCACCTTGCGGGGATGTTTGAGCGGTCCCTGCGCCAGGATACATTGGTCGCGCCGCAAGAGGAACTTGAACGGACTGAACGGACAGAAACATTTAAGCAGCTGGAACAGTCCTTAAATCTCCTGAGCCGCACCTTTCAAATTGAGATGCCGAAAGATGAAGTATACTATCTGCAGCAACTGTTGGCCTATCAAGAATAACGATACAGTATCGCATACACTAACAACAAATAAAAAAATACACTAAGACACTATCGGGTTTAGTGTATTTTTTTGTGCTTTTTTATCGTAAGAAATGTGCCATACACTAAGTTGGCACGCTTTTTGCATATAGTATAGTGTCTGGTAAATGGCCTACCAAGCTATTTATCCAAACAGTCACAAAAATATATTCAATAGGAGGTATACAAATGGTAGGAATTATCCTAGCAAGTCATGGAGATTTCGCTGAAGGCATTCTGCAATCTGCTTCGATGATTTTCGGCGAACAAGAAAATGTCAAAGCAGTGACCTTGGCGCCTAGCGAAGGACCGGACGATGTCAAAAGAAAGATGCAAGAGGCTATCGCATCCTTTGACAATCAAGATGAAGTGCTGTTCTTAGTCGATTTATGGGGCGGTACACCGTTCAACCAAGCCAACAGTCTTTTTGAAGCACATAAAGACACATGGGCGATTATCGCCGGAATGAACCTTCCGATGGTCATCGAAGCGTATGCTGCACGTCTGAGCATGGAATCAGCACAAAAGATTGCTGCTCAAATTCTTCCAGCAGCGAAGGATGGTGTAAGAGCTAAGCCAGAAAGTTTAGAGCCAAAGAAAGTGGAAGCGGCTTCTAAGGGGCAACAGCTAAAAGGTAGCCTTCCTGCAGGCACAGTCGTGGGTGATGGCAAAATCAAGTTATCGTTAGTTCGTTTGGATTCACGGTTGCTTCACGGACAAGTGGCAACAACGTGGGCGAAAACAACTGGAACAGATCGGATCATCGTGGTTTCGGATAATGTCGCAAGAGATGAATTGCGTAAAAATCTGATTGTACAAGCGGCTCCTCCCGGAGTCAAAGCCAACGTGATTCCAATCAAAAAAATGATCGAAATTGCCAAGGATCCTCGTTTTGGGAACACGCATGCGCTCTTGCTTTTTGAAACAGTGCAAGATGTTGTTCGGGCATTGGAAGGCGGCGTGCAGATTGAGGAGTTGAATGTTGGATCAATGGCTCACTCAGTCGGCAAGGTTGTTGTGAATAAGGTTTTGTCAATGGGACCTGAAGATGTGAAAGCGTTTGAAACATTGAAAGCAAAAGGTGTTAAATTCGATGTCCGTAAAGTTCCAAATGATTCATCGGAAAAAATGGATTCGTTGCTGAAAAAAGCTAAAGAAGAATTAGCAAAGGCATAACAAGAAAAGAGGAGGTATATTATGTCAGTCGTTTCAATTATTCTAGTCATCATCGTGGCATTCTTTGCCGGGATGGAAGGCATTTTAGATGAATTCCAATTCCATCAACCGCTCGTTGCATGTACACTTATCGGACTTGTCACAGGTAATCTTGAAGCTGGTATTATTCTTGGCGGATCATTACAAATGATCGCATTAGGTTGGGCAAATATCGGAGCCGCTGTTGCACCTGACGCAGCACTTGCTTCTGTTGCATCGGCAATTATTTTAGTTTTGGGTGGTCAAGGCGTAAATGGCGTATCTTCCGCTATCGCCATTGCGATTCCTCTGGCTGTAGCTGGATTAGTCTTGACGATGTTCGTTCGTACACTCGCTGTTCCTATCGTTCATTTGATGGACGCAGCTGCAGAACAAGGCGACTATCGCAAGATTGAATGGCTTCAAATTGGGGCTATTGCCATGCAAGGTTTGCGTATCGCAATTCCTGCTGCAATGCTTCTGTTCATCCCTGCAGACGCTGTCCGTTCTGGGTTGGAAGCAATGCCGGGTTGGTTGACTGATGGAATGGCAATCGGTGGCGGTATGGTCGTAGCCGTTGGTTATGCAATGGTCATTAATATGATGGCTACTAAAGAAGTATGGCCATTCTTCATCATTGGTTTCGTTGTTGCCGCTGTATCTCAATTGACGTTGATCGCATTAGGAGCCCTAGGTGTTGCAATGGCCTTGATCTACTTGAACCTTTCTAAAATGGGCGGTTCCGGTAATGGCGGTTCTGGCAATACTGGCGATCCACTTGATTCGATACTCAACGACTATTAGGAAAGGAGACTGCAAACATGGCACAAAATACGGTAGAAAAAAAATTCGTATTAACTAAAAAAGATCGATTAGCGGTTGCTTGGCGTTCCACCTTCATTCAAGGATCATGGAACTATGAACGGATGCAAAATGGTGGCTGGGCTTTCGCAATGATTCCAGCAATCAAGAAACTTTATCCAGCAAAAGAAGATCGCGTCCTAGCATTGAAACGCCACTTGGAATTCTTCAATACACATCCATATGTGGCCTCTCCAGTATTAGGAGTAACGCTGGCTCTGGAAGAAGAACGCGCAAACGGAGCTCCAGTAGATGATGTTACAATTCAAGGTGTGAAGGTCGGGATGATGGGACCTCTTGCCGGTGTTGGTGACCCTGTGTTCTGGTTTACAGTTCGTCCAATTCTGGGGGCTTTAGGTGCATCCTTGGCCTTAACAGGAAATATCTTAGGACCTATCTTATTCTTTGTTGCATGGAACGCTATCCGTTGGGGATTCATGTGGTATACCCAAGAATTCGGTTATAAGGCTGGATCAAAAATCACTGAGGATTTGTCTGGCGGAATACTGCAAGATTTGACAAAAGGAGCTTCCATTCTTGGGATGTTCGTATTGGCTGCCTTGGTGCAACGTTGGGTATCCATCTCGTTTGCTCCAACCGTTTCTTCAGTGAAACTTTCAGAAGGCGCATTTATCGATTGGGAAAACCTGCCAAGTGGCACTGCCGGCATCCAGCAAGCACTGGCACAATATACTTCAGGCATGTCACTGACTGATACAAAAGTTACAACCTTGCAAAATAACTTGGATCAATTGATCCCTGGCTTGGCAGCATTGCTGTTGACATTCCTTTGCATGTGGTTGTTGAAGAAGAAAGTTTCTCCAATCTTGATCATTCTTGGCCTGTTCGTTGTCGGTATCGGCGGACGCTTGATCGGATTGCTATAATTCTCGAATGTATCAAAAATGATGATTATGAGGCTCAGGCAAACAAGCCTGAGCCTTGTTTTTCTTGTAAAAAGCAAAGAGTGTATATTATACTCAAACCAGACGAAAAGAGAGAGGGGCATATGCAATGGTTGAATCCCTGAATGCAAAGGTTGATATGGCAGTGGATGGTACTTCTTATATGGGGTTAACGGACTATGGGAAAATTATGATCGGAGATAAAGCGTTTGAATTTTATCATCATCGTGACCCCCGAAAGTTCATTCAAATACCTTGGGAAGAGGTCGATTATGTCTTGGCATCCGTGATGTTCAAAGGAAAATGGATTCCGCGGTTTGCGCTTCAAACAAAGAAAGATGGTACGTATACTTTTTCAGCCAAAAATCCCAAGGACGTGTTACGTGCGATCCGCATCTATGTTAGTCCAGATCACATGGTTCAATCATTGGGTTTCTTCGATGTTTTGAAGAATGCCTTCAAGCACATGTTCAAAAAGAAAGCATCCTGAATTGCGGCGGCAATTAAGTAAGATGCATACGGTGGGCGGTTGCTGGATGAGCGATTTAAGGAGGTTCTAAGGTGGTAATGGATATTCGATTAGTCCGAATCGACGACCGTTTGATTCATGGACAGGTGGCAACCGTGTGGACAAAGCAAAGCAAAGCAGAGCGGATTATTGTCATCAGTGATGAGGTGGCGCAGGATCATCTGCGAAAGACGCTGTTGCGTCAGGTCGCTCCACCAGGTGTAAAGGTCAACGTGATTCCGGTAGAAAAGTTTATTGAAATTTACTTTGATGATACACATAATCAATTTCGCGCGATGCTCTTGTTTACGAATCCTACCGATGTCGCACGAATCGTGCAAAGTGGCGTTCAAATTGATTCCGTCAACATCGGCAGTATGAGCTATTCAGATGGTAAGAAGATGATCACTAACGCAGTAGCGGTTGATAAACGCGATATTCAGGCTTTTGAGTACTTGAACTATAAAGGCATCCACTTGGATATCCGGAAGGTCGTCGCTGACAATAAAGTAGATCTCATGCAAGTGCTGAAAAAAGAAGGATTAGTTTGAGCGCATATTAAAAGAAGACACAAAGCGAATGGAACAGCGCCTTGTGCCTTCTTTATTTTTAGACGGAACGGTATACTATCCATGAGGTGACAAAATGCTAAAAGAAGCATGTGTAGAAAATTTTACGAACATCCCAGGAGTCATCGAGCACGGGGCTAAAAGGATTGAATTGTGTGATAATTTGGCAGTAGGGGGAACAACACCCAGCATTGGCGTCATCAAAATCGCAACGGATTATTGTTCCGACAAAGATGTACCCGTAATCGTGATGCTGCGACCACGAGGTGGAGATTTTGTTTATTCCAATCTGGAAAAAGCCATCATGATGCGAGATTTAGAAGAAATCATTGCCTTGCATTCCCAGGGTATAGCAGTAGGGGCTTTAACCGCAGCTGACGAATTGGATGAACCATTTTTGGAAGAAATCGCCAAGTTAGCCATCGATAATGGAATCGAACTTGCTTTCCATATGGCATTTGATCTAATACCGGAAGATAAGCAAAGAGACGCCTTATTATGGTTGGGAGAAATTGGGTTTACACGGATTTTGACGCATGGCGGTCCAACCGAAAACACGATTTTCGAAAACGCAGCGCACATTGCCGAACTTGCGGAAATCAGTCCAGAGATGACGATCATGCCGGGTGGCGGCATTACGAAAGACAATCTCGCAGACCTTGAAAAAGTTTTGGAATTCACCGAAGTACACGGGACACGAATTGTGTAGGAACCTATATTACTGAATAGACTTCTTTGATTATTTCAGTAGAGCCAATTTTGTGGGGAATTCCACCACCAAACCGCAACGAAGGGGCTGTCTCATTTTCGAGACAACCCCTTCTTTATGCTTTTCTTAGTAAGTGTAGTTATTCAGCGCGTTCCACAACAGGAACTCGTTGATGCCGGCATCATACAGTGCCTGCACTTGGGCATCTACTTGTTCTTTGCCGTAGGTTTGGTAGAACCCGGAACCCAGATAGGAAGCGGTGAAATCCTGCAGCCATGGTCGGCTGATTGGCGGAGTTTCAAGTGTTGCAAGCAACTCGTTTTCGACAATCATATATTCGGATACCAGTTCATACGGGTACAGATCCGGTTTGTAGATGCCGAAGTAATCGGTGCCCCAGTGGCTCGGATAGATCATCGAGGAGATGACATCGACATTTTCGGAAATCTGCGGGAAGTTCTGGCCGATGCCGGATGCTTCTACGACAGAAGCGGTATAGCCGAAGATATCAACGGATACGTCCACGCCGTAAGGCATCAATTTCTCTTTAGCATAGGCAGTAAAGTCAGTGATGGCTTGAACGCGTTTTTGGTCGTCGGTCATTTCCAAGTCAGCGTATTCGCCCATGTCGTAATTTAAATCATCGCCCCAAACTTCGAAACCTTCCGGGAAGCGGACATAGTCGAACTGGACTTCCTTGAATCCGACCTTGGCGGCTTCAATCCCGACATTGACTGCGTAATCCCAAGTCTGCTTCAGGAACGGGTTGATAAACGATTCGCCGTTGGAAGCGACCCAGACGGAGCCATCGCTTTCGGTGAAGGACATTTCCGGCTGTTCGTTGGCCAACAAGGTATCCTTGAAGGTCACGATGCGGGCGATCGGATAGATCTGCTTCTCTTCCATCACGTCCATCAGCTCTTTGATATCCGGGATATACTCTTCCGTATTTTCCTGGATATGGGTATCATCGGAGTTGAAATCTGCAGTCACGACGCCCATATCATCCTTGATGTCGATGACCATCGCGTTCAGGTCGTTCGAATCGACGTAAGCAAGCAATTTGTTGAATTTTTCTTCATAGCCGACCGAGTAGGCCGTCACATAGATCCCTTTTACGCCGTCAGCCGGATAGGCGATTTCGACGCCGCTGTCGTAGAAAAATTTCTTTGGCAGTTCCTTGGCGGTAGGTGTCTTCAAAAGGGCACCTTGGCGCAGCATCAGCGTGCTAGTAGTTGTGGCTGCTGCTGTTGTTTCGGCAGTGGCGCTATCGCTTGCAGCAGCGCTTTCGGTTTCGCTGGCCGAGGCAACCGTCGTCCCGGATAGGAAAAACAATAAACTGGCGGCAGCGAGTGTCTGTTTAAAATAGGTCATCATTACATTTCCTCCCGTTCAGGCGATTCGATTACGTTCGGGTCCACGATTGTGATATCTTTCGCGCGCAGGCCATCGA
>NZ_JBAWAZ010000028.1:0-5113 GCF_049589555.1 Trichococcus sp.
GGCATGGTCAAGGACACGAAGCACAAGACTTCGTCGCTCATCTTCGGCGAGAAGGATGAAATCGTGGAACTCAGTCCGAACAGCCAAGCCTTCCATCGTGTGCAGCGGATCCAGGAAGAGGTCCACCGCTTCGCGATCACCTTCCACCGCCAAGTGCGCGCCAAGAACAGCATCGCTTCCCAATTGGATCAGATCGAAGGCGTCGGGCCGAAGACCCGTACGAAGATCCTGAAGCATTTCAAGACGATGAAGAACATCCGCGAAGCCAGCTACGAAGACCTCAAAGCCTTGGGTATCCCTGAAAAGACGGCGCTGCTGATCAAGGAGGAACTCGGCGAACTGAACGATTGAGCCTTTATTTTTGCATCCGCAACGACCCATTTAAAGGGGCCGTTGTGCCGAAATTTTCCAAACAGTCGAAACGTGCTATACTGTAGAGTAGACCACGGAATATCCCGTGATAGAACTCGCGCTAGAGGAGGCGTTACTGATGAAAATATTTACCGATAGTGCTTGTGATCTGGCTTATGACTATCTGCAGGAAAGTGATGTGGAAGTCTTCCCGTTGACGACTCTGCTGGATACCGGCGAATACGAAGATATGATCGAAATCCAAGCCGACAAAGTCTATGAAATGATCGCACGCGGCGGTCACCCGAAAACGAGCCAAGTGTCCTTGGAAAAATTCCATTCCGGTTTCCGGAAAGCTGCAGAAGCCGGTGAGTCAGGCATCTACATTTCCCTTTCCGCCAAGCTATCCGGCACCTACCAAGCGGCCAACTTGGCATACCAGCAACTAAAAGAAGAGTTTCCAGACTTTGATCTGCGGCTCGTCGACTCCATGAGTGCTTCGGTCGGCGAAGGCTTGTCCGTCGTCGAAGCAATCGAGATGCGCGAAGCCGGTTTTACTTTGGATGAAATCGAAGCGCGTGTCCGATTCACGGCTGCGAACGTCGTGTCCCTTTTCACCGTCAAGGATCTGAATTACCTTGCGGCTGGCGGTCGTCTTTCGAAGTCCAGTGCCTTTCTCGGGGGACTATTGAATATCCAACCTTTGCTTGAAGTGGTGAACGGCGAACTGATCCCCGTCGAAAAACTGCGCGGACGCAAAAAAGTCATGAACCGGATGTACGAACGCTTGCGCGATGAAGCGGATATGATCCAGGAACAAAACGTCTTCCTTTGCCATAGCGACGATGCCGAAGCGATAGAGGAAATGCGCCAATACATCGAAGAGCATTTCCATC
Organism: Trichococcus sp.; assembly: GCF_049589555.1. Lineage (GTDB taxonomy): Bacteria > Bacillota > Bacilli > Lactobacillales > Aerococcaceae > Trichococcus. The sequence continues at coordinate 1,248 of NZ_JBAWAZ010000028.1, forward strand.
CGCGTCGCATCTATGTGAACACGATTGGTTCCACAATCAGCTCGCATACCGGTCTGGGAACGCTGGGATTGTTCTTCCTGAAGAAATACGAGTAACAATAGTTGCTTCAGTCAAAAAAAGCGGCCGTCTCTTGGAGACAGTCGCTTTTTTGTTGCGCTTGTCCGATTCTTCGAAACGGCCACTTTTACTTATTTATTTATGTACGTGCTGATGAATCGGACAAAGATCGGCATCAACAGGATGACAGAGAATAGCCGGACGAGATGGATGGAGGAGACGACGATCGTGTCCGCCTCAAAAGCCGCCGCCAGGATGGTCATATCCGTCAATCCGCCCGGTGAAGTCCCTAGCAAGGCCGTGATCAGATCGATTCCAGCCACTTTGTGCAGGATGTAGCCCGCAATCACTCCGACCGTCAACAAAATCAGTACGGAAGTAACGGCAGGGAAAAACACCTGTTTCATTTCGGCCAAGCTGCTTTTCGTGAAGTTCATGCCGATGGTCCCGCCAATGATGATCTGACCGATGATCTTCAGATTGGCCGGCATGTAGCCCATCTGCGAAAAATAATTGTAGATGGCGACCGCCACCAGCGAACCGATCATCCCTCCGGCCGGCACGCGGAAACGGATCCCAGCCCAGCCTCCGATGAATGCCACAATCAAAGTCCCCAACAGTTTCCCAAAATTCATATATTTACTCCCCCTTCTGTCAATTTAATGCTCTCTTCCCATTTTCGACTTTCCCGCGAAATAGTCAAGTTCATTTCCGCGCAAAAAGAGGAACACCCTGTTCTTTAGGTGTTCCTCTTCGTTCTTTGTAGAATAGTATAAAGTTTTCTGAACTACAAGTGCTTCACCGCAGGTGTTTCACAGGATTGCAAAATATTTTGTGCATCCCAAGACGTTGGCTAGCTGCACGGGTTAGCCCTTCGGAAATTAGATAAATCTGACCCATTGCGCTCTACGATGCTCATTCAGGGCCAGATTTCCTAAATTTCTTTCAGGGCTGAACGAACCCGTTCCGCTTTTCTTCTTCTTATTCGTATTTCTTTTTCTTTGGCGGCGGGAACGGAAGGATGATGCCTTGACCCTGCTCATTCGGTTGCGCCTGGAAAAAGGTGCGTTTCAGGACAATGGTGATTTTCGGCCGTTCCATTTCGACCGTCGGCGATTCAAGGATCGCATAAAGACGCTCCTCGGCATCAAGCAGACTCGCCAAGACGGGATTCTCCGACCGCGGCACATAACCCAACATGTAGCCGGCTTGGGTCGCAACGGCGATGGCATTCGCATCATAGGAATTATCGGCTTCGCGGATGAGCTGCAGCAAGTCCCCCGGTTTCAGGAAATCGGCGACTCCACTCAGCTCATGGAACTGTGTCCCGGCGATATACGTATGCAGCAATTCCTTATCCGTGTGGGCATGGCTCAATGGCGGCTGCTTTGCCTTCAGATAGCGGCTTTCTTTTTGGTTCTTCAGATTTTCCGGCTGCAACAGTCTGTCGATCTGCCGCTTCATTTTGATGTTCGGCTCTTTTTCAAACGCAATCCGGAGTTCATGTTCCACCTGGTCGGACCATTTTTTCCTGTGCTGTTGCAGCACCTGGGCCGCTTTTTTGCGCACGCCTGCATGGCGATAGTGGATGCCGCGGATGCACCAGGCTTCATTGTATTTGCGTTTCTCGCTCATCACTTCGAACAGGCGCAGCAACCATTCGTCGGCGCGCATCAGATCCGTGACGCTCGGATTTTCCGGCTCTTCGGTTTCCAGAGGGAGCGTGTAGAGATCCGGGTTCAGGATCGCTTCCAGGTATTCGCAGACATCGTCGAAATAGAATTCGGGATTGATTTTCAGGAAGAAATCCAGCATGTTGAATCCCAAAGGTTGCCGACTCAGCACTTCCATGAAAGCCGGAAAATCGGGATGCATGTTCAGATAGACGAGCACTTTCATAATCAGACTATCCGATTCCTTCGGGGCGGAAATTTCCTGATAGACGATATGGCGCCATTTAGGCTGATGCAGGAAACTCTCGACTTTATGCACCAGCTTTTCGTAGCGGGCAATGCGGGTATCCCACATGGTTTTGGTGCGGCGGTATTTCGTTTCATTTTGACTGATGAAGTCGTAATCCTGTTGCCAATAGTCGACTACCTGATACCAGATGCTGACGAGCGCGCCGAGATCGATGAAGCTTACCGCATAATCGCGCTTATCGATGAACTTATACAGGAAGTCCAGTTGGGCATCGAGGGTCAAGCTGTCATTGTTGTAGTCGGCGTAACAGATCAGGTAAGCGAAATCCGTGAAATTGGCTGCAGTGATCTCGGTCTTTTTGAAATAGGCGCGCATATCCGTTTTCTGGATGCAGAGATTGGCGTAGATGTTGGCGAGGAAATCGCTCTTGATGCCTTCATGCATCATCCAGTGTTGCTGCTCCCAAGTGACCGGCTTCAGCAGGAACATGGCAGCCAGTTTTCCGTAACCGACAGTTTGCTTGGCCAATTCGAAGATGAAATTGTTCTGCAGTGGGAAAACATACTGGATGCTCTCGAGCACGTACAAAGTGTACTCGCTGTGGTAACCCAGTGTGCGCATGATCTGTTTGGTCGTATCATATGGAAAGAAGCCCAGAAGGATGATGCCCAGTTTCACCTGTTCCGGATCGGTGCCGCTGCGGGCGAGCCGCATGCCGAGATGGTACAACCGCTCTCGTGCTCCTGATTCCGCTTCCAAAGTAATCCTCACTCTTTCGCGCAATTCAAGGAAATAACTGCAGATGGGGTAATGCTCCAGAAAATGGCGCAGAACAGGGTCTGTCAGGATCGCCTCTTCTTTGTGGACGAGGTCCTTGAGGATGCCGCAGCACTCCTTCGCCAAATCCTCTTTCCGCCAAAACGGGATCCCTTCGGATGCAAGGACATAAAGCACATCTTTTTGCCCAGCCGTCCGCTCATCCTGGAACCGATAAGGCAGACCAGGCTGTTCATCCCGCATCCGGCAAATTGTATCGAAAATGCTCTGGTTATTCTCCAATTGGCAACCCTTCTTTCCTGTTGACTCCGATGCTCTCTTTCTTCAATATTACCATAGATTATAGAGTGCCACTATGTTAGTTTTAAAAATTATTTAATTAACATAAGCAAAATGCACAAAAAAAGCGCTCGGTTTTATCCGCCGAACGCTTTCCTTCATTCACTATATTATTGTTGAATCTTAAAGCGGCATGACGCCTGTGATGCCGTAGACGATGATGTAGATGAACAGGATCGGCCAAGCAAACTTGATGTAGCCTTTTTGGAAGTCGACGAAGTTGATCTCCGTGTATTCGCAAAGCATGTACAAGGCCGGGATGACCGGGCTTATTAAGCGGAATGCTTGCCCTACCATCGAAGCGACGGCGGCCTGATCCGGCGTGATGCCGAACTGGCCCATTACGCCTGCCATTACGCTGGCGATCCCGAAGTAGAAGGCATCCTGAGGCAGGAATGTGATCGCTGGTGCAGAGATGATGGCGTAGATCGGCGCCATATGCGTACCCAATGATTCAGGGATGATTTTAGTGATCCCTTCCGCCAAAGCAGTAGCCATTCCGCTTCCTGTCAATATTCCGGAGAAGACGCCGGCTGCCAAAGTAGCCAAGGCTGGCGCCAAAGAATCGGCAGCAAGTGCATCCAAACGTTCCGTAACCAGTTTAGAGGAGCGGTAATTCGCAGTCAAAGCGATTGCGGCTCCCAGCATGAACAGGATACCACCGTGGGCAATATCCATGATCAGCATCGCCAAAAGCGCAAGCGTCATGATCAGGTTGAACCACCACATTTTAGGTCTTTTCAATTCAGGTTCGTTATCGCGGATTGCGT
>NZ_JBAWAZ010000029.1:0-1517 GCF_049589555.1 Trichococcus sp.
CTGCTTACATTTGTCACGCTCTATCAAACGCGTTCTGATTCGCAGACACCGCTACCGTTTCGCAACCGGCTGTCGTCCACACAAGCGGTGAACGGCAGCCGGTTACTCCAACGTACGGGTGTCTAAACGCGAATCATCACGCTCTATCTGCTTTTCACCAACAGATTGATTGCTTGTTGGACGCTTTCTTCTTTCGAAATGTTGTCTTTTTCTTGGTCATTCACGCAAGCGACCAAATTTTCCGCAACGATGATGCCCATTGCGCGGTCGATGCTGGATCGGACTGCGGATAATTGCGTCACGACGTCGGAACAGTTCTTTCCGTCTTCCATCATGGCGAGTATGCCGCGCATTTGTCCTTCCGCACGCTTAATGCGGTTGATTATATTTTTGTTGTATTGGTTCACACAACTTCACCCCTCCAGGCCGAAATGCCTCCCATTACGTTGGTTACTTTGTAGCCTTTTGAAGCAAGATATTGGCAAGCTGCCATTGAACGAGCCCCGCTCAGGCACATAACATAGTAATTTTCATCCTTATCCAGTTGATCCGCAGTGTCTTCCAGTCCGCTCAAAGGCATAGAGATGGCGCCTTCGACGTGCGCATGTGCATATTCGTCCGCTTCACGTACGTCCACTAGTTTGACAGGAGTTTTTTTCCATAATTGTTCGAATTCCGGCATTGTAATTGATTGATACATTTTATTTTACCACCTTTTCTGGTCTGACGGTTGCATATAAGCTGAATGCACCATCTAAATTTTTGACTGTAAATCCATTTTGCTTCAAGATGCGTTCAGCGATATAGCTGCGCAATCCACTCAGACAGCTGACGATGATTGGTGTTTCTTTCGATAATTCTCCGACGCGTGCGCGCAAGTCGTCGACAGGGATATTGATGGCTCCCGCCATGCGGCCCCTTTTGTTAAATTCTCCTGCAGTGCGGACATCAACCAATTGGTAGCCAGCAGCTTGCATTTTTTCAAGCTCATGCCATTGGATATTCTCGGAAATGCCTTCCAAAATGTTCAATGCTGCGTATCCAGCCATGTTGACTGGATCTTTGGCAGATCCGAACGGTGGTGCGTAAGTGAATTCCAATTCCGGCAAATCATGGACCGTCAAATTCCCTTTGATTGCTGTAGCGATGATGTCGATGCGTTTGTCTACGCCATCCGCCCCGATAGCTTGCGCTCCGTAAATTTCACCGGTTTTCGGATGGAAAATCAATTTCAGGACGATCGCTGATGCATTCGGATAGTAGCCGGCATGGCTCTTTCCTTGGATATGCACGACTGCAAATTCTTTGCCTGACATTTGCAATTGGCGCTCGTTCAGACCTGTGGAAGCGCCGGCCAAACCGAATACACGCACGATTGCGGTTCCGATGCTGCCTTTATTTTTTCTGTTCAAGCCGCTGATGACATCAGCTACTTGACGTCCTTGACGGTTCGCTGGCGAAGCCAAAGCGATCATGGTGTCTTCACCAGTAATCTGCTGCTTCACGATGATTGCGTC
>NZ_JBAWAZ010000030.1:0-1975 GCF_049589555.1 Trichococcus sp.
ATGTAGGACAGCAGGTCTTCCTCGCGGAAAGTCTGGATGCTGAAGTGCACCGGATAGTGCGTCAGTTCGCCCCGGTATTCCTTATGGAAATGATCGTTCTCAGCATCTTCATGCCGGTACAGACACATGCCGAGCCATTTCATCATCGAGCTGGCCTGCAGGCGCAGGTAATCCGGCAGCAGTTTCCCGCTTGTCCCGTCAGCCACTTGCCAATCGGCCCAGAGTTTCTCCTCGGATTTGTAGGAACCGACCAGGAACAATTTCTGTTCGGCCCGGGTCAAGGCCACATAAAGCTTACGCATCTCTTCCGCCAGCAATTTCTTTTTCTTTTCGATCGCCAACGCTTGGCGCGCCAAGGAAGGATACTGTACCCGTTGCTGGACGTCGAAATAATCGGTCCCGAGTCCGTGCGTCTCCGAGAAGATGTATTTGCTTTGGGTATCGCTCAGATTAAACCGCTTCGATAGATCCATCAGGAAGACGACCGGGAACTCGAGTCCTTTGCTGGCGTGGATGGTCATGACCCTGACGGCATCCTCGTCGTCGCTGAAGGAGGTCGGCTCGGCCAAATCCTTGTCGCGCTGCTGGATCTTCTCGATGAAGCGGATGAACTGGAACAGCCCTTTGTAGTTCGTTTCCTCATACTTCTTGGCCCGCTCATAGAGGGCGTGCAGGTTGGCCGTCCGCTGTTTGCCGGCGACCATGCCGCCGACGTAATCCAAGAAGTGGGTGTCGTTGTAAATTGTCCAGATCAGCGTGACGAGGCTGCTCCGCCTGGCCGTGTTGCGCCATTCGTGCAAGCGGCCCATGAACAGCGCCAGTTTGCTGTGCGCGTCCTTGATTTCCGCAGTCTGGTCGATCCTGGAAGCTTCGCAGATATTGATGAAATGCTGCACGGCTTCGTAAAAATCGCCGTTCTTCTGCTGGATGCGGATCAGCGCCAGCTGCTTCTCGTCCAAACCGACGATCGGCGAACGCAGGACTGCCGCAAGCGGAATATCCTGGCGCGGGTTGTCGATCACCTTCAGCAAGGACAGGATGATCGAAACTTCGGTGCGCTGGAAATAGCTTTCCGTGTCGTTCAGGATGACCGGTATCTGGAAATCCTTGAAGATCTCCAGGATGACAAGGTTGTTCTTCTTTGTCGGCGTCAACAGCACGATATCCCGGTAGGAAAGCGGCCGTTCTTCTTTGGTCTTCTTGTCGTAGATCAGAAACTTCTCATCGATCAGCGCCTTGATCTTCTGCGCGACCATCGTGACCTCCCCGGCTGTCTTGTCGTCGATCGTCAGGTCGGCTTCGAGATCGTTCTCCGGCGTGAGGGCTTCCTCATCGTTGTCGGCATTCTCCGACAGGTAAATCAGCAGCTCCGTCTGGTTGAGCTCGCTCTCCGGAAAGGACTTGTTGCCGGCCTGAAGCTTCGCGGCTTCGTCGTAGTCCATCTGGCCGACTTTTTCATCCATCAGCTGTTCGAAGATGAAATTCGTGAAATGGATAACTTCTGCGCGCGACCGGAAGTTTTCGGCCAGAATGATCCGCTCTCCGCCATTTTTGTCGGCAAAGGCCGCGTATTTGCGCAGGAACAGGCTCGGGTCAGCCAAGCGGAAGGCGTAGATGGACTGTTTGACATCCCCAACCATGAACAGGTTCTCGGTTTCCGGCTGGTGCCGGGTCACCCAGTAGAGGATGCTCTCCTGCAGCTGGTTCACGTCCTGGTATTCGTCGATCAGCACTTCTTCAAATTTGTTGCGGTAATAGGCGCTCGCGTCGCTCATTTTTCGCTCTCCGTCATCGGCAATCGGCGCCAGAATCTGCAACGTCAGATGCTCCAGGTCGTTGAAATCGAGCACATTGTCTTCCAATTTCCGTTCCCAATAGGCTTCGGAAAAGCGTTTCGTCACCCGGGCCATCTCTTCGGCATACGGATGGATGCCCCGCAGCACTTCCTCCTGTTCCGCAAGCGGACGGTTGAGGT
>NZ_JBAWAZ010000031.1:0-5371 GCF_049589555.1 Trichococcus sp.
AGCTTAGGCGGAACCCTCAGCAATTCAGAGTTCAACTATAAAAGTGCGTTCTGAATCCTAAGCTCAAACTCAAGGATTCAGAACCGTTCTAAACGGCTGTAATGTTTGCGCAAGCAAAACCTTGCAATCTCGAAATAGGGCTTACCAACATAATTTGGTTGGTGAGCCCTATTTTTTTTGCCTTCTTTTCTGGAAAAGCACCAATATATGGTTTGAAAATGAAAAATATTCCCCGTATAAAAACCCGGCCCATCAATGCTTTTGAATGGTTTTGAATGAAAGTTAATGTTTTTGAAGGAAAATGATTGCTTTATTCACGAGTAGGTGGTATATTTTTGTTCGAGAGGTGATAGAAAGTGCTTACAGAAGAACGGCATAAAATCATTCTAGACACTTTAGCAAAAGACAATATCGTAAAACTGCAGGACCTTGTCGATCAGACAGGCAGTTCTGAATCCACGATCAGACGGGATTTGAGCACTCTTGAAGAAGCCGGTTTCCTGATTCGTGTCCATGGCGGAGCAAAGAGAAACTATAGCGTTTCCGCTGAAGACAGGATGGAAGATAAAACATCCAAAAACGTTCAGGACAAACAACGGATTGCTGAAAAAGCAGCCCAACTGGTGAGCGATCAAGACATCATCTTTTTGGATGCCGGATCGACCACCTACGAAATGATTCCCTTCCTGAAGGGCAAGAGTATCCTCGTCGTCACAAATGGCGTCCCGCATGCCAGTTTATTATCGGATATGCAAATCGAGACGATCCTTATCGGCGGCAAAATCAAGATGGAGACAAAAGCAGTCATCGGACCGGTCAGCCAAATGCAAATGAGGAATTACCGTTTCAGCAAAGCTTTTCTTGGCATCAACGGCATCGACAAGCAATATGGTTTCACGACGCCGGACACCGAAGAAGCGGCCATCAAGCGGATAGCCATCGAGAATGCAGCACAAAGCTATGTCGTAGCGGATGCTTCGAAGTTCAAACAAGTCAGTTTTGTGAAGGTCTGCGACATTGAAGATTGCGGCATCATCAGCTACAATGTCCCGTCGGAAATCAAACGTAACCTGAAAGACAGTACAACTATTTGGGAGGCTGAATAATGATATATACAGTAACATTAAATCCATCCATCGATTACATCGTCCATTTACCCGCTATCGAGTTGGGTGAAGTGAACCGTATCCAACAGGATTTCAAACTGCCGGGTGGCAAAGGCATCAACGTTTCCCGCATCCTGAATGAACTGGAAGTGGAAAACACCGCTTTAGGGTTCTTGGGCGGTTTCACCGGAAAATACATCGAAGACTGGTTGGAAGCGGAAAACAGCAAAACACACTTCACGCATGTGGATGAAGCGACACGCATCAACGTCAAGATCAAGTCAGGGATGGAGACGGAAATGAACGGTCCGGGCCCGAATATCGAGCCTGCAGTCGCCGAAGAATTCCTGAAACAATTCGATACGCTTGATCCGGAAAACGACATCGTAGTCTTGGCAGGAAGCAAACCTACAAGCCTGCCGGATGATTATTATCAGACCATCATCCGCAGACTGACGGACAAAGGCGTGCCGTTCCTGATCGATACGACCGGGGAAGAATTAAAAAATGCGTTGCCTTTCCATCCGTTATTGGTAAAACCGAACCACCACGAGTTGGCGGAATTGTTCGATACTACCTTCGAAACGGATGCGGACATCCTGCCATACGGCAAAAAGTTACTTGAATCAGGAGCACAATATGCAATCATCTCGATGGCTGCGAAAGGTGCTATCCTGTTCACTCCAGAAGGTGCCTACCACGGGACAGTGCCAAAGGGAGTCCTTAAGAATTCAGTCGGATCCGGAGATTCGATGATCGCCGGATTTGTCGGTACATACATGAAGACGCACGACCCGTTGGAAGCATTCAAAGTCAGTATCGCCTGCGGAAGCGCAACAGCTTTTGCCGACGATTTAGCCAAACGCGAAGAAATCGATGCTCTAGTCAAACAAGTCACTATCAGTCAGCTATAGGAAGGAGAACTTATTAATATGAAAATCAATGATATCTTATTAAAAGAATTGATGATTATGGATTTGCAAGCAACAACCAAAGAGGGCGTCATCGATGAAATGATTGCAGGTCTTTCCACTAATGGCATCATCAATGATGCTGCGGTTTATAAAGAGGGCATCATGAAGCGCGAATCACAAACCTCCACTGGTTTGGGCGATGGCATCGCAATGCCGCATGCCAAAAACAAAGCGGTCATCAAACCCGCCGTCGTTTTTGCAAAAAGCGCAGCAGGTGTGGACTATGCATCATTGGATGGTCAACCAGCACATCTGTTCTTCATGATCGCGGCTCCGGAAGGCGCAAATAATGTTCATTTGGAAGTTTTGGCGTCATTATCCCGTTTACTCATCAATCCTGATTTCACTGCATCATTGAAAAAAGCTAAAACTCCAGAAGAAGTGCAAGGGTTATTTGCGGCAGCGGAAGCTGCACGCGAAGCCAAAGAGCAAGCTGAAGCAGCAGCGAAAGCAGCTCCAGTTGCAGCAACCGAAACGAAGAGACCTTTCGTTATTGCAGTAACGGCTTGTCCTACAGGAATTGCGCACACGTATATGGCTGAAGATTCATTGAAACTGATGGCTGAAAAAATGGGCGTCGATATCCGCGTTGAAACGAACGGATCGGATGGCGTCAAGAACCCCTTGACGGCTGACGAAATCCGCCGTGCTGATGGCGTCATCGTGGCAGCTGACAAAAAAGTTGAAATGGCTCGCTTCAACGGAAAACACGTTCTTCAAAGACCGGTAAGCGACGGCATCAACAAAGCTGAAGAATTGATCACAAAAGCAATGCGTCAAGAAGCGCCGATCCTGAATGTTGAAGGCGATACCTTCACAGCCAGCGCAAGCGACGAAAAACAATCCATCATCGGAAAAGTCTACAAAGATCTGATGAACGGTATTTCACACATGCTGCCGTTTGTTGTCGGCGGCGGGATCATGATCGCGATTTCCTTCCTGTTCGAAACGTCATTCGGTGCTGACAGCCCGTTGTTCATTTCCTTCATGGCAGTCGGTGGAGCGGCATTCAGCTTCCTGGTTCCGATTTTGGCAGGTTACATCGCAATGAGTATCGCGGATCGTCCAGGGTTGCTCCCAGGTATGGCAGGCGGTTACTTGGCTGTTGCTGCGAATGCCGGATTCTTGGGCGGTTTGATCGCTGGTTTCATGGCCGGTTACATCATGGTTTATCTGAAAAAAGCCTTTAAAGGGTTGCCGCGGGCATTAGATGGCATGAAGACAATTCTCTTGTACCCTGTGTTCGGTCTATTGATCACTGGCTTGTTGATGTATTTCTTGGTAGGTCCTGTCTTCTCCACAATCAATACAGCTATGATTACCTTCCTGGAAAACTTGGGTACTGGTAATGCAGTACTGTTGGGTGCTGTTCTTGGCGGCATGATGGCAATCGATATGGGTGGTCCATTCAACAAAGCAGCTTATGCCTTCTCAATCGGTATCTTTACAGATACGGGCGATGGCAGCTTGATGGCAGCTGTAATGGCTGGTGGTATGATTCCTCCATTGGCAATCGGTATCGCAACATTGATTTTCAAAAACAAATTTACAGATATCGAACAAAAATCTGGACTTTCCAACATCTTGTTGGGCCTTTCCTTTATCACTGAAGGAGCAATTCCATTTGCTGCAGCAGATCCTATGCGCGTTATCACTTCCTCTATCCTGGGTTCAGCGATTGCAGGTGGCTTGACGCAACTATGGGCAGTTTCAATCCCTGCACCACACGGCGGCTTGTTCGTAATTACCTTGGCTAACCGTCCGTTGATGTTCTTGCTGGCTTTATTGATCGGTACAGTCGTTTCAGCGTTGACGTTGGGTCTGTGGAAAAAAACTCAGACACAAGAAGTCGCAAAATAAATTAAATCATTCATTGAGAGAACAGACTGGGAACCTCCTTTCTGTTCTCTCTTTTTTGTTGTTCCGAACACAAGGCGTACAAATGAAAACGGTATGACAGATAAATGAGAATAATGTAAAAAAATGGGATGATTTTCATGGCAGATATGCTATAATGCATATTGTTAAATAAACGAAAATGTAGATATCAGTTCATGCATAAAAGCAACGGATATTGAAATCTGTATAAGGAGGTAAAAGCATGGCAGCAAAGGAATCAATCAAAAAAGTGGTTTTGGCTTACTCAGGTGGATTGGATACGTCAGTCATCATCCCTTGGTTAAAAGAAAATTACAACAACTGTGAAGTAATCGCCGTAGTAGGAGACGTAGGACAAGGTGATGACTACAGCCGATTGGAAGAAAAAGCGATCAACTGTGGCGCATCGAAGTTGTATGTTGCAGACTTGAAGAAGGAATTCGTCGAAGAATTCATTTGGCCGACATTGCAAGCAGGCGCTAAGTACGAAGGACAATATTTATTGGGGACTTCTTTCGCCCGTCCGATCATTGCCAAAAGAATGGTAGAGATCGCGCACTTGGAAAATGCTGATGCAATCGTTCACGGTGCAACAGGGAAAGGGAACGACCAAGTTCGTTTTGAAGTCGGCATCAGAGAATTCGATCCGAACATCACGATCATCGCTCCTTGGAGAGAATGGGAATTGACTTCCAGAGAAGATGAATTTGCGTATGCTGCTGCACATAACGTGCCACTTCCGATTACATTGGAAACAAACTACTCAAAAGATAAAAACTTATGGCATCTATCGCATGAGGGCCTTGATCTGGAAATGACAGCCAACGAGCCGGATTACGATAAAATCCTGGAGATGTGCGTGACGCCTGAGAAAGCTCCGGACGAAGCGACCTATGTCACGCTGGAATTCAAAAAAGGCATACCGGTAAGCTTGAACGGGGAAGCTTTGGATGGAATCGCCCTGATCGAAAAATTGAACGTCATTGCTGGCGCTAACGGCGTAGGCATCATCGATATCGTGGAGAACCGCTTGGTCGGCATGAAATCAAGAGGCGTTTATGAAACGCCAGCCGGAACTGTGTTGTACCATGCCCACGACAAATTGGAACAACTGTGCTTGGACAAAGACACTTTCCAATACAAACAATTGATGGCCAACAAATATGCGGAGCTTGTATACAACGGCTTGTGGTATACACCATTGCGCAAAGCTTTGGCTGCATTTGTTGACGAAACACAACAGACTGTCGAAGGTTTCGTGAAGATGAAGCTTTATAAAGGCAACATCACCGATGCTGGCGTAGTCAGCGCGAAATCGTTGTACAGCGAAAGCTTTGCTACTTTCGAGAGCGATGATGTATACAACCATACCGATGCAGCAGGCTTTATCCGTCTCTTCGGTTTGCCAACATC